>NZ_VFJA01000003.1:0-330082 GCF_006385165.1 Streptococcus symci | reverse complement strand
TTTGAAACTATAACTAGCTCTTGAAAAGAAGAAAATGAGTTGATGAAAATAAGTGGTACAATAGTTACTATAGATTTGGAGGTATTGTATGAGCAAGGAATTACACATTAACACAATTTTGGCCCAGGCGGGTATCAAGTCAGATGAAGCGACAGGAGCTTTGGTGACACCGATTCATTTTTCGACGACTTATCAGCACCCAGAGTTTGGTCAGTCTACTGGATTTGACTATACGCGCACCAAAAACCCAACTCGCAGTAAGGCGGAAGAAGTCTTGGCGGCTATTGAGTCCGCAGACTATGCCCTAGCGACTAGCTCAGGTATGTCAGCTATTGTACTGGCCTTTAGCGTCTTTCCAGTAGGAAGTAAGGTCTTGGCTGTCCGTGACCTTTATGGTGGTTCTTTCCGCTGGTTCAACCAAGTGGAGCAGGAAGGCCGTTTCCATTTTACCTATGCCAATACAGAAGAAGAGTTGATTGCCGAGTTAGAAAAGGACGTGGATGTTCTCTATATCGAAACCCCAACCAATCCCTTGATGTTGGAATTTGATATCGAAAAACTAGCCAAATTGGCTCATGCTAAGGGTGCCAAAGTGGTGGTAGACAATACCTTCTACAGCCCTATCTACCAACGTCCGATTGAAGATGGAGCAGATATCGTTCTCCATTCAGCAACCAAGTATCTAGCAGGGCACAATGATGTCTTGGCTGGAGTGGTTGTGACCAATAGTTTAGAACTATACGAGAAGCTCTTTTACAATCTTAATACGACAGGGGCAGTCTTGTCTCCATTTGACAGTTATCAATTGATTCGTGGTCTCAAGACCTTGTCTCTTCGTATGGAGCGCTCAACAGCTAACGCCCAAGAAGTGGTTGCCTTTTTGAAGGATTCTCCAGCAGTTAAGGAAGTTCTCTACACTGGTCGAGGGGGCATGATTTCCTTTAAAGTAGCCGATGAAACGCGCATTCCTCATGTTTTGAACAGTCTCAAGGTCTTCTCTTTTGCGGAAAGTTTAGGTGGGGTAGAAAGTCTCATTACTTATCCAACGACGCAAACTCACGCTGATATTCCAGCAGAAGTGCGCCATTCTTATGGTTTGACAGATGACCTCTTGCGTTTGTCGATTGGGATTGAGGATGCTAGAGATTTGATTGCAGATTTGCGCCAAGCCTTGGAAGGATAAGACAAAGATGGGAAAATATGATTTTACAAGCCTGCCCAATCGTTTAGGGCACCATACCTATAAATGGAAAGAGGCAGAAACGGATAGTGAAGTCCTACCAGCTTGGATAGCGGATATGGACTTTGTAGTCTTGCCTGAAATCCGCCAAGCCGTGCAAACTTATGCGGATCAACTGGTTTATGGTTATACCTATGCCAGTGATGATTTAATTAAGGAAGTTCAAAAGTGGGAAGCAACACAACACGGTTATCACTTTGACAAAGAGGCTCTTGTCTTTATCGAGGGTGTGGTACCAGCCATCTCAACAGCTATTCAAGCTTTCACAAAAGAAGGCGAAGCGGTTCTGATTAACACGCCTGTCTATCCACCTTTTGCTCGCAGTGTCAAGTTGAACAATCGCAGATTGATTACCAATTCTTTGGTGGAAAAGGATGGTCTGTTTGAGATTGACTTTGATCAACTTGAAAAGGATTTGGTGGAAGAAGAGGTCAAACTCTATATTCTTTGCAACCCTCACAATCCTGGTGGACGTGTTTGGGAAAAGGAAGTGTTGGAAAAGATTGGCCAACTCTGCCAAAAACACGGTGTTTTCTTGGTTTCGGATGAGATTCACCAAGATTTGGCCCTCTTTGGTCACAAACACCAGTCTTTCAATACCGTCAACCCTGACTTTAAAGAATTTGCTATCGTCTTAAGCAGTGCTACTAAAACTTTTAACATCGCTGGAACAAAAAATTCCTATGCAGTCATTGAAAATCCTAAGTTGAGAGTGGCTTACCAGAAACGCCAGTTGGCTAATAATCAACATGAAATTTCAGGCTTGGGTTATCTGGCGACAGAAGCTGCTTATCGCTATGGGAAGGATTGGCTAGAGGAACTCAAGCAAGTCTTTGAAGACCACATCAACTATGTGGTCGATCTATTTGAAAAAGAAACTAAAATCAAGGTCATGAAGCCGCAAGGAACCTACTTGATTTGGCTTGATTTTTCAGCCTATGACCTGACTGATGAAAGATTGCAAGAGCTGTTGAGAAATGAAGCCAAGGTTATCCTCAACCGTGGTTTGGATTTTGGAGAGGAAGGGAGTCTCCATGCCCGTCTCAATGTAGCTATGCCGAAGTCAGTACTAGAAGAGGTTTGCCAACGCATCGTGACCACTTTTGCTAAACTTTAAAAATCCAGCCTTCTAGGAGAAAAGTATCCTTAGAAGGCTATTTTCATAGGGGAAAATATGGTATAATAAAAAGATAAGGTAAAGGTAAAAATATGGCTAAATTGATTCCGGGGAAAGTCCGTATCGAAGGCGTTGCCCTTTATGAAACTGGTAAAGTTGACATCATCAAGGAAAAGAATAATCGGCTCTACGCTCGCGTCGCAGAAGAAGAACTGCGCTATAGTTTAGAGGATGATTTGGTTTTTTGTGCCTGCGATTTTTTCCAAAAGAGGGGCTACTGTGTGCATTTGGCAGCTCTGGAGCATTTTTTGAAAAATGATGAGCGTGGCCAAGAAATCTTGCAGGGTCTTGAAGAAGGTCATGAAGAAAAAGAGGCCGTTGAAACCAAGGTGACCTTGGGAGGCAAGTTTTTGGATCGAATCTTGTCTCCAAAAACAGAACGAGCCTATGAATTATCGGCTGTCGGTCAGGTGGAAGCAGGAACCAATCGTATCTTGTGGACTCTGAGAATCGGGCAAACCAATAGTCAAAAATACTATGTCATTCGGGATATTCCGCTCTTTTTAAAAGTCGTCGAGAAGAGAAAACCTTATATGATTGGAAAAACTTATGAGGAATCTCTGTCTTTGGAAGCCTTTGATGAGGCAAGTCAAGAGCTTCTGGCTTTTTTGCGGGGACTAACGGAGGAAGGACTTAGTCCAGATCTTTTTTTCCAAAACCAGGGTCGGCATCTCTTTTTTCCTCTGACCTTTTTTGAGCAGGGTGTGAATTTACTGATGACCTTGCCGCATTTTCAATTTGACCATCAAGTAGATAGCTACCAAACCCTGATTTTTCAGGATTTGCATGCGGGTGCTAATCTATTTGCCTTTATAGTAAAAGAATACTCGGATTATTTTGAAATGGAAATCAGTGAGAGTCCTAGAGTCAATGTCTTTTATCAGGGAGCCGTACTTTTCCATAAAGGACAGGTTTATTTTCTAACAGACCAGCAGATACGTCTTCTCAAGGAAATCAAAGCGTTGCCTTTGGATCAGCATGGAAAGAAATACTTGCAATTTGATAGCAGTGACCGCGATAAATTGGCTTCCTGTTTAACTCTTTTTAGCCAGATGGGGACCGTTTCAGCTCCAGAACGTCTACATATCAAAACTTTTGAACCCTCTTTTTACTTTGATAGGGAAGAAGACAATCGGATTCGTTTAGAAATTCAGTTTGATTATGGAGACAGGAAGGTATCTAGCCGACAAGAGCTAGAAGAATTACCTTTTTCGAGTGATGCTGACTTAGAAGAAAGAGTTTTCCAAGTCTGTTTGGCAGCTGGATTTGAAGCAGACTTTCAATCTTGGCGTCAGGCCTTAAAAGCCGAGTCTGTTTATCATTTCTTCCATGACATCATTCCAGTTTTTGAAAAACTCGGGAATGTTGATCTATCAGACAAGCTAGAAGAAATTTATAGCCTAGCAAGCCCTCAAGTGCAGATTGCTTCCAAGGGAGGTCTCTTGGAAATCCAGTTTGATTTTCAAGATATTGCCCAAGAGGAAATTGACCAAGCCATGCAGGCCTTGGTTGCCAATCAAGATTTTTACATTGGTGCGTCCAATCAAGTCTACTTTTTCGATGAAGAAACCAAGAAAATTCGCCAAAATCTACAGGAACTGGGGCAGTTTGAATTAAAAGATGGGGCCTTGCAGGCTCGAAAATCTTTGGCTTATAGTTTAGCCCATCTCTTTGAAGGACGAGATCGTGTTTCTTTTTCACAAGAATTCCAGAATCTGGCCCAGGATTTGACGCATCCAGAGGACTTTCCTTTGCAAGCAACTCAGGTTCAGGCTGATTTACGAGATTATCAGGAAAAGGGAATTCGTTGGTTGCAAATGCTCCATCATTATGGTTTTGGTGGGATTTTAGCTGATGATATGGGACTTGGTAAAACCCTGCAGACCATTGCATTTTTGACCAGCCAAGTGACAAAAGAAAGTCGAGTCTTGATTCTCGCTCCGTCGGGTTTGATTTACAACTGGGCAGATGAATTTCAGAAATTTGCTCCACAGTTGGATGTGGTTGTTGTTCATGGTTTGAAAGCTAGTCGTGAGGAGATTCTTGCCGAGAGCCATCAAATCTATGTGACGAGCTATGCTACCTTCCGTCAGGATAGTGATCTTTATCAGGGGATGGCCTTTGACTTCCTTTTCTTAGATGAAGCTCAGGTCATGAAAAATTCCCAAACTAAGATTGCCCAGACCTTGAGACAATTTGTGGTGCCGTCAGTCTTTGCCTTGTCAGGAACTCCTATTGAAAACCATCTGGGTGAGTTGTGGTCTATTTTCCAAATCGTCATGCCAGGACTCTTGCCAAGCAAGAAAGAATTTATGAAATTACCAGCTGAGCGCGTTGCTCAGTTTATCAAACCTTTCGTTATGAGGCGCAAGAAAGAAGAAGTGCTGACTGAATTACCAGACTTGATTGAAGTGGTTTACAAGAATGAACTGGAAGACCAGCAAAAGGCTATTTACCTAGCTCAGTTGCAACAGATGCGAGACCGTCTGGCTCAAGTGTCAGATCAGGAATTCCAGCGAAGTCGGGTGGAAATCTTGTCTGGTCTGATGCGCTTGCGCCAAATCTGTGACACCCCTGCCCTCTTTATGGAGGATTATCAGGGTGCCAGTGGTAAACTGGATAGTCTCCGAGACCTGCTGGTACAGGTGGCAGACGGCGGACACCGTGTCTTGATTTTCTCACAGTTCAAGGGAATGTTGGAGAAAATTGAACAAGAACTGCCAGACTTGGGCTTGACTTCCTTTAAAATTACCGGTTCGACCCCAGCCAAGGAAAGACAAGACATGACCAAGGCCTTTAACCAAGGAGAAAGAGATGCCTTTCTGATTTCCCTTAAGGCTGGTGGTGTCGGTCTGAATCTGACAGGTGCTGATACGGTTATTTTGGTTGACCTTTGGTGGAATCCTGCGGTGGAAGCGCAAGCCATTGGCCGTGCCCATCGGATGGGTCAGGAAGAAACGGTTGAGGTTTATCGCTTGGTGACCAAGGGAACCATTGAAGAAAAAATTCAGGAACTCCAAGAACAAAAGAAACATCTGGTGTCACAAGTATTGGATGGCACAGAGTCACGTGGCAGTCTGACCCTAGCAGAAATTAGAGAAATTTTAGGAATTTCTGAAGCCAGCACTTGAAAAATCAAGACAATACGCTATAATGAAGTGTTGAAAGGAAATAGAAAATGAGAGAAGAACGATTTCCATTAGTGTCAGATGATGAGGTCATGCTGACTGAGATGCCGGTTATGGACCTCTATGATGAGTCTGACTTTATCAGTAATATCAAGGGAGAATACCGTGATAAGAATTATCTGGAGTGGGCCCCTATTACTGAAGAAAGACCAGAAAAACCGATTGAAAAGCCAGTAGAGAAACCTAAGAAGGCTAGCTTAGGAGTAAAAAAAGAAGGAAAGAGCTATGCGGAGGTGGCGCGTGAAGAAGCGCGTGCGGACTTGAAAAAGAAACGCTCAGCAAGTTATCTGACTAAGGATATTACTCCTACAAGACGCCATTCTCAGCCAAGTCTAGTTAGACAGGGCAATCAACCTACAGCTCCTTTCCAAAAGGAAAATCCTGGTGAATTTGTCAAATACAGTCAAAAATTGACTCAGTCTCATTACATCTTGGCGGAAGAAGTGAACAATATGTCGACTCAAGCTGAGTCGAAAGAAACTTCAAGTCCAAAGAAAAACAACTATGATTTTCTGAAGAAGAGCCAAATCTACAATAAAAAGAATCAACAAAAAGAACAAGAACGTCAGGTGGCCCAAGAGTTGAATCTGACAAGAATTACGGAATAGGGGAGAAAACATGTCAAAGACATATCATTTTATCGGAATTAAGGGATCAGGTATGAGTGCCTTGGCCTTGATGTTGCACCAAATGGGGCATAAGGTACAGGGATCAGATGTTGAAAAGTACTACTTTACTCAACGTGGTCTTGAGCAGGCAGGGATTACTATTCTTCCTTTTGATGAAAAAAATCTAGACGGTGATATGGAAATTATCGCTGGAAATGCCTTTCGTCCAGATAACAACGTCGAAATTGCCTATGCGGACCAAAATGGCATTAGTTACAAACGTTACCATGAGTTCCTAGGTAGCTTTATGCGTGACTTTGTCAGCATGGGAGTTGCTGGAGCGCACGGAAAAACTTCAACAACGGGTATGTTGTCTCATGTCTTGTCTCATATCACAGATACTAGCTTCTTGATTGGAGACGGGACAGGTCGTGGTTCAGCCAATGCCAAATATTTTGTCTTCGAATCTGACGAATATGAGCGTCATTTCATGCCTTACCACCCAGAATACTCTATCATAACCAATATTGACTTTGACCATCCAGACTACTTCACAAGTCTAGAGGATGTTTTCAATGCCTTTAACGACTATGCTAAACAAATTACCAAAGGTTTGTTTATCTACGGTGAAGATGCTGAGTTACGTAAGATTACGTCTGATGCACCAATCTACTATTATGGTTTTGAAGCAGAAGGCAATGACTTTGTAGCTAGCGACCTTCTTCGTTTTACAACTGGTTCAACCTTCACAGTTCATTTCCGTGGTCAAGAATTAGGGCAATTCCACATTCCAACCTTTGGTCGTCACAATATCATGAATGCGACAGCCGTTATTGGTCTTCTTTACACAGCAGGATTTGATTTGAACTTGGTGCGTGAACACTTGAAAACATTTGCCGGTGTTAAGCGTCGTTTCACTGAGAAAATTGTCAATGACACGGTGATTATCGATGACTTTGCCCACCATCCAACAGAAATTATTGCAACCTTGGATGCGGCTCGTCAGAAATACCCAAGCAAGGAAATTGTTGCAGTCTTCCAACCGCATACTTTTACAAGAACAATCGCTTTGTTGGACGAATTTGCCCACGCTTTGAACCAAGCGGATGCAGTTTACCTAGCCCAAATTTATGGATCTGCTCGTGAAGTGGACCATGGAGATGTTAAGGTAGAAGACCTAGCTAATAAAATTAACAAGAAACACCAAGTGATTACTGTTGAAAATGTTTCTCCACTCCTAGACCATGACAATGCTGTTTACGTCTTTATGGGAGCAGGAGATATCCAAACCTATGAATATTCATTCGAGCGTCTCTTGTCTAACCTGACAAGCAATGTTCAATAGGAAGTTCTCATGGAAATTCCAATTAAAATCATTCGGGCAAGTAAGTCTGATTTAACTGAGATAGAGGCACTTCAGGCCTCATCTTTTCCAGCTGAAAATCAGCAACCTTCCCATATTTTAGAAGAAAGTATCCGTAAGTGTGCGGATACCTTTCTTCTAGCTAGGGATGAAAATCAGCTTCTGGGCTATGTTCTAGGCGATCCTCAGCCACATAATCCGCAATGTCTAGAAATGCATTCTTTAGTCATTGACTCTGGCCATCAGAGACAGGGCTTGGGCACGCTTCTTCTTGCAGCCTTGAAAGAGGTGGCGGTTGAGCTGGATTACAAAGCTATTCGTTTGAAGAGTCCTGATGAGTTGCTATCCTATTTTGAAATGAACGGTTTTATTGATGAAGAAACTTCCCTTTATGCAGCTAGTCAAGGTTTTAGTATGATTTGGTTTAATCCCTTTTATCTGGAGGCACAATGAAAATCAGGAAAGCAAGATTAGAAGATTTAGATCGTATCGTTGAGATTGAACTAGAAAATTTCTCACTTGAAGAAGCCATTCCTCGCTCGGTTTTTGAAGCTCATTTGCGAAAAATTCAGACCTCGTTTCTGGTTGCAGAAAAAGAAGGCAGAATCATGGGGTATATAGAAGGGCCAGTTGGACCATACCGCCATCTGCAAGATCAGTCTTTTACAGAAGAGATAGAAGATTATAGTCATGAGCCGAGTGGTTATATCTCTGTGACCTGTCTTTCTATTGCCAAGGAAGCACAGGGCCTTGGACTTGGTCAAAAATTATTAACAGCCTTGAAAGAGTTGGCTCTTGAACACGAAAGAGAAGGTATTAACCTAACCTGTCATGACTATCTCATCGCCTACTACGAAAAACATGGATTTGTCAATGAAGGCCGGTCTCAGTCAACCTTTGCAGGGGAAACCTGGTATGATATGGTCTGGGAAGCTAAAAAATAAGCGAGAAAAGCATGCTAGGTTGCTTTTCTTTCGTTTTTAAGATATAATATTATGGATTGTCAACGAGGAGGATAAACTTTTGAGTGAAAAAACAAGAGAAGACGAAAAATTAAGCTTTAAAGAGCAAATTTTACGTGATTTAGAGAGAGTAAAAAAACAAGATAGAAGTGAGCAAGAAAACGAGATTACAAGTTTTGAAACTCCTTTATCTCAAGAAGATTCAGTAGATCCTTCAACTCAGGAACATGAACCTTCAGCAGAAGAGTTGATGGCTAATTCTCTTTCTGTTGTGGATCAAATATTAAAGAATGCTCCTGGTGTTCCATCACGTTCTAATAATATTTCGGATGAAATTGCAGGAAATGAAGAAGTTGCAGAACCTAAAATTGAAGCGGTAGTTGAACCAGTAGAACCTGTTTTCGAGCCAGTTCAACCAAAAGTAGAACCTGTAAAACTTAACGAAGACAAAGAATTTAACGAGATTCCAACAAAGGTTGCGGTGTCGTATAAAACAAGTAGACAACAGGAAGAAGTTAGTACTCCTACAGTGGATAATGAGTTGTCTGAGTCAGCTGAATCGGCAGATAGCCTAGGTTCAGTTCCTAGACGTAGTCGCCGTGAGACAGTTAAACCAGTTAAGAAGAAAAAATCACATTTGAAGGCATTCTTCATTTCTCTACTGATTTTCCTAGCCTTGATTTCGGCAGGTGGTTACTTCGGTTATCAGTATGTTCAATCATCCTTGCTACCTGTTGATGCAAATTCTAAGGAATATGTGACTGTTCAAATTCCAGAAGGAGCCAATGTCCAAGAAATCGGATCAACTCTTGAGCATTCTGGTGTGATTAAACACGGTGTGATTTTTGCTTTCTATGCAAAATATAAGAATTATTCAGATTTGAAGGCTGGATATTACAATTTGCAAAAGAGCATGAGTACAGAGGACATCATTAAGGAACTGCAAAAAGGTGGTACACCTGAACCTCAGGCTCCATCTCTTGCAAACTTGACAATTCCAGAAGGATATACGATTGATCAAATTGCCCAAGCTGTAGGCCAATTACAAGGTGAATTTAAAGAACCTTTGACAGCGGAAACTTTCTTGGCTAAAGTGCAAGATGACAACTTTATCAGTCAAGAAGTTGCTAAATATCCAAACCTACTCGAAAGCTTGCCAACGAAAGAAAGTGGAGCTCGTTACCGTTTGGAAGGTTATCTTTTCCCAGCGACCTACTCTATCAAGGAAAGCACAACTATTGAAAGCTTGATTGATGAGATGCTGGCAGCTATGGATAAGACCTTGACTCCGCACTATAGTGCAATTAAGTCTAAGAACTTGACAGTCAATGAATTGCTAACAATTGCTTCACTGGTTGAAAAAGAAGGGGCTAAGACTGAAGACCGTAAGTTGATTGCGGGTGTTTTCTACAACCGTTTGAATCTTGGTATGCCACTTCAAAGCAATATTGCAATCTTGTATGCCCAAGGGAAACTTGGTCAAAATATCAGCCTAGCAGATGATGCTGGAATTGATACATCGATTAATTCACCATACAATGTTTATACAAAACCTGGTTTGATGCCTGGTCCAGTAGATAGCCCAAGTCAGGACGCGATTGAAGCAAGTATCAATCAAACTAAGAGTGAGAACCTATACTTTGTAGCCAATGTTACAGATGGTAAAGTCTATTACGCAGTGACACAGGAAGAACATGATCGTAATGTAGCTGAGCACGTCAATAGCAAGCTTACTCAAAATAGTAGTTCAAACTAAGACTACACAAATGAGAATCTCAGATAGAGATTCAATATTATCGAAGGAAAGTTGAGAAAAATGGCAGAAAAAACATATCCTATGACCCTTGAGGAAAAGGAAAAACTTGAAAAAGAATTAGAAGAATTGAAATTGGTCCGCCGTCCAGAAGTGGTAGAACGCATTAAGATTGCCCGTTCATACGGTGACCTTTCTGAAAACAGTGAATACGAAGCAGCTAAGGATGAACAAGCCTTTGTCGAAGGACAAATCTCTAGCTTGGAAACAAAAATCCGTTATGCTGAAATCGTCAATAGTGACTCAGTTGCCCAAGACGAAGTAGCGATTGGTAAAACAGTCACTATCCAAGAAATTGGTGAGGACGAAGAAGAAGTTTATATTATCGTAGGTTCAGCGGGTGCGGATGCCTTTGCAGGTAAAGTTTCAAATGAAAGCCCAATTGGACAAGCCTTGATTGGCAAGAAAACAGGTGATACAGCAACAATTGAAACACCTGTTGGTAGCTATGATGTAAAAATCTTGAAGGTTGAAAAAACAGCCTAATGATTAAAAGGAGTAAAAAGAGGGAAAAATCCTTCTTTGCTCCTTTTTAGGTTTAAAAAGAATTGGAGACTATATGAGTTCAAAGAAGAAAAAAAATAAGATGGAGCGTGGTTTAACTAATCGTCACGTACAGGTTATGGCCATCGCTGGGACAATCGGAACAGGACTCTTTTTGGGAGCAGGTCGCTCAATTAGCCTAACAGGTCCTTCCATTGTACTGATTTATATGATTACGGGGGCTTTCATGTTCCTTATGATGCGTGCAGTTGGGGAAATGCTCTACCAAGACCCTGAGCAACATACCTTTATCAACTTTATCACGCGCCATTTGGGTAAGGGCTGGGGTTATTTCTCGGTTTGGTCCTACTGGCTATCCGTTGTCTTTATCGGTATGGCGGAAATCACTGCTATCTCTCACTATGTTCAGTTCTGGTTTCCTAGCTGGCCAAGTTGGATGATTGAGATTGGATTTTTGACCATTCTAGCCTTGGTCAATCTGATTGCGGTTAAGCTCTTTGGAGAAGTTGAGTTTTGGTTTGCTATGGTTAAGATTGTGGCTATTTTAGCTATGATCGCTACAGGAGTCTTTATGGTCTTGACTGGCTTTAAGACACCTCATGGAGTAGCAAGTTTGGCTAATATTGCTGACAATTTCTCCCTCTTCCCAAATGGTGGAGTTAACTTTGTCATGGCCTTCCAGATGGTTTTCTTTGCCTACCTTATGATTGAGTTTATCGGGGTCACAACTTCAGAAACCAAAAATCCACGTCAAGTCTTGCCAAAAGCCGTTAAGGAAATTCCTTTGCGTATCGCCTTTTTCTACGGTGGTGCCCTCTTAGCCATCATGGCTATCATTCCATGGCGTGAGCTTGCATCGGCTGATTCACCTTTTGTTACAGTATTTGAATTGGCAGGTATCAAGTGGGCAGCAGCCTTGATTAACTTCGTCGTTTTGACCTCAGCAGCATCTGCTCTTAACTCAACTCTCTACTCAACAGGGCGTCATTTATACCAGATTGCCCATGATTCGCCAAATCGCTTCCTAAAAGCAATTAAAGCAGATACTCTTTCTCGCCACAATGTACCACAAAATGCTATCATCGCTTCAGCAATCTTGATTGCCCTAGCAGCCTTTATCAATATCTTGCCAGGTGTTTCCGATGCCTTTGCCTTGATTACGGCATCATCATCAGGTGTCTATATCGCGATTTATATCTTGATTATGGTGGCTCACCTTAAATACCGCAAGTCACCAGACTTTATGGCAGATGGCTATCTCATGCCGCATTATCGTTTCCTAAATCCCTTAACCATGCTCTTCTTTGCCTTTGTCTTTGTAACCCTCTTTTTACAAGAGTCTACATTTGTAGGAGCAATTGGTTCAGCTATTTGGATTATCGGTTTTGGTATTTATAGCCAGTGGAAATTTAGAAAATAGATTTGAAACTCATCAACTCAGGTTGGTGGGTTTTTCTAGTTTGACAGTCTATTGAAATAAGACTATAATCAAGCTGTAACAGTATTTAAGGAGATTTAGATGTACTTTAGATTGGAAGATAAGGAATCCTATAAATCACAAGAAATAGGGAATCTGATTCGTGCTTATAATCGTTCAAAAAGAGAAGAGGCTGAAAGTGAGCCATTGAACCTTTATGTCGAAGATGAAAAGGGCAATCTCCTGGCAGGTTTGATAGCAGAGACTTTTGGAAATTGGCTAGAAATAGAGTATTTATTTGTAAAAGAGGAACTGCGAGGGCAAGGAATCGGTTCAAAACTATTGCAGCAAGCAGAAACTGAAGCTAAGAATCGAAACTGTCGTTTTGCTTTTGTCAATACTTACCAGTTTCAAGCTCCAGATTTTTATAAAAGGCATGGCTACAAGGAAGTCTTTGCTTTGCAAGACTATCCCTACATTGGGCAAAGATATTATTACCAAAAGAATTTGTAACGAGAATATGAAATCATAAAGTAAAGAGGGGGGCTTGACATAAGTATGGAGGTGGACTGATGGATATGAGTAACTATCAATAATTAGCAGTTATAATCTAGAAATTGTGTCTTTCTAGCTGATATTGAGGACAATACAATCGCAGCTGAGACATTAGATGTGAAATCCTACGATGCTGTAGATGTTTTGAAAAAAATTGAATAAGCAGAAACTCTCTATCATTTAGGTGGTAGAGGTTTTTTGTTAATAGAAACCTATTTAATTTTCCTTAACAGATTAATTATATTATTTCTTTACGTTCAAAAAATTCTATGCTATACTTAGGGTGCATAATAGAAAAATATTAGTTGGGGGCTAAATTGTTGAAGTCGAATTTAGTAGATAAAATAAAAGAAAAAGAAATTGATTACTGGGACTTTAAAAATGTAACTGCTTCAGGCATGCATAAAATTAGTGCTTATCCAGCTACGATGGTTCCTGATATGCAATATGAATTAATTAAACTAATTAAAAGTGAAGATTCATCTATTACAAATATTCTTGATCCTTTTCATGGTTCTGGAACAACACTAGTAGAGGGTGAAAAGAATAACCTTTTTCCGATTGGCATAGATATTAACCCTTTAGCTAATCTTATTACAAAAGTTAAGCTGCAAGGTGTTAACAAAATATATATATATATAGCAAATAATAGAATTGAGAAATTTTTAAAAAGCAATAGTTTTGAATTTGATAAACACTATTTTTATAATATAGAAAAATGGTATCGAAAAGATTTTATAATAACGTTTAGTAAAATTCGTAGTGCTATTCAGAGAGAAAAATACAGATACGTAAGACAGTATTATTGGGTGTGTTTAATTAATATTTTAAAAAAATACAGTAATACAAGAAGTTCAACATTTAAATTGCATATAAAAGAGCAAAGCGCTATTGAAAAGATGGAAAACCACATCGTTGAAGATTTTATAAAGAGCATTAACGAATACTCTCAATATTTACCTGATTATAACAGAAGTAAAAAAATTGATTTAAAAATAGGAAAATCGGAAGATATTTTATTTGGAATGAAGAGCGATTCTGTCGATTTGATTGTTACTTCTCCTCCGTATGGAGATAATTCAACTACTGTAACATATGGACAGTACTCTATGCTACCGATATATTGGATTGATAGGAAGGATTTGGAGGTTTTTTCTGAAAATTTAATAGATAATTATTCAAGTATTGATTCAAATAGTTTAGGTGGATCTGGCAAAAGAAATAAACAAAAGCATCAGTCACACTATTTATCTGATTATCTTGAAAGTATATCTCAAGATAAGCGAAAAAAAGTGGAAAATTTTGTAATAGACTATTTGGAAGTGATGATGCAAATGGGACGTGTTCTAAAAAAGGATAAGAGAATAGTTTTAACTTTAGGTGATCGACGTGTTGATAATAAAGTAGTGCCATTATCAAGTATTACGCAGGAATTTTTTGAAAATATTGGTTTTGAGTTGGAAGCTTCTATTACACGTAATATACCTATAAAGAGAATGCCAAGACGGGTTTCTAAAGTAAAAGATAAATCAGTGGAATCAATGAATCAAGAATATGTTTTGATATTAAGAAAAATAAAGGAGATTTAGATGCCTAATAAAGTTGAACAAGTACCTATTACTGTAGCAGGTAATATATTGAGTGAATTATCAGAAAAAATTCCTAATAATATTATTGCATTAAATGAGTTAATAAAAAATGCGTACGATGCGTTTTCTCCCAGTGTTGATATTATATTGGATTCGGAATCAAAAAAACTCACTATTCGAGATTATGGTATTGGTATGGATACAGAAGGAATTAAGAAATTATTCCATATATCAAGTAGTGATAAACAATATGGAGAAATTATCTCTTATAATGGTACTATACGCCTGACTCAAGGGTCAAAGGGGTTAGGGTTCTTGTCTGTTTTTAAGTTTGGTAAAAAAGTATATTGGAAAACATCACGTAATAATCAAATTTCAGATTTTGCTGTAGATTTTGATTCTTTGATTTCTGAATATAATATAACAGATAAATGCTTAGATGTCACGCTTGTAGGTTCAGGGGATTTTGTAGGGACTTTAATCCAAATTGAAGTCGATGATTATAATCTTGAAGCTTTAAAAGAATATCTCACCAAAGATGTCAATCGAAATAAAGTTTTAAATTCTTTTATTGATAATGAGAAAAATGATGGGAAAATTTCTGCTGATAGAAACTTTATTATAAATCTAAATATAGATGGAGAAGTATACTCTACTGACTACAGTATCCAGTTAGAGAATCAAAATAGTTCTGATCAGTTATTTGAAATTAATTATTCTTCAAATGAATGTTTGTTAGTGTTTAAGAAAAATGGTGAGGATATCTACTCTGAAAAATTTAGTTTTGACTCAGATAGGTATTCTGTTGAGATGAATCTAGCTGCTTTTTATCTCGTCCCAAATGGAAAAAGTAAGATTAACTCTTTATTTTACAATCCTAATAATAACAATTTAACACCTTTGGTTTATATCAATAATAATTTGTTTAACAACTATCTATTATTTGATACTGAATTAATGGTGACCAAAAAATATAGCGATGTATTAAAGCAATTAATTGGTTATATTTCAATTAAATCTAGTGATTCAGCCATACAGTTTAATTCTGATCGAACTCAATTTTCTCAGAGTAAGTTAACTGATGATATAGCTAAATTCATTGAAAGAATAAACGAAAAAATTCAGAGAATCGGCTCTTCGTTAAAAAATGAATTAAGAGATTTTCCTCGCAAAACATTTATTCAAAATAGGATATCTTTAGAAGAAACTTCTGATCTCAGCAATCTTAAAAAAAATATTAGACCAGATTTTAAATTAAAAGATTTTATAATTTTTGAAAAACAAGGAGACAAATTAAAATGTACTCTTTTTGATAAGGAAATTCTATTGGATATTATTCCAAAGACTAAAGAAACAATAAATTTGGGGGTAGTTGAATCATGGATTGATATAGATGATCTAGACAAGAAGATTCCTAATTTAAAGGAATTAATTCAAGTTGCTACAGACATTTATTTTAACGAAGAAAAAGTAAGAGAATTTAATAAACTCCAAGAAGGGGAATGGATCATTAGGCAAGAGACAGATACTACAGTCTCTTCTCTAAAGATAATTTTAAGGAAGCCAGCTCAACCTAAAATCAGTCAAAGAGAAAATATACTCAAGAAGGGGATAGATTATAAAGTTGATGATTTATTCACTTTTATAAATAGTTTTGGTGAAGAGGATAAGGGCTTATCTTTTGAAATTGATACAAAAAGTAATCCTACTATAAATTTTAATAAAGGTATAATAAATTTTGGTCGATTAAATGAAAATACAATTTCAATTATAATAACAGATAAGAAAACAGAACTTATTCATGAAGCTGATTTTACGTTTAGAGTAGTAGAGGATAACTTTTATATTGCTCAACCAGAATCTTCTAAGAGTAATTTAGTTAATATGCCTATAAACAAAGAAGTTAACTTTAGGTCAGATGTTGTCAGTTTTATAGGAGAAATTAATCGAATTTTTAGTACTGAAGATTATAGTTTTGTAGCAGTTGCAGCTTATCGAACTTTAATTGAAATTGTTGTAAATGATATTTTGGATAATAGTAAAATAGCTAAGACAGAAAGTTTATTGCAAAACTATAGAAAAGTAATTGAGGAAGGAAAAGGTTTGATTGATAGTAGTGAATTAGACGACGCGGATAAGCGAGTTTTGAATTCTTTACGTAGCACAATTAGTTCTAGAGATGAAAGTAAAAGCTTTTTAGAATTTCTTAACCTGTCAACGCATGGGGGAACTAGAATTATAACAAAAGTTGATGTAATGAAAAAAACACAAGAAATAAAATTGCTATTAGGCTTACTATATATTTCTGGTTTAGAAAAAGAAAAGTAATTTTGAAATTTAAATATAATCTGTAGTTTTAAATATGTTGGATTTTTATATAAAAGTTATGTCAAATGGGCTACCAGAACTATGACTAAGCTCTTGCTTGAAAGTCTAGGTATCAAAGCCTACCAAGTAAAACAAAGAAGTCATGTCGTTGATATTTTGAAATCCTATATTTAAACTCAGAACTCTCTATTATTTTGTGATAGAGAGTTTTTTGTTAACAAAATATTACAAAATGACATTTATATATTGCATTAAGTTAGATATATGGTATAATATGTTTAAAAAGAAGCGCAACTTTTTAAAACTATAAGGAGGACGCAGGTGGCTAAAAATTTAAAATTAAAATTAGCTCGTGTTGAGCGTGATTTAACACAAGGTCAACTAGCAGAGGCTGTTGGGGTGACGCGCCAGACTATTGGTTTGATAGAGGCGGGGAAATACAATCCCAGTCTTTCCCTCTGCCAGTCCATTTGCAGATGCTTAGGCAAAACTTTGGATCAATTATTTTGGGAGGAAGAAGATGAAAAATAGATTTTTTTATTATCAATTACTAGACGAAAGAGAAGAACAACTGATCAATAAAGCGGGGGCTGAAAGTTTCTATATCTCTATAGCTTTCTTGCTTTTATCTTATATGATTGCAGTATTAGCACCAAGTCTTTTTAATCCGAGAATGATTCTCATCATTATCATTATTGGAACTTTTTACTTTTTCGGCCGTGCTCGAGATTTGGGTGTGAACTACTATAGTCGTTTTCATTTTACAATTTTAGGCTGTTTGCTGGTAACTCTCGCTATTACAACACTCTTGATGTTGCAGAATTATCAATTTAATATCGAAATTTATCAGCACAATCCTTTAAATTTTAAATACCTATCTGCTTGGGCTATTACTTATGTCAATTACCTTCCCTGGGTCTTTATTGGCAATCTTGGTCTTAAAAGCTATGGCGAATGAACTCAGAAAAAGTTTGAACAAGATATGGATGAACTGGAGAGTGGAGAATAGCTTGTTACTCTTTTCTCAATCCAGCCAAAATGTGTTATAATAGTACTAATTTATTGGAATGAATGAAAGTTCTTGAAATTTTTCATTGGTTTCTAGTTAAGGAAGTAGGAAAAGTATGTATCCAGATGATAGTTTGACATTGCACACGGACTTGTACCAGATTAACATGATGCAGGTTTACTTTGACCAAGGGATTCACAATAAAAAGGCGGTCTTTGAGGTTTATTTCCGCCAACAGCCTTTTAAGAACGGCTATGCAGTTTTTGCAGGTTTGGAAAGAATTGTGAGCTATCTTGAAGATTTGCGTTTTTCAGATAGTGATATTGCCTATTTGGAGTCGCTTGGTTATCATGGGGCATTCTTGGACTATCTCCGCAATTTCAAGTTGGAGTTGACCGTTCGTTCTGCCCAAGAAGGGGACTTGGTTTTTGCTAATGAACCGATTGTGCAGGTGGAAGGTCCTCTAGCCCAATGTCAATTGGTCGAAACGGCTCTTTTGAACATCGTCAACTACCAGACCTTGGTGGCTACTAAGGCAGCTCGTATCCGTTCGGTCATCGAAGATGAACCCTTGATGGAGTTTGGGACACGTCGGGCTCAAGAAATGGATGCGGCTATCTGGGGAACACGCGCAGCGGTGATTGGTGGCGCCAATGGAACCAGCAATGTGCGTGCTGGTAAACTCTTTGACATTCCTGTTTTGGGGACCCATGCCCATTCCTTGGTGCAGGTTTATGGTAACGACTATGAGGCCTTCAAGGCTTACGCTGCGACCCACAAAAACTGTGTCTTTCTTGTGGATACCTATGACACCCTTCGCATCGGTGTACCAGCTGCCATTCAGGTGGCGCGTGAGCTGGGTGACCAGATTAACTTTATGGGTGTTCGAATTGACTCTGGGGATATTGCCTACATTTCCAAGAAAGTCCGTCAGCAATTGGACGAGGCTGGATTTACAGAGGCTAAGATTTATGCTTCTAATGATCTAGATGAAAATACCATCCTCAACCTCAAGATGCAAAAGGCCAAGATTGATGTCTGGGGTGTGGGAACTAAGCTGATTACAGCCTATGACCAGCCAGCTCTTGGTGCAGTTTATAAGATTGTGGCCATTGAAGATGAAAATGGCCAGATGCGCAATACCATTAAGCTGTCAAATAATGCTGAAAAAGTTTCTACGCCAGGTAAGAAGCAGGTGTGGCGCATTACCAGTCGTGAAAAAGGCAAGTCAGAAGGAGACTATATCACTTATGATGGCGTAGATGTTGCCAGCATGACAGAAATCAAGATGTTCCATCCGACCTATACTTACATCAAGAAGACGGTTCGTAATTTTGATGCTGTTCCTCTCTTGGTGGATATTTTCAAGGACGGAAAATTGATTTACAATCTGCCTAGCTTGACTGAGATTCAGGATTATGCTCGTAAGGAATTTGACAAGCTTTGGGATGAATACAAGCGCGTGCTCAATCCGCAGCATTATCCAGTGGATTTGGCGCGTGATGTATGGCAAGACAAGATGGACTTGATTGACAAAATGCGTAAGGAAGCCCTCGGTGAAGGAGAAGAAGAATGAGTTTGCAAGAAACGATTATCCAAGAGTTGGGTGTCAAACCAGTGATTGATGCCCAGGAAGAAATCCGTCGTTCTATTGATTTCTTAAAAAGATATCTGAAAAAACATCCCTTCCTAAAAACCTTTGTACTAGGGATTTCTGGAGGACAAGACTCAACCTTAGCAGGACGTTTAGCTCAACTAGCTATGGAAGAACTGCGAGCAGAAACGGGAGACGACAGCTACAAATTTATCGCTGTCCGCCTGCCATATGGAGTGCAAGCTGATGAAGCAGATGCTCAAAAAGCCCTAGCCTTCATCAAGCCAGATATCAGCTTGGTTGTGAATATCAAGGAATCAGCTGACGCCATGACGGCAGCAGTTGAAGCGACAGGTAGTCCTGTTTCAGATTTTAACAAGGGCAATATCAAGGCACGTTGCCGTATGATTGCTCAGTATGCCCTTGCTGGTTCCCATAGCGGAGCGGTCATTGGAACAGACCACGCCGCGGAAAATATCACAGGTTTCTTTACCAAGTTTGGTGACGGTGGTGCAGATATTTTACCACTGTTCCGTCTCAATAAACGCCAAGGAAAACAACTATTGAAGGAACTTGGTGCGGACCCAGCCCTTTATGAAAAAATCCCAACAGCAGACCTAGAAGAAGATAAACCAGGCCTAGCTGATGAAGTTGCTCTCGGAGTCACCTATGCAGAGATTGACGACTACCTAGAAGGCAAAACAATCAGCCCAGAAGCCCAAACGACTATTGAAAACTGGTGGCACAAAGGTCAACATAAACGGCACCTACCAATCACCGTATTTGATGACTTTTGGGAGTAAAAAGGTCCGGGGGACCTTTTTAGCTTCTTGCCTTGAAACTCGAGAGCAAGAATAACCTCTAGTGGAGGTTTTCAGCCTCTCACCTTGAAATAAAAAAGTGAGAGTAGGTCCGGTAACTCGAAGAGTTCGATTTCGTTGTCTCACCCCCGCAACGATGACTAGGTTTGAAAAAGCTTGGTAAAGCGCATTTCAAACCAGACAGCAACTGCGTCAAGGAACTAGATGAAAAACTTGTTTTCTAGCTATTAATGAGTTTAGTTTTTTACCCCGAGTCTAAAAATAGGAAAACGAGAAAACTCTAGTGGACCTTTTTACCCTGAGCCTAGAAATGAGAAAGCGAAGAAGGTCTGGTAACTCACAGAGTTCGATTTCGTCGTCTCACCCCCGCAACGATGACTAGGTTTGAAAAAGATTGGTAAAGCGCATTTCAAACCAGACAGCGACTGCGTCAAGGAACTAGATGAAAAACTTGTTTTTTAGTTGTTACTGAGTTTAGTCTTTTTACCCCGAGCATGGAAATAGGTAAGCGAGGAAGTCCGGGGGACCTTTTTAGCTTATTACCTTGAAATTCAAAAGCAAAGTAAATTTAAATTGAGGTTGGACATAGAATCATCTATCAGAAAGCGAGGTAGCGTCATGAAATCTATCGGTACGCAAACATTACAGACAGATCGTTTAATTTTGAGAAGATTTATGGAGAGTGATGCAGAAGCCATGTTTCAGAATTGGGCTTCCTCTGCTGAGAATCTAACCTACGTCACTTGGGATCCCCATTCTGATGTCGAGGTGACTCGAAATTCGATTCATAACTGGGTTGCCTCCTATGCCAATCCCAACTATTACAAATGGGCCATTTGTCTCAAAGAAAAGCCAGAACAGGTGATAGGAGATATCAGCATCGTTGCAATGGATGAGAACGATTCTTCTTGTGAAATTGGCTATGTGCTAGGCAAGGCTTACTGGGGACGTGGGATTATGACAGAGGCCTTAAAAACTGTCTTGGACTTTTGTTTTACTCAAGCAGGCTTTCAAAAGGTCAGAGCACGATATGCTAGTCTCAATCCAGTTTCAGGTCGTGTCATGGAGAAGGCTGGAATGTCCTATCTAAAGACTATTACCAATGGTGTAGAGAGAAAAGGCTATCTTGCGGATCTCATTTATTATCAGATAAGTAGGGAAGACTAGTAAATTTTCTTTTCTGTTTCCATCAAAGTCAGACTGTGTCTGGCTTTTTTTGCAACATTTTTTACATAACCTGATTAAATTCCTATTTTTCCCTATCATTGTCCCTGTTTTTTCTGGAGTTTTGGGGCTATAATAGTCCTATCAAATCAAAGAATGGAGGAAGGCGATGGATAATATAATCTTTTTTATTAGTGTGTTTCTTGCTGGAATTCTTTCCTTCTTTTCTCCTTGTATCTTACCCTTGTTACCGGTCTATGCAGGGGTCTTGTTGGATGACAAAGATGGTGCTCAGGATTCTAGTGGCAAATGTTCAATCTCACTTGTTAGTCTATTGCGAACTTTGGTCTTTATAGCAGGGATATCCTTTATTTTTATCTTACTAGGCTATGGAGCTGGGTTTTTAGGCAATTTGCTGTATGCTTCTTGGTTTCAGTATGTGACGGGTGCGGTCATCATTCTCTTGGGCTTGCACCAGATGGAAGTCTTACATTTTCAGGGACTCTACAAGGAAAGAAGGATACAATTAAAGAGACAGGGGCAAAAGGGTAAGGGCTATAGTCAGGCATTTTTACTGGGGTTGACCTTTAGTTTTGCTTGGACGCCTTGTGTGGGGCCGGTTCTTGGCTCTGTTTTGGCTTTAGCGGCTTCAGGTGGCTCAGGTGCTTGGCAGGGAGCTGGTCTCATGTTAATCTATACGCTGGGTCTAGCGCTACCATTTTTGGTTCTAGCTCTAGCTTCCAGCTATGTTTTGAAACATTTCCGAAAACTTCATCCCTACCTCGGAACCCTCAAAAAAGTGGGTGGCTTCCTCATTATTGTGATGGGAATCTTGGTGCTTTTGGGAAATGCTTCTATTTTAACAAGATTATTTGTATAGAGAGGAAGAAGAAATGAAAAAATGGCAAACATGTCTCCTTGGAGTCGGCTCAATCTGTTGCTTGGCAGCCTGTTCTGCTAAAAATATGTCAGACGAAGCTACTATGAAGGAGCAAACAAAAACAGAACAAGTCAGTTCGCAAACTGCGACTAAAGGTCAGGCGGTTGCAGATTTTGAACTGATGGGAGTAGATGGCAAGACCTACCGCTTGTCTGATTACAAGGGCAAGAAAGTCTATCTCAAATTCTGGGCTTCTTGGTGTTCCATCTGTCTAGCCAGTCTTCCAGATACGGATGAAATTGCTAAAAATGCTGGTGATGATTATGTGGTCTTGACAGTGGTGTCTCCTGGACACAAGGGGGAACAAGCAGAAGCTGACTTCAAGAACTGGTACAAGGGCTTGGATTATAAAAATATTCCAGTTCTAATTGATCCATCAGGCAAACTTTTGGAAAGTTATGGTGTCCGTTCTTACCCAACTCAAGCCTTTATAGACAAGGAAGGCAAACTGGTCAAAACGCAACCAGGTTTTATGGATAAGGATATGATTTTAAAAGAATTGAAAGAAATGGGGTAGAGAAAGGTCATGAACGATAAAGTAAAATTGTTTGTCTTGGCAGGGATTTTTTTCCTAGCCATAACCGGTTTCTATTTTCTATTGATGCGAAATGCAGGGCAGACAGATAGCTCGCAAATTGAGAAAGCATCAGTTAGCCAAGGAGGAAAAACAGTGAAAAAAACAGAAGTGAGTAAAGATGCAGATTTGCATGAAATTTATCTAGCTGGAGGCTGTTTCTGGGGAGTGGAGGAATACTTCTCACGCGTTCCCGGAGTGACAGATGCCGTTTCAGGCTATGCAAACGGTAGAGGGGAAACAACCAAGTACGAATTGATTAACCAAACTGGACATGCGGAAACCGTCCATGTTACCTATGATGCCAAGCAAATTTCCCTCAAGGAAATCTTGCTCCATTATTTCCGCATTATCAATCCAACCAGCAAAAATAAACAAGGAAATGATGTGGGAACCCAGTATCGTACCGGTGTTTATTACACAGATGACAAGGATTTGGAGGTAATCAACCAAGTCTTTGATGAGGTGGCTAAGAAATACGACCAACCTCTGGCAGTTGAAAAGGAAAACTTGAAGAATTTTGTGGTGGCTGAGGATTACCATCAAGATTATCTCAAGAAAAATCCAAATGGCTACTGCCATATCAATGTCAATCAGGCGGCCTATCCCGTCATCGATGCCAGCAAATATCCTAAACCAAGCGATGAAGAATTGAAAAAGACCTTGTCGCCTGAGGAGTATGCAGTTACCCAGAAAAATCAAACAGAACGGGCTTTTTCAAACCGCTACTGGGACAAATTTGAATCCGGTATCTATGTGGATGTGGCAACTGGCGAACCCCTCTTTTCATCAAAGGACAAGTTTGAGTCTGGTTGTGGCTGGCCTAGTTTTACCCAACCAATCAGTCCAGATGTTGCTACCTACAAGGAAGATAAGTCTTACAATATGACGCGAATGGAAGTGCGAAGCCGAGTTGGAGATTCTCACCTTGGCCATGTCTTTACAGATGGGCCTCAGGACAAGGGTGGCTTGCGTTACTGTATTAATAGTCTCTCTATCCGCTTTATTCCCAAAGATCAAATGGAAGAAAAAGGCTACGCTTATTTACTAGATTATGTCGATTAAGAGGGATTTCCTAAGCAGTTAGAGGAGAATTTTGCTATACTGATACTAGTAAGTGACAAAGGAGAGAAGCATGACCTACACAATCTTAATCGTAGAAGATGAATATCTGGTAAGACAAGGTTTGACCAAGCTGGTCAATGTAGCAGCCTACGATATGGAAATCATCGGTCAGGCTGAAAATGGAAGGCAGGCTTGGGAATTGATTCAAAAGCAGGTGCCAGATATCATTTTAACTGATATCAACATGCCTCAGCTAAATGGCATCCAGTTGGCCAGTCTGGTCCGAGAAACCTATCCTCAGGTTCATTTGGTCTTTTTAACAGGCTACGATGATTTTGATTATGCCTTGTCTGCTGTCAAACTAGGTGTGGATGACTACCTGCTCAAGCCCTTTTCTCGTCAGGATATTGAGGAAATGTTGGGGAAAATCAAGCAAAAGTTGGATAAGGAAGAAAAGGAAGAGCAATTACAAGATTTATTGACCGATAAGTTTGAGGGAAATATGGCCCAGAAAATCCAGTCCCATCTGGCTGATAGCCAATTTAGTTTAAAGTCTTTGGCCAGTGACTTGGGCTTTAGTCCGACTTATCTGAGTTCTTTGATTAAGAAAGAGTTGGGCCTACCTTTTCAGGATTATTTGGTGCGAGAACGTGTCAAACAGGCCAAGCTCTTGCTTTTAACTACGGATCTGAAAATTTACGAGATTGCAGAGAAGGTTGGTTTTGAAGATATGAACTACTTTACCCAACGTTTTAAACAGATTGCAGGTGTGACACCTCGTCAGTTTAAGAAGGGGGAAGGTCGATGAAGCGTTCTTCACTCCTAGTTAGAATGGTTATTTCTATCTTTCTGGTCTTTCTCATTCTCCTAGCTCTGGTCGGGACTTTCTACTATCAATCTAGTTCATCAGCCATTGAGGCTACTATTGAGGGCAATAGCCAAACGACTATCAGTCAGACTAGCCACTTTATCCAGTCTTATATCAAAAAATTAGAAACCACCTCTACCAGTTTGACCCAGCAGACGGATGTTCTAGCTTATGCTGAGAACCCCAATCAAGACAAGGTCAAGGGAATTCGAGATCTATTTTTGACTATCTTGAAGGCAGACCAGGACTTGAAAACGGTGGTACTGGTCACTAAATCCGGTCAGGTCATTTCTACAGATGACAGTGTGCAGATGAAAACTTCTTCTGATATGATGGCTGAGGATTGGTACCAAAAGGTATTCATCAGGGGGCTAAACCAGTTTTGACACCAGCTCGTAAATCGGATAGTCAGTGGGTCATTTCTGTCACTCAAGAACTTGTTGATGTAAAGGGGGTCAATCTCGGCGTACTTCGTTTGGATATTTCTTATGAAACTCTGGAAGCCTATCTAAATCAACTTCAGTTGGGTCAGCAGGGCTTTGCCTTTATCATCAATGAAAACCATGAATTTGTTTACCATCCTAAACACACAGTCTATAGCTCAGCTAGTGAAATGGAGGCCATGAAACCCTATATTGAGACAGGGCAGGACTACACTCTGGACCACAAATCCTACGTCAGTCAGGAACAGATTGCAGGAACTGATTGGACGGTTATAGGAGTGTCTTCACTGGAAAAATTAGACCAGGTTCGGAGTCAACTCATGTGGACCTTGCTTGGAGCCAGTGTCACATCTCTTCTTGCCTGTCTCTGCTTGGTGTGGCTTAGTCTTAAACGCTGGATTGCTCCTCTGAATGACTTGAGAGAAACCATGCTGGAGATTGCTTCTGGTAATCAGAATCTTCGTGCCAAGGAAACTGGTGCCCATGAACTGAGAGAAGTGACTCGTCAGTTTAATGCCATGTTGGATCAGATTGATCAGCTGATGGCAGATGTGCGCAAACAGGAAGAAACGACCCGTCAGTATGAACTTCAAGCCTTGTCGAGTCAGATTAACCCCCATTTCCTCTACAATACTTTGGACACCATCATCTGGATGGCTGAATTTCAGGATAGTCAGCGAGTGGTTCAGGTGACCAAGTCCTTGGCGACTTATTTCCGCCTAGCGCTCAATCAGGGTAAAGATTTGATTTGCCTGTCTGACGAAATTAACCATGTCCGCCAGTATCTCTTTATCCAGAAACAACGCTATGGCGATAAGCTGGAATACGAAATTAATGAAAATCCTGCCTTTGATAATCTAGTCTTGCCCAAGCTGGTGTTGCAACCTCTAGTAGAAAATGCTCTTTACCATGGCATCAAGGAGAAAGAAGGTCAGGGTCATATTAGAGTCTCTGTCCAGAAACAGGATTCAGGATTGATCATTCGTATTGAGGATGATGGAGTTGGCTTCCAAAATCCTAGCGATAGTAGTCAGAGTCAGCTCAAACGTGGAGGAGTAGGTCTTCAAAATGTTGACCAACGCCTCAAACTTCATTTTGGAGAAAACTATCAGATGAAGATCGATTCTGTCCCTTTAAAAGGTACGACAGTAGAAATATACATAAATAGAATAGAAATTAGCTAACTCCCAGTTCATTCTGGGAGTTTTATGCGTAATTGGGCAAGCTTTCTAGGTTGTCTATCTTGCTAAAAAGTAGAAAAAACGATATGATAGATAATGACAAAAGAGGTATCAAGTATGAAGGAAAAAGACATTCAAAGAGAAACAAGCCAGATTGTAAAAGATGTATTAGAAAAGGCCAATTTGAAGCAAGGATCTATCTTTGTTTTAGGCCTTTCTTCTAGTGAAGTGATAGGTGGTCAGATTGGTAAGGAATCCAGCCAAGAAATTGGGGAAATCATTGTGAAGACCATCCTAGATATCCTAGAGGAAAAAGGAATTCATCTAGCTGTTCAAGGTTGTGAACATGTCAATCGGGCCCTCGTTGTTGAACGTCAGGTTGCAGAGCAGTTTGCTCTGGAAATAGTTAGTGTCCTTCCTACCCTTCATGCAGGAGGTTCAGGTCAGTTGGCAGCCTTCAAGTTTATGCAAGATCCAGTTGAGGTTGAATTTATCAAGGCTCATGCTGGATTGGATATCGGAGACACTGCAATTGGCATGCATGTCAAGCATGTTCAGGTTCCGATTCGCCCTCTTTTGAGAGAAATTGGGCATGCCCATGTAACGGCTCTTGCTAGTCGTCCAAAATTAATTGGAGGTGCGCGTGCGCACTATCCGCAAGATTCTATTAGAAAGTCATAAGAATGAGAAAAACAAAACAACAACTTGAAAAAATTACTAAATATTCCATTCGCAAGTTAACTGTTGGGGTTGGTCCTGTAGTCATCGGGGCCTTCCTTTTTGGTGCAAGTGCCCTTTCAGTAGATAAGGTACAAGCCAATGAAGTTGGTGGAGCTCATAGCGTTCATTACCGTTATTTGGCGGAGCAGGAATTGACCGAGTCTGAAAAAGCCTTAATTCACCATGAAGTCCCTTCGGAGTTTCAAGAGGATGATATTATCTATGCAGTGTATCGAAAGAAAGCTAGTACCTACCAAGAACTTCCTTATACAGGGAGTAAAGAATTAGCCTTGGCTGGTATAGGGTTGGCTACGGCTTCTTTGGCTGTTTTATTAATCTCTAAAAAACATCGTGGTAAGGTGCTTGGTGTCTTATTAATTAGTTCGATTGGTGCAAGCAACTTTGTTCCTTTCACCACATTTGCGTTTGAAAATAAAGAATTGCTTTCTTATAACCAAACTATTTCGGCTTCTACACATGAAGGTTTGGCTGAAGGGATTATCCACATTGATGGCTATGAATACATTGGATACTTCAAGGAAGCAGAACTCCATCCATCAAGGCCAGCTTCAGCTGAGAAGCCTCAGTTGCCAGTAGAAAAGCAAAGTGCAAATGAAATTGATAAGACAGAAGTAGTTCAAGAAAAACCAGTTTCTGAGAAACCTCAGTCAAGACTGGAAGAGAGCTTGGTAGATATTCCTTTTGAAACAGTCACAAGCCCAGATACCAATCTAGCAGAAGGACAGACTCGTATCGTCACAGCTGGAGTAAATGGTCAGCGTCGCATTGTAACCAAAGTATCGATGGTTAATGGTCAAGAAGTTAGAGAAGTCATCGAAGACCAAGTGGTTCAAAATCCTGTTTCGCAAGTCATTGCAGTCGGAACTAAGAAAGAAGAGCAACCTGCCCCAACTCCAGTACCACAAGCTGAACCAACGCATCAGGTAGCTAAAGGAACGCAAGAGGCAGGCAAAGAAGGTCAAGCCTTAACGCAACCAACCTTACCAGAGGCTCCAGTTGAAGCAAAAGGAACCCAAGAGGCAGGCAAAGAAGGTCAAGCTCTAACACAACCAGAACTACCAGAGGCTCCAGTTGAAGCAAAAGGAACCCAAGAGGCAGGCAAGGAAGGTCAAGCTTTAACACAACCAACCTTACCAGAAGCTCCAATCGAAGTAAAAGGTACACAAGAGGAAGGTAAAACTGGCCAAGCCCTTGTACAAGAACAGTTACCTGAGTACAAAGTAACTGAGGGAACCCTTGTTGAAACATCGACTACAGACCTAGACTACAAAACTGAAACGATAGAGGACCCAACCAAGTATACGGACGAAGAAACTGTCCTACGAAATGGTGAAAAAGGTAGCCAAGTTACTAAAACAACTTATAAAACAGTAGAAGGTGTTAAAACGGACCAAGTTCTTTCAACTAGCACAGAAGTTACCAAGGAACCTGTAAATCAACAGGTAAGTCGTGGGACAAAACCAATTGAAGGAACTCTGGTGGAAGAAAGTCTTGAAAAGATTCCATTTAAGGAAGTTCTTAAAGAAGATGACCAACTGAAAAAGGGTGAAAGAGTTACTGTCCAAGAAGGAAAAGATGGGCAGAAAAAAGTTACCAAGACTTACAAAACTCTCAAAGGTTTAAAAACTGAAGAAGCACCTAAAATTGTGGAACAGGTTCTGGAGTTAGACCAAGATCGTATCGTCAAATTAGGAACTAAAAACTTTGAAAAACCAATCTTAAGTTTGTCACTTGTTGATGTTAATGATTTGAAACGATCATCTCAAATTCGTTATAATTTGGAAAATCCAAGTAAGACAGCCATTAAATCTATTACCTTAACTCTGAAAAAGGGTGATGAAATTGTTAAAACTTTGAATGTTTCACCAGACGACTTGACAACGACCCTGACAGATTTGCAGTACTACAAGGATTATAAACTTGAAACGAAGATGGTTTATAATTTAGGTGAAGGTGATCAAGAAGAAGTTCTTAAAGAAGAACCTCTAAGAATTGACCTTAAAAAAGTTGAAATTAAAAACATCAAAGAAACAAGCTTGATGAGTGTGGATGCTGACGGTAATGAAACAGATACTAGTTTGCTGACAGAAAAACCAACTGATCTTGCTCCGCTTTATTTACGAGTGACCACTCATGACAATAAAATAACAAGACTAGCTGTTGACAAGATTGAAGAAGTAGAAAAAGACGGAAAAACTTTATACAAAGTCACTGCCAAAGCACCTGATTTGATTCAACGGAATTCTGACAACACACTTAGCGAAGAGTATGTCCATTACTTTGAAAAACAAAAAGCACACGATGGTGATGTATATTATAGCTTTAACGACCTAGTAACGGCTATGAAAGCTAATCCAAGTGGTACCTTTAAACTTGGTGCAGATTTGAATGCAGCAAATGTACCAACTCCGAATAAACAATATGTACCTGGTAAATTTAGCGGAACTTTAACAAGTGTTGACGGTAAACAATATACCATTCATAATATGGCTCGTCAGTTATTCGATAACGTTGAAGGCGGTACAGTTAAAAACATTAACTTAGGTAATGTTAATATCAATATGCCTTGGATTGAAAATATTTCCGCACTATCAAGAGTAATTAAAAATGCCACAGTTGAAAATGTTAAGGTAACTGGTAGTATCCTTGGTAAAGATGGTATTGCTGGTATCGTAAATAAAGGAGATACTGGTGGACTTCTTAAAAATGTTGCTTTCATCGGTAAACTAACAGGTGTCGGTAATAAAGGTTGGGATCTTGGTGGTATCGCCGGAGAACTTTGGCGTGGTAATATTAAACATGCATACGTAGATGCTGATATTGTTGCAGATAGAGCACGTGTTGGTGGACTTGTCGCTAGAACCGATAACGGTTCTGATCCTAATGGTATTGATAAATACGCTTCTGTTCGTAACGCTGTTACTAAAGGAACTATTGATGTGAAGAACCCTGTTGAGGTAGGTGGTTTCATTAGTAAAAACTGGACATGGGGGCGTGTTGCTGACACAGTTTCAATGATGAAAGTCAAAAACGGTGAAGAATTCTACGGTTCTAGAGATTTAGAAGCAGAAGGTGGATATTACACAAAAAACTGGATTGAAAGAAACTACGTTGTTAAAGATGTGAGTGAAGGTTCTCACTCATTTAACGGTTCTCGTAGTAATCGAATCCAAGAAATCAGCCTAGAAGATGCAAATAAAAAAATAGAATCATTCGGAATTACAGCTGATAAGTTTGAAATTAAACCTCTTGTTGAAGATGCACTTAATAACGTAAAACCAAAAACAGATACTTATAAAGATACTCAAGATTATGATGTATCTCGTGAGCTTGCTTACCGTAATATTGAAAAGCTTCAACCGTTCTACAACAAAGAATGGATTGTAAATCAAGGTAATAAGATTCCTGCAGATTCTAAATTACTAAATACGGAAGTTTTATCTGTTACAGGTATGAAAGATGGACAATTTGTGACCGACTTATCAGATGCTGATCACATTATGATTCATTACGCTGATAAGACGAAAGAAATTAAGGCTATTACACAAAAAGAATCTAAGGTTCAACAAGTTCGTGAATATAGTATTGAAGGATTAGGTGATATTGTCTATACACCAAATATGGTTGTTAAAGATAGGACACAATTGATCAGCGATATCAAAGCTAAATTAGCTTCTGTTGAACTTGATTCAGATGAAGTTCGTAAGATTAATAACAATCCTAAGATGTTATACATGGAAGAAAGCTTCAAAGAAGTAAAAGATAATCTTGATGCTTTAGTTAAAGCTTTAGTTGAAAATGAAGACCATCAATTAAATACGGACGAAGCAGCTAAACGTGCATTGATTAAAAAAGTTGAAGATAACAAAGCTAAAATCATGTTAGCTCTGGCTTATTTAAACCAATACTATGGAATTAAATTTGACGGATTAAATATCAAAAATATGATGACCTTCAAACCGGATTTCTACGGTAAGAACGTTAACGTACTTGATAGATTAATCAGCTTCGCTTCAAATGGTAACAACCTAAAAGGTGATCAATCACATGATGCATTTAACAGAGCTCTTGCAAGTGCTACTGGTAAAGCTAACTTACACGAATTCCTGAAGTACAACATGGAATTATTCACTAGTGAAACAGATATGAATACTTGGTTCAAGAATAACATTGCAGATAACGCTTATGTTGTTGAGAAACAATCATCAAATCCAGATTTCGCTAATAAGAAACATAAATTATATGAAGTAATTAATAATGGGCATCACGGACGTTATATTTTACCACTTCTGAATTTGAAGAAAGCGCATATGATCTTAATTACGACCTATAATACCATTGCCTTTAGTTCATTTGAGAAATATGGTAAGAACACAGCAGAAGAACGTGAAGCGTTCAAGAAGCAGGTTGATTTACGTGCGCAAGAACAAATCAATTATTTAGACTTCTGGTCAAGACTTGCTGCTGATAATGTACGAAATAATCTTCTTAAGAGTGAAAATATGGTACCATCTGCAATTTGGGATAACCATGATGTACCAGGTTTGGGATGGGTTGACCGTATGGGACATACGAAGAAAGGCGATTTTGCTCCAATTCGTGAATTCTATGGTCCGACTGATAAGTGGCACGGATACAATGGAATGGGTGCATACGCTTATATCTTCCAAAATCCACAACCACAAGAGGCCGTATATTACATCATCTCTAGCATGATTAGTGATTTTGGTACATCTGCATTCACTCACGAAACAACTCACATCAATGACCGTATGGCCTACTTAGGAACATGGCGTCACCGTGAAGGAACAGACGTTGAAGCCTTTGCTCAAGGTATGTTGCAATCACCATCAGTTTCAAATCCAAATGGTGAATATGGTGCCTTAGGATTAAACATGGCTTACGAACGTCAAAATGATGGAAATCAAATTTACAACTATAATCCAAATGTGTTAAATAGTCGTGAGAAAATCGATCACTACATGAAGAATTACAATGAATCCATGATGATGCTTGATTACTTAGAAGCTGAGTCTGTCATCAAGAAAAATACTGGGACAAACGATAAGTGGTTCAAGAAGATCGATAAGAAATATCGCGAAAAAGCGGATCGCAATGGCTTAGTTGGTGAACCACACCAATGGGATTTAGTTCGTGATTTGAATGATGACGAAAAGAATACGAAGCTGACAAGTATTGATCAACTGGTTGATGGAAACTTTGCAACGAAACATGGATTACCAGGAAATGGTCATTACCGTACTGAAGGATTTGATTCTGCTTATACTGTAGTAAATATGATGACAGGTATTTATGGTGGTAATACAAGTAAGAGTGCGGTTGGTTCAATCTCATTCAAACATAATACCTTCCGTATGTGGGGGTACTTCGGTTATCTAGATGGATTCTTAGGTTATGCATCAAACAAATACAAACAAGAATCTAAAGCAGCAGGTAATGTAGGTCTTGGTGATGACTTTATTATTAATAAAGTTTCTAACGGCAAATTCCAAAGCTTAGAAGCATGGAAGAAAGCATGGTATCATGAAGTACACGAAAAAGCCCAAAGAGGTTTTGTTGAAATTGAAATCGATGGTCAAAAGATTTCAACTTACGCACAACTTCAGACTTTATTTGATGCAGCGGTCGAAAAAGACCTTCAAGGTAATGATTTCAAGAATACTGTAGATCTTAAATGGAAGGTTTACAAACAACTCTTGCAGAAATCAGATGGATTTGCTGGTGATTTATTCACTAAAGCATAATCAATAGTAAGAAAATAATAAAAAGGTAGATCAGCTTTGTCTGGATCTGCCTTTTTGTGCTATACTTAAGGTATGCATAGAAAAACAGTGATTGATTTTAGGGCTTTGGGGGAGAGATGCACCTTTACCCAGCCGATTAAAGAGTTAAAAACGAGAAATGTAGCAGAAGTGGCAGACTTGCTGGCACAAGTGGAAAGCTACCAAGAGCAAGGTTATTATGTGGTGGGCTATGTCAGCTACGAGGCTGCACCTGCTTTTGAGGAGAAATTAGCAGTTCATAAAGCTCCTTTACTGGGAGAGTACCTGCTATATTTTACAGTTCATGACAGCGTAGAAACATCCCCTATTCCTCTGACTTATGATGAGGTTGATTTGCCTTCAAATTGGCAGGAAGTAACGTCTGCAGAGGATTATGAAAAGGCTATTGCCCAGATTCACCATCATTTGCGGCAGGGGGACACCTATCAGGTCAACTACACCGTCCAACTCAAGCAGGATTTAAGTGCCAATCCTTTTGCCATCTACAATCGTATGGTGGTAGAGCAGGAGGCAGGCTACAATGCCTATGTGGAACACGATGAGATGGCAGTGATTTCCATGAGTCCAGAACTCTTTTTTGAGCAAAATGGCCGTGAATTGACTACACGACCAATGAAGGGAACGACTCAGCGTGGAGTGACTGACCAAGAAGATCTTGAACAGGCTAGTTGGTTGGAGCAGGATCCTAAAAATCGCTCTGAAAATATTATGATTGTGGACCTCTTACGCAATGATATGAACCGTATTTCTGAGGTGGGGAGTGAGCATGTGGAGCGTCTCTGCCAAGTGGAACAGTATTCAACTGTTTGGCAGATGACTTCAACCATCAAGAGTCAGTTGCGAGAGGATGTTGACCTTGTTGAAATCTTCCGTTCTCTCTTTCCTTGCGGATCCATAACGGGTGCACCCAAAATTGCAACTATGGAAATCATTAAGGACTTGGAGCCACAACCGCGTGGAGTCTACTGTGGAACCGTTGGTCTCCTGCTTCCAAGTGGGCGCCGGATTTTTAATGTTGCTATCCGAACTATTCAACTGTATCAAGGGAAAGCCATCTATGGAGTTGGCGGAGGAATTACATGGGATAGCACCTGGGAGTCTGAATACCGTGAAGTTCATCAAAAGGCAGCTGTTCTCTATCGTAAAGAAGCTCGTTTCCAACTGATTACTACAGGGAAAATCAGCCAAAAACAACTGCTGTTTGAAGAGCAACATATAGAAAGACTGAGAAAGGCAAGTCGATATTTTGCTTTTCCTTTTGACCCAGAAATTTTGAGACAAAAGATTGAAGCAGAGTGTCAGGCTTGTGATGCTAATCAAGATTACCGCTTGCGTATTTCTCTCAGCAAGTCTGGAGAGATAGAAGTCGATCGCCAAGTATTAACACCCCTTAGTACAAGCTTTTGTCAGGCCCAACTCTGCCCTCAGGAAGCCAATTTGCAACAAGCTTTTACCTACTTCAAAACGACTCACCGACCGCATTTGAACCTAGGGGAGCAAGAGATCATTTACCACAATAAGTCTGGAGAACTTCTTGAAACCTCTATCGGAAATTTGGTTCTGAAAATCGATGGGAAACTCTATACACCGCCAGTCCGACTTGGAATCTTACCAGGCATTTACCGTCAGCATTTGCTGGAAACAGGACAGATAGAAGAGAAAGTCTTGACCTTGGCAGATTTTGCCCAAGCAGAAGCTATCTATGGCTGTAATGCAGTCAGGGGCTTGTATGAGCTGTCAGTAAGGGAGAACTAAATGAAATTAATATTTTTACATGGCCTAGGTCAGTCAGCAGATAGTTGGAAAGAAGTGCAAGAGTTGCTTGTAGATTATCCTTCTGAAGCCCTAGAGTTATTTCCTTCCGGAGTTGCTACCTATCAAGAAGCTAAGGAGCGCATTTATCAGCACTTGTCAGAGGAGACAGAACCTTTTGTCCTAATCGGTTTGTCCTTAGGAGCTGCACTTGCATTAGAGCTGTCAAGTTACGATTTGCCAAATCTTCAGGCCTTGGTTTTGTCAGGCTGTCCATTGAAACTAGCTGGCAATATCCCTTTTTACATTCAGTTGCTGATATTTAAACTACTCCCCAAAAGGACATTTGAGAAACAGGGAGCAGATAAATCGCTTTTGGTTGGAGTTTCTGAGGAATTAAAAACACTTGATTTAAGAGAGATTGCAAAGAATTGTCCCTATCCAACTTTGTTAATTTGTGGTAGTCAAGATAAGCCTAATCTCAGTTCAATGAAAGCTATTCAAGAACTGATGCCAAATTCCCAGTTCCAGATTATCCCTGACGGTCCTCATGTCTTGAATAGAGCCAAACCAAAAGAGTTTGCAGCAATAACTAGAAGTTTTCTTGAATTGCTGAAATAAGTTTGATAAAACAACATTAAAAACGATATTATAATTATGGGAGAAAGAAATGAACAAACGTCTATTTTTTAAAATGAGTCTGGCTACCTTGCCAGTTTTAGCCTTGTTTTCACAGCCTGTGTTAGCGGAAGAAAACATTCATTTTTCTAGCTGTAAGGAAGCTTGGGCGAATGGATATGCGGATATTCATGAGGGAGAACCTGGTTATTCTGCCAAGTTAGACCGTGATCATGATGGTGTGGCGTGTGAATTGAAAAATGCCCCAAAAGGTGCTTTCAAAGCAAAGCAATCAACTTCGGCTCAAAACAATACAAGTTCAGCAACAACAAGTGGCTGGGTTAAGCAGGATGGTGCATGGTATTACTTTGATGGAAATGGAAATCCAGTGAAAAATGCTTGGCAGGGAAGCTATTATCTGAAAGCGGATGGTAAAATGGCACAGAGCGAATGGATTTATGACTCTTCTTATCAAGCTTGGTATTATTTGAAATCAGATGGTTCTTATGCAAAAAATGCATGGCAAGGAGCTTACTACCTTAAATCAAATGGTAAGATGGCTAAAGGTGAGTGGGTCTACGATAGTAGCTACAAATCATACTACTACTTGACATCAGAAGGCAGTTACGCTCGTAATACTTGGTCAGGTAATTATTATCTCAAATCAGATGGTAAGATGGCTAAAGGTGAGTGGATATATGATAGTAACTACAAATCATATTACTACTTGACATCAGAAGGCAGTTACGCTCGTAACACTTGGGTAGGCAATTACTATCTTAAATCAAACGGTAAAATGGCTGTGAATGAACGTACACCGGATGGTTATCGTGTAGATGGTTCAGGTAAATGGGTTAAATAAGAAATTAAAAAATAGGATAATAGGTAATATCAGATGAACATGTCTTTTGTGTTGCACTTCATTTTAAAATAGGGCTTTCATAAATAGTTGTTATTTTAATATAAAAAAGATTAAGGATATGGTATACTATAAGTGTAAATCATAAGAAAAGGAGATTTTTATGAGAAGATCAAAAAAAATTTTGGTTACAAGTTTAGCAGCAACTACACTTGCACTTGTTTCTCTTTCAGATACAATGGGGATGTTGCCTTTCTCATCTCAGAAAGTATCTGCTCAAGAAAAAGATGCGTCTAAAAATGGTAAAATTGTAAAAGAGAATACAAAACCCGCACCAAAACCTGCGCCGAAGCCGGCACCAAAACCCGCACCAAAACCTGCGCCGAAGCCAGCACCAAAACCCGCGCCGAAGCCAGTACAGAAACCCTCGCCGAAGCCAGCACCAAAACCCTCGCCGAAGCCAGTACAGAAACCCGCGCCGAAGCCGGCATCAAAACCCGTGCCTAAGCCGGCACCAAAACCCGCGCCAAAGCCGGCACCAAAACCCTCGCCAAAGCCAGCATCAAAACCCTCGCCGAAGCCAGCACAGAAACCCGCACCAAAACCTACGCCGAAGCCGGCACCAAAACCGACTGAAAAACATAAAGAAACAACTCCTAAACAGGATAAATCAAAATCTAAAGCTCAGTCTGGCTGGGTAGGGTCTTCGTACTATGAAAATGGTGCTAAAGTTACTAATAAGTGGATTTTTGATAAAAAGGTTAACTCCTACTTCTATTTAAATGCATCGGGAAATTATGTCCAAAATGCCTGGGTCGGTAATTACTATCTCAAATCTGATGGTAAGAGAGCTAAGAATGAATGGATTTATGATAAGAAATCGAATTCATATTTTTATCTAACATCAGAAGGCACCTATGCTCGCAACAAATGGATAGGAAATTACTACCTCAAATCTGATGGTAAGAGAGCTAAGAACGAATGGATTTATGATAAGAAATCGAGTTCATATTTTTATCTAACATCAGAAGGAAGTTCAGCTCGTAACACTTGGGTAGGAAATTACTACCTCAAATCAGATGGAAAGATGGCTAAGAAAGAATGGATTTATGATAAGAAATACTCTGCACATTATTATTTAACAGCAGAAGGTAGCTACGCTCGTAATACTTGGGTAGGGAATTATTATCTCAAATCAGACGGTAAGAGAGCTAAAAATGAATGGATTTATGATACGAAATCGAATTCATATTTTTATCTAACATCAGAAGGAAGTTCTGCTCGTAACACTTGGGTAGGAAATTACTACCTCAAATCTGATGGCAAGATGGCCAAGAATGAATGGATTTATGACAAAAACTACGGTTCATATTATTATCTAACAGGAGAAGGAAGCTACGCACGTAACAAATGGGTAGGTAATTACTATCTAAACTAAAACGGTAAGATGGCCAAAAATGAGTGGGTAGATGGTGGTAATTATTATGTTGATTCTGACGGAAAAATAGTTAAAAGTGACTGGATTTATGATAAAAACTATGGTTCATATTATTATCTAACATCAGAAGGAAGCTACGCTCGCAACAAATGGGTAGGAAATTATTATCTCAAATCAGATGGAAAGATGGCCAAGAATGAATGGGTAGATGGTGGTCGTTACTATGTCGATTCTGATGGTTATATGTTGAAGAATAAATGGGTAGATGGTGGTCGTTATTATGTAGGATACGACGGTGTGTGGCAACCAAAACCAGCAGATGGAAATCAATATAACGCGGCTTTAAGGCAAGCACAAGGTTATAATAGGATTTATTTGTCAAAAAAAAGAATTTATGAGATGTTAATTTTTGAAGGTTTTAATAGTGACGCTGCACAATATGCTATCAATCATTTGCAAGCAGACTATAAGGCGAATGCCTTAGCTACAGCAAGAGAATACCGAAAGAATGCCCATTTATCAAAGACAGAAATTTATGAGAGGCTAACTTTTAAAAAATTTACCAAAGAAGAAGCAAACTATGCAATTCAACATCTAGGTGACTAATTATTTAGAATAACTATTTTAACACCAATTGACAAGTCAAGTACAACAAAGTTGTTCCTCTGATTAAGAGAGTATTTTTCAAGCTGTTTGAGTGAACTCAAACAGCTTTTTTGCGGACTATAGCCAAGTTCAAAATAGAAGGTTCTCCGATTGTCTTTCCACCCAGAACAGAATGGATTTTCCAATTTCAAAAAGGGGTTGGAGTTTATAGGTGTGAACAAAGGCATCTATGCTGTGTCCCGTTGGTTTCCCCAAAAATCTCAGCCGGTTTGAGTCCTACGTTTAAATAAGTTTCAATTTCTACTCGCTCAGCTTCAGATTAGTGCTTGTATAGTTATTATTTTAATGTAAAAAAGATTAAGGATATGATATACTATAAGTGTAAATCATAAGAAAAGGAGATTTTTATGAGAAAATCAAAAAAAATTTTGGTTACAAGTTTAGCAGCAACTACTTTTGCACTTGTTTCTCTTTCAGATACAATGGGGATGTTGCCTTTCTCATCTCAGAAAGTATCTGCTCAAGAAAAGGATGCGTCTAAAAATGGTAAGATTGTAAAAGAGAATACAAAACCCGCACCAAAACCTGCGCCTAAGCCGGCACCAAAACCCGCGCCTAAGCCGGCACCAAAATCTGCGCCTAAGCCGGCACCAAAACCCGCTCCGAAGCCAGCACCAAAACCCGCGCCTAAGCCGGCACCAAAACCCGCGCCTAAGCCGGTACCAAAACCCTCGCCGAAGCCAGCATCAAAACCTGCGCCGAAGCCAGCACCAAAACCTGCGCCTAAGCCAGTACAGAAACCCTTGCCGAAGCCAGCATCAAAACCTGCGCCGAAGCCAGCATCAAAACCTGCGCCGAAGCCAGCACCAAAACCCGCGCCGAAGCCGGCACCAAAACCCGCGCCGAAGCCGGCACCAAAACCCTCGCCGAAGCCGGCACCAAAACCCTCGCCGAAGCCAGCACCAAAACCTGCGCTGAAGCCGGCACCGAAACCTAAAGAAACAACTCCTAAACAGGATAAATCACAATCTAAAGTTCAGTCTGGCTGGGTAGGAAATTACTACCTCAAATCAGATGGAAAGAGAGCTAAAAATCAATGGGTAGATGGTGGTCGTTATTATGTTGATTCTGATGGAAAAAAGGTTAAAAGTGACTGGATTTATGATAAAAACCATGGTTCATATTATTATCTAACAGCAGAAGGAAGCTCTGCTCGCAATAAATGGGTAGGAAATTCTTATCTCAAATCAGATGGAAAGATGGCCAAGAATGAATGGGTAGATGGTGGGCGTTACTATGTTGATTCTAAAGGCAAAATGCTAAGGAATAGATGGGTAGATGGTGGCCGTTACTATGTAGGATACGATGGTGTGCGGCAACCAAAACAGGCAGATGGGAACCCGTACAATGCTGCTTTAAGTAAAGCGAAAAGCTATAATTCGTCTTTACGTCTGTCAAAAAAAGCTCTCTATGACCAATTAACGTGGTATGGTTTTTCAAGTTCAGCAGCGCAGTATGCCATCGATCACTTGAATGCAGATTACAAAGCAAATGCCTTAATTAAAGCAAGAGAATACCGAAAGAATACCAATTTATCAAAGACAAAAATTTATGAGAGGCTAACTTCTCCTTGGAGTGGACAATTTACAAAAGAAGAAGCTAATTATGCAATTCAAAAACTTAATCTACCATCAGAAGGCAGCTATCCTCGCAATAAATGGGTAGGATACTATTATTATAAATCAGATGGAAAGATGGCCAAGAATGAATGGGTAGATGGTGGCCGTTACTATGTGGGATCAGATGGTGAAATGGCTAGGGGCAAATGGGTAGATGGTGGCCGTTACTATGTAGGATACGATGGTGTGCGACAACCAAAACCGGCAGATGGGAACCCGTACAATGCTGCTTTAATTAAAGCGAGAAGCTATAATTCGTTTTCACATATGTCAAAAAAAGCTCTCTATGACCAATTAACGTGGCATGGTTTTTCAAGTTCAGCAGTGCAGTATGCCATCGATCACTTGAATGCAGATTATAAGGCAAATGCCTTAATTCGAGCAAGAGAATACCGAAAGAATACCAATTTATCAAAGACAAAAATTTATGAGAGGCTAACTTCTCCTTGGAGTGGACAATTTACAAAAGAAGAAGCAAACTATGCAATTCAAAAACTAGGAGATAAATAGTTATTAATTATTAGATGTAACTTTTTCATGCAAACCTTTGCATGATTAACTAAATTTTGTTATACTATATCTGTAAGCATTTTCAATTAATTCATAATGAAAAAGGAGAAGACGATGAGTCAAAAGATTATTGGGATTGACCTTGGTGGAACTTCTATCAAATTTGCAATCTTGACAACAGCAGGAGAGATCCAAGAAAAATGGTCTATCAAGACCAACATTTTGGATGAGGGAAGTCATATCGTAGATGATATGATTGAGTCTATTCAACATCGTTTGGACTTGCTTGGATTGGCAGCAGCAGACTTCCAAGGTATTGGAATGGGATCACCTGGTGTGGTTGACCGTGAAAAAGGAACTGTTATTGGTGCCTACAACCTCAACTGGAAAACCCTTCAACCAATCAAAGAAAAGATTGAAAAAGCCTTGGGCATTCCTTTCTTCATCGATAATGATGCCAACGTAGCTGCTCTTGGTGAGCGCTGGATGGGTGCTGGAGATAACCAACCAGACGTTGTCTTTATGACACTCGGTACTGGTGTTGGTGGCGGTATCGTTGCAGAAGGCAAATTGCTTCACGGTGTTGCTGGTGCAGCAGGTGAGCTTGGCCACATCACTGTTGACTTTGACCAACCAATCGCATGTACCTGTGGTAAGAAAGGCTGTCTTGAGACAGTCGCTTCTGCAACAGGGATTGTCAACTTGACTCGTCGCTATGCCGATGAGTACGAAGGCGATGCAACCTTGAAACGCTTGATTGATAATGGAGAAGAAGTAACTGCTAAGACTGTCTTTGATTTGGCAAAAGAAGGAGACGACCTTGCTTTGATTGTTTACCGTAACTTCTCACGTTACTTGGGAATCGCTTGTGCCAACATCGGCTCAATCCTAAACCCATCAACAATCGTCATCGGTGGTGGTGTGTCAGCTGCAGGAGAATTCCTTCTACAAGGTGTTCAAAAAGTCTATGACGAAAATACCTTCCCACAAGTACGCACTTCAACTAAATTGGCTCTTGCAACTCTAGGAAATGACGCTGGAGTTATCGGAGCAGCATCACTTGTATTGCAATAAAATAAAAAAGGAGAAAATTGCTTTCCAGAAGCGAGTGATTTTCCTCCTTTCTTTTTTTATGCTATACTAGTTAGGACAATAAATGAGGTGAGAAAATGACAAAAGCAGATACAATTTTTAAAGAAAATATTGAACGAATCCTCAAAGATGGCGTCTTTTCTGAGCAGGCCCGTCCCAAGTACAAGGATGGAACTGTTGCCAACTCCAAGTATGTAACGGGTGCCTTTGCAGAGTATGACTTGGCAAAAGGGGAGTTTCCCATTACAACTTTGCGGCCAATCGCCATTAAATCCGCAATCAAGGAAGTGCTCTGGATTTACCAAGACCAGTCAAATAGCCTAGACGTGCTTAATGACAAGTACAATGTTCACTACTGGAATGACTGGGAAGTGGGAAATACGGGAACTATTGGTGAGCGTTACGGGGCGGTCGTTAAGAAACACGATATCATCAATAAGCTTCTCAAGCAGTTGGAAGCCAATCCTTGGAACCGTCGCAATATCATTTCGCTCTGGGATTACCAAGCTTTCGAAGAAACAGATGGGCTGCTCCCATGTGCCTTTCAGACTATGTTTGATGTCCGCCGTGTAGATGGAGAAATCTATCTGGATGCGACCTTGACCCAGCGTTCTAACGACATGCTAGTGGCTCACCATATCAACGCTATGCAGTACGTGGCTCTTCAAATGATGATTGCCAAGCATTTTGGCTGGAAGGTTGGGAAGTTCTTCTACTTCATCAACAACCTCCATATCTATGATAATCAATTTGAACAAGCTCAGGAATTGCTCCGTCGTGAACCGTCAAACTGCCAACCACGCTTGGTTTTAAATGTTCCTGATGGGACTAGTTTCTTTGATATCAAAGCAGAAGATTTTGAGTTGGTGGATTATGACCCTGTCAAGCCACAGTTGAAGTTTGACCTAGCTATTTAAAAGAATAGAAAAAAGAAGTTGAGACAATAAATCCCAACTTCTTTTGTTTCTTAACGTGATACGCGGCGACGAGCTGCTTTTTTACGGTTTTCTTCGATGAAAGCTGCTTTTTGCTCTTCTGGTTCGATCACTTTCTTTTTAAATGCGTATACTGCACCTGCGACGGCAGCGACAGTTCCTGCGACACCTGTTACAAGACCTTTAGCAAATCCTTTAGCCATGAGTCTTCCTCCTTTATATTCTCAATCAGCCAGCCCCCTTAAGAGGTCACATTTTTCTGACTGACCTTTTTGTGTTATAATAATAGTAACGAAAAAATGGGAATTTTTCAAGGAAAAAAGATGAAAACAAAAATAATTGTGATTGTTGGACCGACTGCTGTTGGAAAGACGGCTCTAGCCATTGAAGTGGCCAAGCGTTTTAATGGCGAAGTGGTTAGTGGAGATAGCCAACAAGTCTATCGAGGACTTGATATTGGGACGGCTAAGGCTAGTCCAGAAGAGCAGGCAACTGTTCCCCATCATTTAATCGATGTTAGAGAGGTAACCGAGTCTTACTCGGCTTTTGATTTTGTTTCAGAGGCTAAGATGGCTATTGAGGATATTGACAATCGTGGCAAGCTTGCCATTATCGCTGGTGGAACAGGACTTTACATACAGAGTCTACTAGAAGGATATCATCTTGGTGGAGAGACTCCCCATGAAGAGATTTTGACCTATCGAGCTAGCTTGGAGCCCTATACAGATGAGGAGTTAGCCCATCTGGTAGAGCAAGCAGGTCTTGAAATTCCCCAGTTTAATCGTCGTCGTGCTATGCGTGCCTTGGAAATTGCCCATTTTGGTCAGGACTTGGAAAATCAAGAGACCTTGTATGAGCCATTGATTATCTGCTTGGATGATGAACGCAGTCAATTATATGAACGTATCAATCACCGAGTGGACCTGATGTTTGAAGCTGGACTTCTAGACGAAGCCAAGTGGTTGTTTGACCATTATCCAGATGTGCAGGCTGCTAAAGGGATTGGTTACAAGGAACTCTTTCCTTACTTCCGTGGAGAGCAGACCTTGGAGGAAGCTAGTGAGAGTCTCAAACAGGCGACTCGTCGTTTTGCCAAGCGTCAGTTGACCTGGTTCCGTAATCGCATGAAGGTCACTTTTTATCAGATTGGAGAAGCTGGTGTAAAAGACCGCATTTTAAGCCAGATAGAGGAGTTTTTAGATGATTGATACGGAAAAAAAAGAGGAGCGAGTCCTGCTGATTGGTGTGGAATTGCAGGGCATGGACAATTTTGACCTCTCTATGGAAGAATTGGCCAGTCTAGCCAAGACAGCTGGGGCAGTCGTTGTAGATAGCTACAGACAAAAACGTGAAAAATATGATTCCAAGACCTTCGTCGGCTCTGGTAAGTTAGAAGAGATTGCGCTTATGGTAGATGCAGAAGAAATTACCACTGTCATCGTCAATAACCGCTTGACTCCACGGCAGAATGTCAATCTAGAGGAAGTTCTGGGTGTCAAGGTTATTGACCGTATGCAGTTGATTTTGGATATCTTTGCCATGCGGGCTCGAAGCCATGAAGGGAAGCTCCAAGTTCACCTAGCCCAGCTCAAATACCTCTTGCCTCGTTTGGTTGGTCAGGGGATTATGCTCAGTCGTCAGGCAGGGGGAATTGGTTCCCGTGGACCTGGTGAAAGCCAGCTGGAGCTGAACCGTCGTAGCGTTCGCAATCAAATCACAGATATCGAACGCCAGCTCAAGGTGGTTGAGAAAAATCGGGCGACTGTCAGAGAAAAACGTCTGGAGTCTAGCACCTTTAAGATTGGTTTGATTGGTTATACCAATGCTGGGAAGTCAACTATCATGAACACTTTGACCAGTAAGACACAGTATGAAGCAGACGAGCTTTTTGCAACTCTAGATGCGACGACTAAGAGTATCCATCTTGGGGGCAATCTACAGGTGACTTTAACTGATACGGTTGGTTTTATCCAAGATTTGCCGACAGAGTTGGTGTCCAGTTTTAAGTCAACCTTGGAAGAAAGCAAGCATGTGGATCTTCTGGTTCATGTCATTGATGCCAGCAATCCTTACCACGAGGAGCATGAAAAAACGGTTCTTTCCATCATGAAAGACTTGGAAATGGAGGATATTCCTCGCCTGACCCTTTATAATAAAGCGGATTTGGTCGAAGATTTTACGCCGACCCAAACTCCTTATGCCCTCATTTCTGCCAAGTCTGAGGATAGTCGCGAGAACTTGCAGGCACTATTTTTAGAGAAAATCAAGAATATTTTTGAATCCTTTACTCTGCGCGTGCCTTTTTCTAAGTCCTATAAGATTCATGATTTGGAAAGTGTTGCGATTCTGGAAGAACGTGACTATCAAGAGGATGGCGAAGTCATTACAGGCTACATTTCTGAGAAAAACAAATGGAGGTTAGAAGAATTTTATGACTGATATCAAAACCTTGGCTCTAAAATATGGAGGCTATACAAGTCTGGACAAGGTCTATCTGGATCAGCTTCTAGCTGGCAAGACAGAGCAGGAGCAGTTGGCACTTATCACACCTCCGCCCAGCGTGGTCAATGCTTACTTTGCAGAACTTTACCAAAAAAAGAGTCCTGAGGCAGCGACGGATTATTTTGCGGAACTCAGTCAGGAACTGAATCTTTACAATACTGAGCCGAGTTTCACACTCGAAAACAAGCCTTTTATTCGTCTTAATCTGTCTGGTAAATCCTTTGGTTTTTGCTATGAGAGTGAGGGTCTTGGTCGAATTTTCTCTGAGAATGAAGAGAAGATTTCGGATGACTTACTTTTTGAAATTGCACAAATTTTCCCCCATCAGCTAGTCTTTGAGGAGTCTGGCAAGATTTACATGAAGGCTGTCGAGGACGAGGAAGTTGTTAGCGTGGAAAATCTTACAGCTTTGACAGATTTGGAAAGCTTGGCTGACGGTCGTAAGCGTCTCAAAGGCTACAGCCAAGAGGAGTTATTACAAGAAGCCACAGCTTTTTCTGGCAAGCGCTATTTCCGATCGGAAAACCGCACAGCCATGTTATATATTGATTAATTAGAAAGTATCGAATGGATATTCAATTTTTAGGAACGGGGGCTGGTCAGCCCTCTAAAGCCCGCAACGTTTCAAGTCTCGCTCTGAAATTATTGGATGAGATTAACGAAGTCTGGCTATTTGACTGTGGAGAAGGAACGCAAAATCGCATTCTGGAAACCACAATTCGACCACGTAAGGTCAGCAAAATTTTTATCACCCACCTGCATGGAGACCACATTTTTGGCTTACCAGGTTTCCTTTCTAGTCGAGCCTTTCAGGCTAATGAAGAGCAGACGGATTTGGAAATCTATGGACCTCAAGGGATCAAGTCCTTTGTCTTAACCAGCCTTCGTGTGTCAGGTTCGCGCCTGCCTTACCGTATTCATTTTCATGAGTTTGACCAAGATTCTTTAGGAAAAATCCTTGAGACCGATAAATTCACAGTGTATGCAGAGGAGTTGGACCACACTATTTTCTGCGTTGGCTATCGTGTCATGCAAAAGGACCTAGAAGGTACCTTAGATGCTGAAAAGCTCAAGGCTGCTGGTGTCCCATTTGGCCCACTTTTTGGGAAAATCAAAAACGGCCAGGATGTTGTTTTGGAAGACGGTACTGAAATCAAGGCAGCAGACTATATCTCAGCTCCACGTCCAGGTAAAATTATCACTATTTTAGGAGACACTCGAAAAACGGATGCCAGTGTGCGTCTGGCTGTCAATGCCGATGTCCTTATCCATGAATCGACTTATGGCAAGGGTGATGAAAAAATTGCTCGTAACCATGGCCACTCTACTAATATGCAAGCGGCACAAGTAGCGGTAGAAGCAGGAGCCAAACGCCTCTTGCTCAACCATATCAGTGCCCGTTTTCTCTCAAAAGATATCAGCAAGCTCAAAAAAGACGCTGCTAGTGTTTTTGAAAATGTCCATGTGGTCAAAGACTTGGAAGAAGTGGAAATCTAAAAGCTTGGGAAAGGATAAGTATGCCTACTATTCTCATTACAGGTGCTAGCGGTGGCCTAGCTCAAGAAATAGTCAAACTCTTGCCAAATGACCAACTCATCTTACTTGGTCGAAATAAGGAAAAATTAGTCCAACTCTACGGAAACCATCCCTATGCAGAATTGATTGAAATCGATATTACCGATGATTCAGCCTTAGAAACTCTGCTAGCAGACCTTCATCTCCGCTATGACGAGATTGATGTTTTGGTAAACAACGCTGGTTACGGGATTTTTGAGGAATTTGACCAGATTTCCGACCAAGATATTCATCAGATGTTCGAGGTCAATACCTTTGCCCTAATGAATCTGTCTCGTCGCCTTGCGGCTCGAATGAAGGAAAGTCGAAAAGGCCATATCATCAATATTGTTAGCATGGCAGGTTTGATCGCTACTGGTAAGTCTAGTCTCTACTCTGCTACCAAGTTTGCGGCCATTGGTTTTTCAAATGCCTTACGCCTCGAACTGATGCCTTATGGTATTTACGTAACGACTGTCAATCCAGGACCAATCCGCACAGGATTTTTCGACCAAGCCGACCCAGATGGAAGCTATCTCAAGTCGGTTGAACGCTTCCTGTTGAAACCAGATGCAGTGGCTAAAAAGATTGTCAAGATTATAGGAAAAAACAAACGAGAACTCAATCTCCCGATGTTGTTGAACCTAGCCCATAAGTTTTATACTCTTTTTCCAAAGCTAGCTGATAAGCTGGCAGGGGAAACTTTTAATTATAAATAGTAGAAGTTCCTTTTAAAGGGACTTTTTTACTTCTTTTAATTTAAAGGTTAATAAGTATTTTTTCTTTTAAAACTACATTCAGTTTTTTAAAAATTCTTCTACAAATTTTAGAAAAAACAATCAAAAATATTATTTTATATGCTAGAGTATTGAAAATTCCTATATTATTTAATAAAATAAGGGTAAAAGACTATTAAAAGTATGCGCTTACATAAAAATGAAAGCGATTACTAAAAGGAGGATTTTATGGAAAAAAGCCATTGGAATCGGAAAAGAGTCTATAGCATTCGTAAATTTGCTGTAGGAGCTTGCTCAGTAATGATTGGAACTTGTGCAGTTCTATTCGCAGGAAATATAGCTGGAGAATCTGTAGTTAATGCGGATGAAACACCTATTACTCGTACTGCTGAGAAACCTAAAGAGGAAAAACCGATAGTAGAAGAAAAGGTTGATCAAGCTTTGGAAACTAAAAATATAGTTGAAAGTACAGCACAAAAACAACCTAGTGCCACTGAGTCTATTTCATCTGAGAAGAAAGAAGATAAAGCAGTAACTCCAAAAGAGGAAAAAGCTCCAAAGATAGAATCACAAGCTTCAAGTCAAGAAAAACCGCTCAAGGAAGATGTTAAAGCTGTGACAAATGAAGAAGTCAATCAAATGATTGAAGACAGAAAAGTGAATTTTAACCAAAATTGGCACTTTAAACTCAATGCGAATTCTAAAGAAGCCATTAAACCGGATGCAGATGTATCTACGTGGAAAAAATTAGATTTACCGCATGACTGGAGTATCTTTAACGATTTTGATCATGAATCTCCTGCACAAAATGAAGGTGGACAGCTTAACGGTGGGGAAGCTTGGTATCGCAAGACTTTCAAACTAGATGAAAAAGATCTCAAGAAAAATGTTCGCCTCACTTTTGATGGCGTCTACATGGATTCTCAAGTTTATGTCAATGGTCAGTTAGTGGGTCATTACCCAAATGGTTATAACCAATTTTCATATGACATCACTAACTATTTGAACAAAGATGGACGTGAGAATGTAATTGCTGTTCATGCAGTCAACAAACAACCAAGCAGCCGTTGGTATTCAGGTAGCGGTATTTATCGTGATGTGACTTTACAAGTGACAGATAAAGTTCATGTTGAGAAAAATGGGACAACCATCTTAACACCAAAACTTGAACAACAGCAACACGGCAAGGTTGAAACTCATGTGACTAGTAAAATTGTCAATACGGACGACAAAGACCATCAACTTGTAGCAGAATATCAAATCGTTGAACGTGGTGGTCAGGCTGTGACAGGTCTAGTACGTACAGAGAGCCGTACCTTGAAAGCACATGAAGTAACTAGTCTTGATGCGATTTTAGAAGTTGAAAGACCAAAACTCTGGACGGTTTTAAATGACAAACCGGCCTTGTATGAATTAGTTACACGTGTTTACCGGGACGGTCAATTAGTTGATGCTAAGAAAGATCTGTTTGGTTACCGATATTATAACTGGACTCCAAATGAGGGCTTCTCTTTGAATGGTGAACGCATTAAATTCCATGGAGTTTCCTTGCACCATGACCACGGAGCGCTTGGAGCAGAAGAAAACTACAAGGCTGAGTACCGTAGACTGAAACAGATGAAGGAAATGGGGGTGAATTCGATTCGTACGACTCACAACCCAGCAAGTCCTCAGACTTTACAGATTGCAGCTGAACTTGGCTTACTTGTTCAAGAAGAGGCCTTTGATACTTGGTATGGCGGAAAGAAACCTTATGACTATGGACGTTTCTTTGAAAAAGATGCTACCCATCCTGAGGCTAAAAAAGGTGAAAAATGGTCTGACTACGATCTACGTACTATGGTAGAGAGAGACAAAAATAATCCCGCTGTTTTTATGTGGTCAATCGGAAATGAAATCGGTGAAGCAAATGGGGATCCTCATTCTCTAGCGACTGTTAAACGTCTAGTCAAAGTTATCAAGGATGTTGATAAAACTCGTTATGTTACCATGGGAGCAGATAAGTTCCGTTTCGGTAATGGTAGCGGTGGGCATGAAAAAATTGCTGATGAACTCGATGCTGTTGGATTTAACTACTCTGAAGATAATTACAAAGCCCTTAGAGCTAAGCATCCAAACTGGTTGATTTATGGGTCAGAAACATCTTCAGCAACGCGTACAAGAGGAAGTTACTTCCACCCAGAGCGTGAGTGGGTACAAAGTAATCAGTCATGGCGTAACTATGAACAGTCAGATTATGGAAATGACCGTGTTGGTTGGGGTAAAACGGCAACTGCTTCATGGACATTTGACCGTGACAATGCTGGCTATGCTGGTCAATTCATTTGGACAGGTACGGACTATATCGGTGAACCAACTCCATGGCACAACCAAAACAACACGCCAGTTAAAAGCTCTTACTTTGGTATCGTAGATACTGCAGGTATTCCAAAAAACGACTTTTATCTTTACCAAAGTCAATGGATTTCTGCAAAGAAAAAACCAATGGTTCACCTTCTTCCTCACTGGAACTGGGAAAACAAAGAGTTGATAGACAATGTAGCAGACGCGGAAAATAAAATCCCTGTACGTGCTTATTCTAATGCTGCAAGTGTAGAATTGTTCTTGAATGGAAAATCTCTTGGTCTTAAGACTTTCAACAAAAAACAAACTAGCGATGGACGCACTTACCAAGAAGGTGCTAATGCTAATGAACTTTATCTTGAATGGAAAGTTGCTTATCAAGCAGGTACCTTGGAAGCAATTGCTCGTGATGAATCTGGCAAGGAAATTGCTCGAGATAAGATTACGACTGCTGGTAAGCCAGCGGCTGTTCGTCTTATCAAAGAAGATCATGCAATCGCAGCAGATGGAAAAGACTTGACATACATCTATTACGAAATCGTTGATAGCCAAGGGAATGTAGTACCAACTGCCAATAATCTGGTTCGCTTCCAATTACACGGACAAGGCCAACTTGTCGGTGTCGATAATGGGGAACAAGCCAGCCGTGAACGCTATAAGGCGCAAGCAGATGGTTCTTGGATTCGTAAAGCATTTAATGGTAAAGGTGTTGCCATTGTCAAATCAACTGAACAAGCAGGTAAATTCACGCTGACAGCCCATTCAGATCTCTTGAAATCTAGTCAAGTAACTGTCTTTACTGGTAAAAAAGAAGGACAAGAAAAGACTGTTTTGGGGACAGAAGTAGCAAGAGTTCGTACATTAATCGGTAAAGATCCAAAAATGCCGAAAACAGTAGGTTTTGTATACAGCGATGGTAGTCGTGAAAAACTTCCAGTAACTTGGTCTCAAGTCGATGTTAGTCAAGCAGGAGTTGTGACTGCTAAAGGTACAGCAAATGGACGTGAGGTAGAGGCTCGTGTCGAGGTTCTAGCAATTGCGAAAGAATTACCAACAGTTAAACGTGTTGCTCCAGGAGCAGACTTGAATACTGTAGATAAATATGTGTCAATACTAGTAACCGATGGAAGTGTACAAGAGTATGAAGTAGATAGCTGGGAGATTGCGGAAGCAGATAAAGCCAAACTTTCAGTAGCTGGATCACGTATTCAAATGACTGGTCAGTTAGCTGGAGAAACTATTCATGCAACCCTTGTGGTAGAAGAAGGAAAAGCTGCAGCACCTGTAGTGCCAACTGTTACTGTTGGTGGTGAGGCAGTAACAGGGCTTACTAGTCAACAACCAATGCAATACCGCACTCTTGCTTATGGTGCCCAATTGCCAGAAGTCACAGCAAGTGCTGAAAATGCTGATGTTACAGTTCTTCAAGCAAGCGCAGCAAACGGCATGCGTGCGAGCATCTTTGTTCAGCCTAAAGATGGTGGCCCTCTTCAAACCTATGCGATTCAATTCCTAGAAGAAGCACCAAAAATTGCTCATTTGAGCTTGCAAGTGGAACAAGCTGACGGTCTTAAAGAAGACCAAACAGTGAAATTATCTGTACTCGCTCATTATCAGGACGGAACACAAGCTGTATTACCAGCTGATAAGGTGAGCTTCTCTACAAGTGGTGAAGGGGAAGTTGTAGTCCGAAAAGGAATGCTTGAGTTGCATAAACCAGGAGCACTTACTCTGAAAGCTGAATATGAGGGTGCTACAGGTCAAATCAATCTCACTATACAAGCAAATACTGAGAAGAAGATTGCGCAATCCATCCGTCCTGTAAATGTAGTGACAGATTTACACCAAGAACCTACTCTTCCGTCAACAGTAACGGTTGAGTATGACAAAGGTTTCCCTAAAGCTCACAAAGTCACTTGGCAAGCTATTCCGAAAGAAAAACTAGACCACTATCAAAGCTTTGAAGTGTTAGGTAAAGTTGAAGGAACTGACCTGGAAGCGCGTGCTAAAGTATCTGTAGAAGGTATCGTTTCAGTTGAAGAAGTTAGTGTGACAACTCCAATCGCAGAAGCACCACAATTACCAGAAAGCGTTCGTACATATGATTCAAATGGTCACGTTTCATCAGCTAAGGTTGCATGGGATGCGATTCGTCCAGAGCAATACGCTAAGGAAGGTGTCTTTACAGTTAATGGTCGCTTAGAAGGTACTCAATTAACAACTAAACTTCATGTTCGCGTATCTGCTCAAACTGAGCAAGGTGCAAACATTTCTGACCAATGGACCGGTTCAGAATTGCCACTTGCCTTTGCTTCAGATTCAAATCCAACCGACCCTGTTTCAAATGTCAACGATAAATTGATTTCCTTTAATGACCGACCAGCCAATCGTTGGACAAACTGGAATCGTAGTAATCCAGAAGCTTCAGTCGGTGTCCTATTCGGAGATTCAGGTATCTTGAGCAAACGCTCCGTTGATAATCTAAGTGTCGGATTCCACGAAGACCATGGAGTCGGTGCACCGAAATCTTATGTGATTGAGTATTATGTTGGTAAGACTGTTCCAACAGCTCCTAAAAACCCTAGCTTTGTAGCCAATGAAGACCATGTATTTAACGATCCAGCTAACTGGAAACCTGTTACAAATCTAAAAGCCCCTGCTCAACTTACGGCTGGAGAAATGAATCACTTTAGCTTTGATAAAGTTGAAACTTATGCTGTTCGCATTCGCATGGTTAAAGCAGATAATAAGCGTGGAACGTCTATCACAGAAGTACAAATCTTTGCGAAACAGGTTGCGGCAGCCAAACAAGGACAAACAAGAATCCAAGTTGACGGTAAAGACTTAGCAAACTTCAACCCTGATTTGACAGACTACTACCTTGAGTCTGTAGATGGAAAAGTTCCCGCAGTCACAGCAAGTGTTAGCAACAATGGTCTCGCTACCGTCGTTCCAAGCGTTCGTGAAGGTGAGCCAGTTCGTGTCATCGCGAAAGCTGAAAATGGCGACATCTTAGGAGAATACCGTCTGCACTTCACTAAGAATAAAGACTTACTTTCTCGTAAACCAGTTGCTGCAGTTAAACAAGCTCGCTTGTTGCAACTAGGCCAACCACTTGAATTGCCAACTAAGGTTCCAGTTTACTTCACAGGTAAAGACGGTTACGAAACAAAAGACTTGGCAGTTGAATGGGAAAAAGTTCCAGCAGAAAATCTGACAAAAGCAGGTCAATTTATTGTTCGAGGTCGTGTCCTTGGTAGCAATCTTACTGCTGAGTTCACTGTAAGAGTGACAGACAAACTTGGTGAGGCTCTTTCAGATAACCCTAACTATGATGAAAACAGTAACCAGGCCTTTGCTTCAGCAACTAATGATATTGACGACAGTTCTCATGACCGTGTAGACTATATCAATGATAGAGATTACTCTGAAAATCGTCGTTGGACAAACTGGTCTAAAACGCCATCTTCTAATCCAGAAGTATCAGCAGGTGTGATCTTCCGTGAAAATGGTAAGATTGTCGAACGGACTGTTGCGCAAGCCAAACTTCACTTCTTTGCAGATAGTGGTACGGATGCGCCTTCTAAACTTGTTTTAGAGCGCTATGTCGGTCCAGACTTTGAAGTGCCAACCTACTATTCAAACTACCAAGCTTACGAATCTGGACATCCATTTAACAATCCAGAAAATTGGGAAGCTGTTCCTTATCGTGTGGATAAAGACATTGCAGCTGGTGATGAAATCAACGTAACATTTAAAGCTGTCAAAGCTAAAGCCATGAGATGGCGTATGGAGCGTAAAGCAGATAAGAGCGGTGTTGCGATGATTGAGATGACCTTCCTTGCACCAAGTGAATTGCCTCAAGAAAGTACTCAATCGAAGATTCTTGTAGATGGAAAAGAACTTCCTGATTTCGCTGAAAATCGTCAAGATTATCAAATTACCTATAAAGGTCAACGTCCAAAAGTCTCAGTTGAAGAAACCAATCAAGTAGCTTCAACAGTTGTAGATAGTGGAGAAGACAGCCTTCCAGTACTTGTTCGCCTCGTTTCAGAAAGTGGAAAACAAGTTAAGGAATACCGTATCCAGTTGACTAAGGAAAAACCAGTTTCTGAGAAGACAGTTGCTGCTGTACAGGAGGAACTTCCAAAACTTGAATTTGTTGAAAACGATTTGGCCTACAAGACAGTTGAGAAAAAAGATTCAACACTTTATCTAGGTGAGACTCGTGTAGAACAAGAAGGAAAAGTTGGTAAGGAACGTATCTTTACAGCAATTAATTCTGATGGAAGTAAGGAAGAAAAATTCCATGAAGTGGTAGAGGCACCGACAGACCGCATCGTCTTGGTTGGAACGAAACCAGGCACCGCCCTTCCAGAAGATGAAGTGAAGAATCTTGTCCTTAACAGACCAGAACTTGTGGTCGAAGAAGAAACCATTGATTTCAAGGTTCAGGAACGTAAGTCTGATAAGTTGTATCTAGGTGAAACCCGTTTTCTTCAAGAAGGAAAACAAGGAGTCCGTGTTCGCTTGATCGAAGTGGAAAACGGAAAACGCCAACTTAAAGAAACTTACGATAAAGTCGCTGCAGAAGATCGTATCGTGGAAGTTGGAACCAAACCAGGCACCTCTCTTCCAGAAGACGAAGTGAAAAATCTTGTTCTGAATCGCCCAGAGCTTATCTTAGAAGAAGAAACAATCGATTTCAAGGTTCAGGAACGTAAGTCTGATAAGTTGTATCTAGGTGAAACCCGTGTTCTTCAAGAAGGAAAACAAGGAGTCCGTGTTCACTTAATCGAGGTTGAAAATGGTAAGCGAACTGAAAAGGATAGCTATGATAAAGTTATGGCTCAGGATCGCATCATAGAAGTCGGTACAGCTGGTGAAACAACGAAACCAGTACAGCCGGTAGATACAAAACCACAAGTGTCAGAAAAAGCAGAAACAAAACCAATTGCTCCAAGTGAAGCTAGTCAAACTAATAAAGCCCAGTTACCAAATACAGGTAGTGTGACAAGCCAAGAAACAGTAGCAGCAGGTTTAGCTCTACTCTGTTTGAGTGCAGGATTAGTAGCCACTAAAGGTAAAAAAGAAGACTAGAAATTTTGATACTTTCGTTATCATTAAAGAGTGGAGAGAAACTCTTGTCTTAGATAGAAGATAAATCCCTTGGAATATAAGTTTCTAAGGGATTTTCTTTGTATAAAATTGTATAGTGTTATTATCTACCTTATTTTGTAGAGAAAGCAAAAATCCCTAGAAAATGTTTAGGGATTCAATTATTTCATTAAGAACAATTCAACAATCATCTCGATATACATGACAAGGGTTAATAAGAATCCTGCACGCCAGAAAAATTTGATGAATTTAGGATAGTAAAAGCTACGTTTTTTCAAAAGGAAGAAAAAAACGAGAATAATGGCTAGGAGAGAGAGGGCTAGGCCTAGTCTAGGGAGGAAATTATGGGTAAAGGTTTTAGCTGTAATCAAGTAATACTCAAATACCAAGACTGGAAAAGCCAAATCCGCAAAGTTTCGTCCTAGTTTTTTTAATCTAAAAAGTTTGGTTATGATAATGCAGACTACTAAGGTCAGTATCAATAATAAAATAGATGCTAATTTCATTAAAATCATATCCATATTGTATCATAAAAAATCGCTAATGGAAACGAGAAACAGAGGAATTTATAGGAAAGTCAGGCTTTTGAGATTGTGGTTGTTTTTTGTTATAATGAAAGTTATGAAATCTTATAACACCTTGAATGATTATTATCGAAAACTCTTTGGAGAAAAGACCTTTAAAGTCCCTATTGATGCGGGATTTGACTGTCCCAATCGTGATGGAACTGTGGCTCATGGGGGCTGTACTTTTTGTACGGTTTCCGGTTCTGGAGATGCCATTGTGGCACCAGATGCGCCTATTCGTGAGCAATTTTATAAGGAAATTGACTTTATGCACCGCAAGTGGCCAGATGTTCAGAAGTATCTGGTTTATTTTCAGAATTTTACCAATACCCATGAAAAGGTGGAAATCATTCGGGAACGCTATGAGCAGGCCATCAATGAGCCAGGTGTAGTAGGAATCAATATCGGAACACGGCCAGACTGTTTACCAGACGAAACCATCGAATATTTGGCTGAGTTGTCGGAGCGCATGCATGTGACGGTTGAATTGGGCTTGCAGACTACTTATGAAGCAACCTCTGACCTGATTAACCGTGCCCATTCCTATGAATTGTACGTGGAAACGGTCAAGCGTTTGAGGAAATATCCAAAAATTGAGATTGTTTCCCATTTGATCAATGGTTTGCCTGGTGAAACCCATGAGATGATGATTGAAAATGTCCGCCGCTGTGTTACGGATAACGATATTCAAGGAATTAAACTGCACTTGCTTCACCTCATGACAAATACACGTATGCAACGGGATTACCATGAGGGACGCTTACAACTGATGAGTCAGGACGAATATGTTAAGGTCATCTGTGACCAACTGGAAATCATTCCCAAACATATCGTCATCCATCGAATCACGGGAGATGCACCTAGAGATATGCTGATTGGGCCGATGTGGAGCCTCAATAAATGGGAAGTTCTAAATGCTATTGAAACTGAAATGAGACGTCGTGGAAGCGTTCAAGGATGCAAGGCTGTAAAACAGGAGTTTGAAAATGAAAAGACCACTTGAAATGGCACATGATTTTTTAGCTGAGGTTGTAACTCAGGATGATATCGTAGTGGATGCAACCATGGGAAATGGTCATGACACGCTTTTTCTAGCCAAGCTAGCTAAGCAAGTCTATGCCTTTGATATTCAGGAGCAAGCCTTGGAAAAGACGCAAGAGCGTTTGAACCAAGCTGGCCTGACAAATGCCCAGTTAATCTTGCAAGGCCATGAGACACTGGACCAGTTTGTGACAGAAGCCAAGGCAGGAATTTTCAATCTGGGCTATCTGCCGTCAGCTGATAAGTTTGTCATTACCCAACCTCAGACAACGATTGAAGCCTTAGAAAAGCTGTGTCATTTGCTTGTCAAAGGGGGACGGATTGCCATCATGATCTACTATGGGCATGAAGGAGGCGACCTCGAGAGGGATGCTGTCTTGGATTTTGTCAGTCAGTTGAACCAACAAGAGTACACAGCTGCCATTTACCGAACTTTAAACCAAGTCAACAACCCACCATTTTTAGTGATGATTGAAAAATTAGAGAGATATAGACATGGATAAACAATACCTACGTGAAAAGCTGGATGCCATGCGCCAGAATTTTGTTGAATCAACCCACCACGAACGAGCGGTGGGGGTGTTAGATCAAGCACATATGAGCAAAAAAATGCTTAAAATCAAGAAAAAATTAGTTGCTCTTGAAATGGAACGGTGCCAGAGAAAAATTGAGCACAAGGATTGTTCCAAGATTGACCAAAAAATCAAAGAGCAGAAGGAGATTTTTGAATCTTGTTGTAAAAAAGATTAAGGAGGTTGTGCGTGGAATTACTGATTTACCTCATCCTATTTTTACTGGTCTTGATTGTCTCTAGTACAACCAATAAGCTCCTGCCCTTTTTGCCTCTACCTTTGGTGCAAATTCTTTTGGGAATTGTGATTGGTCTCTTTTTACCCAATACCGACTTTCACCTCAATACAGAGTTGTTTTTGGCACTGGTTATTGGTCCCTTGCTTTTTCGAGAGTCGGAAGAAGCGGACATTACAGCTATTTTAAAACACTGGCGAATCATTGTTTATCTCATATTTCCAGTGATTTTCATCTCGACCCTGAGTTTGGGTGGTTTGGCCCATCTTCTTTGGTTCAGCCTCCCCTTGGCAGCTTGTTTGGCTGTTGGGGCAGCCCTTGGACCTACAGACTTGGTTGCCTTTGCCTCTCTTTCAGAGCGCTTTAGCTTTCCTAAGCGCGTGTCCAATATCCTTAAGGGGGAGGGACTCTTGAATGATGCTTCTGGCTTGGTTGCCTTCCAGGTGGCCTTGACAGCCTGGACAACTGGAGCCTTTTCCCTTGGGCAAGCGAGTAGTTCGCTCATCTTTTCAATCCTAGGCGGTTTTTTAATTGGCTTTTTAACAGCCATGACCAACCGTTTCCTCCACACCTTCTTGCTAAGTGTGAGAGCAACAGATATTGCTAGCGAGCTTTTATTAGAATTGAGTTTGCCTCTGGTGACTTTCTTCCTGGCAGAAGAAGTCCATGTTTCAGGAATTATTGCTGTTGTGGTTGCTGGCATTTTAAAGGCAAGCCGATTTAAGAAAATTACGCTCCTCGAAGCCCAAGTGGATACGGTGACTGAGACGGTCTGGCATACAGTGAACTTTATGCTCAACGGTTCTGTCTTCGTGATTTTAGGGATGGAGTTGGAAATGATAGCAGAGCCTATCTTGACCAATCCAATCTATAATCCCTTACTGTTATTGGTATCTCTTATAGCCCTTACCTTTGTCCTCTTTGCCATTCGTTTTGTCATGATTTATGGCTATTATGCCTATAGGACTAGACGTCTCAAGAAAAAGCTAAATAAGTATATGAAGGACATGCTTCTTTTGACCTTCTCAGGTGTAAAGGGAACGGTGTCGATTGCTACGATTCTTCTGATACCAAGTAATCTAGAGCAGGAGTATCCTCTCTTGCTTTTCCTCGTCGCAGGTGTGACGCTTGTCAGCTTTTTAACAGGTCTCTTGGTCTTGCCTCATCTTTCTGATGAACAGGAAGAAAGCAAGGATTATCTCATGCATATCGCCATTTTGAATGAAGTAACGATAGAGTTGGAAAAAGAGTTGGAAGATACCAGAAATAAGCTCCCTCTCTATGCGGCTATTGACAATTACCATGGACGAATAGAGAACCTTATCCTGAATCAAGAAAATAAGGGGGCTCAAGAAGACTGGGAGGCCTTGAAACTTCTCATCCTCAGTATTGAAAGTGATGGTTTGGAACAGGCTTATGAAGAAGGCAAGATGAGTGAGCGTGCTTATAGGGTCTACCAACGTTATCTGAAAAACATGGAACAAGGTATCAATCGCAAGTTTGCTTCAAGATTGACCTATTACTTCCTTGTCTCCTTGCGGATTTTACGTTTTCTCCTTCATGAAGTCTTTACCTTTGGCAAGACCTTCCGCAGTTGGAAAAATGAAGAATCGCAGAAACTCAGAGCTCTTGACTATGACCAAATTGCAGAGCTCTATCTAGAAAATACAGAGATGATTATCGAAAGTCTGGAGAACCTTAAAGGGGTTTATAAGAGTTCTTTAATCAGCTTCATGCAGGATTCTCGTATCCGAGAAACAGCTATCATCACCAGTGGTGCCTTTGTCGAACGGGTTATCAATCGCGTCAAGCCCAACAATATCGATGAAATGCTGAGAGGCTATTATCTGGAGCGCAAGTTGATTTTCGAATACGAAGAAAAACGATTGATTACGGCCAAGTATGCCAAGAAATTACGACAAAATGTGAATAACTTAGAGAACTATTCTCTGAAGGAAGCTGCCAATACTCTGCCTTATGATATGATGGAATTGGTAAGAAGAAATTAATCAAGATTGTAAGTGAAGGAGTGTGACATGAAGAAGTGGTGGAAAGAGCTGATAGACAAGCCTTTAGTAAAAGCTTTTTTGCATTATTATCAAGCATCAGATAGTGAGTTGACCAGCGTCGCAGTGGCCTACTATTGGTTGATTTCGATTTTCCCCCTGCTTTTGGTGGTGGTCAATATCCTCCCATATTTTCAGATTCCAGTTTCTAATTTTTTAAAGGTTGTCAATGAATTCTTGCCCGATACCATGTATGATGTGGTCGCAAAAATTATTACAGAAGTACTGACCCAACCGTCAACAGGCTTATTGAGTTTTGCGGTTTTGTCAGCCCTCTGGACCTTTTCAAAATCCATGAATTTCCTACAGAAAGCCTTTAATAAAGCTTACGGAGTAGCTAAGAGTAGAGGTTTAATTTATCAGCAATTGATGAGTTTACTAGTCAGTTTTGGCTTGCAGATTCTCTTTGCTTTAGCTCTCTTTCTCAGTGTCTTTGGTCGCATGCTCCTCAACCTTATCAAAAGCTACTGGCAATCGGATAGTCCTCTCTTTGCTTATCTGCAAGACCTGACAGGCCCCTTGGTCTATGCCTTGATTTTTGCCATCTTGGTTATGATTTATTATTTCCTGCCCAATGTTAAGGTGCGACGAATTCGAAATGTATTACCAGGTAGTACCTTTGTCTTGTTGACTCTGGTATTACTGCTCAATATTTTTTCAGTCTATGTCAACAACTATGTTAATCACCTAGTGGACGTCCGTTTCTTCAGTTCCATCGTCGTGGTGGTTATGATGTTTTGGTTTATTCTCATCGCTAAGATTTTGATTGTCGGAGCAGTGATCAATGCCAGTGTTCAGAGTTTGAAAGATCCGAGTTTGAGAACAGACTAACGAATTTTTAATTCATTACAAAACGCATAATATCAGGCTTTATAAAACCTTGATAATATGCGCTTTTTTGATTGTGAAAATTAATAGATAAACATGGCATCGCCAAAACTAAAGAAGCGATAGTGTTCTTGAATGGCATGGTGGTAGGCATCTAAGACTAATTCACGACCTGCAAAGGCAGAAACCAACATAACCAGAGTTGATTTTGGCAGGTGGAAGTTGGTTGAGAAGGCATCTACGACCTTCCACTCATAGCCAGGTTTAATAAAGATATTGGTCCAGCCAGAATCTGCTTGGATTTGCCCATCAAACTTGGAACCAATAGTCTCCAAGGTGCGGATAGAAGTGGTTCCGACAGCGATGACACGACCACCATTTTCTTTAACAGATCGAAGGGTGGCAGCAGCTTCCTCAGAAAGTTGATAGAATTCTGAGTGCATTTCATGTTCGTCCAGATTATCCACAGAAACGGGTCTAAAGGTTCCGAGCCCGACATGAAGAGTCAGATAGACCAGATGAACACCCTTAGCTTGGATTTCTGCCAGCAGTTCTTTGGTGAAGTGCAGTCCAGCAGTTGGTGCTGCAGCAGAGCCACTTTCCTTGGCGTAAACGGTTTGATAACGTTCACGGTCATCCAGTTTTTCGTGTATATAAGGTGGTAGAGGCATTTCTCCCAGACTTTCCAAAACTTCTAGGAAAATTCCTTGGTATTCAAAGCGGACAATGCGGCCCCCGTGAGTCAATTCTTCCGTAACGACAGCGCTGAGGCGACCATCACCAAAGCTGACACGAGTGCCAACCTTGAGGCGTTTGGCAGGTTTAGCCAGAACCTCCCACTCGTCTCCAGCAGTATTTTTGAGCAGGAGAAGTTCCACATGGCCTCCTGTTTCTTCCTTTTGACCATAGAGGCGGGCAGGGAGAACGCGGGTGTCGTTCATAACAAGGGCATCACCAGGTTCCAGCATATCAATAATAGAGTGGAAGTGTTTGTCCTGCATTTCTCCCGTCTCACGGTTGACGATGAGGAGTTTGGAAGCATCTCGTTTTTCAAGGGGCGTTTGGGCAATCAATTCCTCGGGTAAGTGGAAATCAAAATCAGCTGTATTCATATATCTGTTCATTCTTTCTAAGTTCTAATCTTATCCATTATAACATGTTTCAAGTTTGGACGCTCTTTTTTTGAAAATTAAATCGTTTTCACTTGACAAAAATTGGTCTATACCATATAATAAATATAGATTGAAACGGAGGATAAAAAGATGAAAGTTATTAAAGTTGAAAACCAAATCGAAGGTGGAAAAGTTGCTTTTGAGATTTTGAAGGAAAAATTGGCCAACGGCGCTCAAACCCTAGGACTTGCGACAGGAAGTAGCCCACTTGAATTTTACAAGGAAATTGTTGAGAGTGACCTTGATTTTTCAAATCTAACCAGTGTCAACCTTGATGAGTATGTAGGCCTTGATGGCGACAATCCTCAGTCTTACCGTCACTTCATGCAAGAAAACTTGTTCAACCAAAAACCATTTAAAGAAAGTTTCTTGCCTCGTGGGGTTAAGGACAATGCTGAAGAAGAAGTAGAACGCTACAATCAAATTTTGGCTGACCATCCAGTTGACCTTCAAATCTTGGGAATTGGTCGCAATGGACATATCGGATTTAATGAGCCAGGCACTCCATTTGACAGTCAAACACACCTAGTCGAACTTGACCAGTCTACTATTGAAGCTAATGCTCGCTTCTTTGACAAGATTGAAGATGTTCCAACCCAAGCCATTTCAATGGGGATTAAAAATATCTTGGATGCTAAGTCTATTATTCTTTTTGCTTACGGTGCATCAAAAGCAGAAGCCATTGCCGGAACAGTGTCTGGTCCAGTGACTGAGAGTCTACCAGCAAGTAGCCTACAAAACCACCCAGATGTGACGATTATTGCAGATGCTGAAGCGCTCAGCTTGTTAGAAAAATAAAAAAGCAGCACCCTTCAGTTTTTCTATTTAATGCTTTCAAGACTTGTATAAATGGAAGAAAAAATTAAAATTAAACCGGATTTTTTCTTGACAATTATTACTTTTACGTGTAAAATAGAATAGATCTTGAACTTGAAGGGAGTGAAAAAAATGTCTAAAACAGTAGTACGTAAGAATGAATCTCTTGACGACGCACTTCGTCGTTTCAAACGTGCGGTTACTAAAGCTGGTACTCTTCAAGAAACACGCAAACGTGAATTCTATGAAAAACCTTCTGTAAAACGTAAACGTAAATCAGAAGCAGCTCGTAAACGTAAAAAATTCTAATTAGAAATGAAAGGCTGGAGAAATCTAGTCCTTTTTCTTTTAATACTCTTCGAAAATCTCTTCAAACCACGTCAACGTCGCCTTGGATTATATATGTGACTGACTTCGTCAGTCTTATCTACAACCTCAAAACGGTGTTTTGAGCAACCTGCGGCTAGTTTCCTAGTTTGCTCTTTGATTTTCATTGAGTATAAATAAATACTCCAAAGCCTGCAAAAATCTCAAATATCCTCCTACAATTTGATATAATAGAGAGAAGAACTCATTTGAAGGAGGAAATGATGTCGGTTTTAGTAAAAGAAGTGATTGAAAAGCTTAGACTAGACATTGTCTATGGCGAACCAGAATTACTTGAAAAGGAAATTAATACTGCGGACATTACGCGACCTGGTCTTGAAATGACGGGCTATTTTGACTATTATACGCCTGAGCGAATCCAACTTTTGGGAATGAAGGAGTGGTCCTATCTTGTTTCGATGTCCTCTCACAATCGTTACCAAGTCTTGAAAAAAATGTTTCTACCTGAGACACCTGCGGTCATTGTTGCTCGTGGTTTGGTAGTTCCAGAGGAAATGTTAAAGGCAGCCAGAGAATGTAAGATTGCCATTTTAACCAGTCGTACAGCTACTAGTCGTTTGTCTGGAGAGTTATCTAGTTATCTGGATTCTCGTTTGGCAGAACGGACCAGTGTGCATGGTGTCTTGATGGATATCTATGGAATGGGTGTCTTGATTCAGGGAGATAGTGGTATCGGTAAGAGTGAGACAGGTTTAGAGCTTGTCAAACGTGGTCACCGCTTGGTAGCTGATGACCGTGTCGATATCTTTGCCAAGGATGAGATTACTCTTTGGGGTGAACCAGCTGAAATCTTGAAACACTTGATTGAAATTCGTGGTGTTGGGATTATCGATGTTATGAGTCTCTACGGTGCGAGTGCGGTCAAGGATTCTTCACAAGTCCAGCTAGCCGTTTACCTGGAAAATTACGATACGCATAAGACTTTTGATCGTCTTGGAAATAATGCCGAGGAACTTGAAATTTCTGGCGTATCCATTCCTCGTATCCGTATTCCGGTTAAAACTGGTCGAAATATTTCTGTTGTGATTGAGGCAGCTGCCATGAATTATCGTGCCAAGGAAATGGGCTTTGATGCGACGCGTTTATTCGAAGAACGTTTGACAAATCTCATTGCTCAGAACGAGGTGCCTAATGCTTGATCCAATTGCTATTCATCTAGGCCCTATAGCCATTCGTTGGTATGCATTGTGTATTGTGACAGGCTTGATTCTTGCGGTTTATTTGACCATGAAAGAAGCACCTAGAAAGAAGATCATACCAGACGATATTTTAGATTTCATCTTGATAGCCTTTCCTTTGGCTATTTTAGGAGCACGTCTCTACTATGTTATTTTCCGTTTTGATTACTATAGTCAAAACTTAGGAGAGATTTTTGCCATTTGGAATGGTGGTTTGGCCATCTACGGTGGTTTGATAACTGGTGCCCTTGTACTCTATATTTTTGCTGATCGTAAACTCATCAATACTTGGGATTTTCTAGATATTGCGGCGCCTAGCGTCATGATTGCCCAAAGTTTGGGTCGCTGGGGCAATTTCTTTAACCAAGAAGCCTATGGTGCAGCAGTGGATAATCTGGATTATCTACCTGGCTTTATCCGTGACCAGATGTATATTGAGGGGAGCTACCGTCAGCCGACCTTCCTTTATGAGTCTTTATGGAATCTGCTTGGCTTTGCCTTGATTCTGATTTTTAGACGAAAATGGAAGAGCCTCAGACGAGGTCATATCACTGCCTTTTACTTGATTTGGTATGGTTTCGGTCGTATGGTCATCGAAGGCATGCGAACAGATAGCCTCATGTTCTTTGGTCTTCGAGTGTCTCAATGGCTATCAGTTGTCCTTATCGGACTGGGTATTTTTATCATTCTATATCAAAATCGAAAGAAGGCCCCTTACTATATTTCAGAGGAGGAAAACTAAATGTTAGAAGTTGCATATATTCTTGTAGCCCTTGCTTTGATTGTATTTTTAGTCTATCTAATCATTACTGTACAAAAGCTTGGACGTGTGATCGATGAAACAGAGAAGACGATTAAAACCTTGACTTCAGATGTGGATGTGACCTTGCATCATACCAATGAATTGCTGGCTAAGGTCAATGTCTTGGCAGATGATATCAATGTCAAGGTGGCAACGATTGATCCACTCTTTAGTGCTGTTGCAGATTTATCTTTATCTGTTTCCGACCTCAATGACCATGCGCGTGTCTTGAGCAAGAAAGCTTCATCAGCTGGTTCAAAAACACTCAAGACTGGGGCAAGTCTGTCAGCTCTACGTGCCGCAAGTAAATTTTTCAAAAAATAAAAAAGGAGAATTCTTATGGGTAAACTATCCTCAATCCTTTTAGGAACCGTTTCAGGTGCAGCTCTTGCCTTGTTTTTAACAAGTGACAAGGGCAAACAAGTTTGCAGTCAAGCTCAAGATTTTCTAGATGATTTGAGAGAAGATCCAGAGTATGCCAAGGAGCAGGTCTGTGAAAAACTGACAGAAGTCAAGGAGCAGGCTACAGATTTTGTTCTTAAAACCAAAGAAAAGGTTGAGTCAGGTGAAATCACTGTGGACAGTGTCCTTGCCCAAGCCAAATCATGTGCTCGTCAAGCGACAGAAGCATCAAAAGATCGATTCAATAATCTCAAGGAGCAATGGCAAGAAAAGGCCGAAACTCTTGATGAATCAGAAGAGATTGTTATTGACATAACAGAAGAATAAATCATCACCATCTCTGGACGGACTATGTATCTGGGGATGGTGATTTTTTTTCTCGTAGCCTGTCTTTGTGGTATAATAAGTACTATGCAGAAAAAACCAACGTCAGCCTATGTGCACATCCCGTTTTGTACCCAGATTTGTTATTATTGTGACTTTTCAAAAGTTTTTATCAAGAATCAGCCGGTAGATAGCTATTTAGAGCATCTGTTAGAAGAGTTTCAATCTTATGATATTCAAAAGTTGAGAACCCTCTATATCGGCGGTGGTACACCGACAGCTTTGTCAGCTTCTCAATTAGAGGTGCTATTGAAGGGCTTGACTAAAAACTTGGACCTGTCTGTTTTAGAAGAGTTGACTATTGAGGCTAATCCAGGCGACTTGGATGCGGATAAGATTGCTGTTTTGAAAAACTCGGCTGTCAACCGTGTTTCGCTAGGTGTGCAGACCTTTGATGACAAGATGCTGAAAAAGATTGGGCGCAGTCATTTGGAGAAGGATATTTATGAAAATATCGACCGTCTGAAACTGGCTGGTTTTGACAATATCTCCATCGATTTGATTTATGCACTGCCTGGTCAGACCATGGAGCAGGTCAAGGAAAATGTGGCTAAGGCTATTGGGCTGGATATTCCTCATATGAGTTTGTATAGCTTGATTTTGGAAAATCATACGGTCTTTATGAACCGTATGCGACGAGGGAAGTTGCCTCTGCCTAAGGAGGAAGTGGAAGCTGAGATGTTTGAATATATCATCGCAGAGCTGGAGCGAGCTGGTTTTGAGCATTATGAGATTTCCAATTTCTCAAAGCCTGGTTTTGAAAGTCGCCACAACCTCATGTACTGGGACAATGCTGAATACTATGGCATCGGTGCTGGGGCATCTGGCTATGTCAATGGTGTTCGCTATAAAAACCACGGCCCGATTCGTCATTATCTCAGTGCGGTTGAGGAAGGCAATGCGCGCATCACAGAAGAGCACCTGAGTCAAAAGGAGCAAATGGAAGAAGAAATGTTCCTGGGGCTTCGCAAGAAATCAGGAGTCTCCATGGCGCGATTTGAGGAAAAATTTGGGCGGTCTTTTGATGGAATTTATGGAGAAATCGTCAGAGACTTGGTTCAACAAGGTCTCATGCAACTAGACGGTGATCGAGTTCGCATGACAAAAAGAGGTCTCTTTTTAGGAGACACCGTAGCAGAACGATTTATTTTGGAGTAGGATGATGGGCTTAACTTATCAAATGAAAATGAAAATTCCTTTTGATATGGCTGATATGAACGGTCATATCAAGCTTCCAGATGTGATTTTGCTGTCCCTGCAAGTTTCAGGGATGCAGTCTATTGAGTTGGGAGTTAGTGATAAGACCATTTTGGAAGACTATAATCTTGTCTGGATTATCACAGACTATGATATTGAGGTGGTTCGTTTGCCTCGTTTTGCGGAAGAAATCACTATCGAGACGGAAGCCCTGAGCTACAATCGACTCTTTTGCTACCGTCGTTTCACTATCTATGATGAAGCAGGTCAAGAACTCATCCACATGATGGCGACCTTTGTTCTCATGGATCGAGATAGTCGAAAAGTCCATGCTGTTGAACCTGAGATTGTGGCTCCTTACCAGTCTGATTTTGATAAAAAACTTATCCGTGGGCCAAAGTATGAGTCCTTGGAAGAGCCGGTCAGCAAGGATTACCATGTTCGTTTTTACGACTTGGATATGAATGGTCATGTTAATAACAGTAAATATCTGGACTGGATTTTTGAGGTAATGGGAGCAGATTTTTTGACCCAATATATTCCCAAGAAAATCAATCTCAAGTATGTCAAGGAAGTTCGACCAGGTGGGGTGATTACATCGGCTGTTGAACGGACTGGACTGGAAAGCAAACATGAGATTACAAGCGACGGTGCTACCAATGCCCAAGCTATCATCACTTGGCAAGAAATGAAGAAGGATTAGGGAGAAATAGATGAAATATAAAGGCTATTTAATTGATTTAGACGGAACCATTTATAAGGGGAAAGATCGAATTCCAGCAGGAGAAGCTTTTGTCCATGAATTGCAAAAGCGGGATATCCCCTATCTTTTTGTGACCAACAATACGACTCGTACTCCTGAGAGTGTTCAGGAAATGTTGGCTCAGAATTTTAATATCGATACGCCCCTATCGACTGTCTACACAGCGACTTTGGCAACCATTGACTATATGAACGATTTGGGGCTTGAAAAGACGGTATATGTTATCGGAGAAGCAGGGCTCAAGGAAGCCATCAAGGCGGCTGGTTATGTGGAAAAGAAGGAAAACCCTGCCTATGTGGTAGTAGGCCTGGACTGGCAAGTTGACTATGAAAAATTTGCGACAGCAACTCTGGCTATTCAAAAAGGTGCCCACTTTATCGGAACCAATCCTGACCTCAACATCCCGACAGAGCGCGGTCTTTTGCCTGGTGCTGGTTCACTGATTACCCTTCTTGAAGTGGCAACACGAGTGAAGCCTGTTTATATTGGGAAACCAAATGCCATCATTATGGACAAGGCGGTTGAGCACTTAGGCTTGGAACGTGAAGAGTTGATTATGGTTGGGGATAACTACTTGACTGATATCCGAGCAGGGATTGACAATGGCATTCCAACGCTCTTGGTGACAACAGGTTTTACCAAGGCGGAAGAAGTAGCAGACCTACCAATCGCACCGACTCATGTGGTTTCTAGCCTTGCGGAGTGGAATTTTGATGAAAACTAAACTGACTTTTTGGGGCTCTATGGTCTTTCTTCTGTCCCTCTCAATCCTTCTGACTATTTATCTAGCTTGGATTTTTTATCCGCTGGAAATTCAGTGGCTGAATTTAACAGATCGAGTTTATCTAAAACCAGAAACCATTCAGTACAACTTTCATATCTTGATGGATTACCTGACCAATCCTTTTAGTCAGGACTTGCAGATGCCTGATTTTCGTTCGTCAGCAGCTGGTCTGCACCACTTTGCGGTGGTCAAGAACCTCTTTCACTTGGTGCAGCTAGTAGCTCTAGTGACACTGCCAAGTTTCTATTTCTTTGTCAAAGGGATTGTGAAAAAGGGCTTTTTGTCTCTCTTTTATAAAAGTCTCCTAGCTCTAGTAGTCTTGCCTTTGCTGATTGGTCTTGGGGGAGTTTTGATTGGTTTTGACCAATTCTTTACCCTTTTCCATCAAATTCTCTTTGTGGGAGATGATACCTGGCTTTTTGATCCAGCCAAGGATCCTGTTATTATGATTTTGCCAGAGACCTTTTTCCTTCATGCCTTCCTCCTCTTTTTTGCCCTCTATGAGAGCTTCTTTGGTTTTCTATACCTGAAAAGTCGTAGGAAGTAATGCTAAAGATATTCTTATTTTGAGTAAATAAGTTAGGTATGTGATTCGAAATGATTGTCAAGAATGAATTAATCAAATCCAAAAAGAGTTAATCGTTCGCAAACAGTCTATTTTTCTTGAAAAAATAGGCTTTTTTTTCTAAAAATCTCTAGTCAAGCGCTTTATTTTTTTGTATAATAGAATTAGCAAAGTATAGATAAGAAGAGAAAAGCATGATTACACTATTTCTATCACCGAGCTGTACTTCATGTCGTAAGGCAAAGGCCTGGTTAGAAAAACATAAGGTTCCCTTTGAGGAACACAATATTATGACCAGTCCTTTAACGAGAAAAGAATTGCAACATATTCTTTCCTTGACCGAAAATGGTACTGATGACATCATTTCAACTCGTTCAAAAATTTTTCAAAAATTAGATATTGATGTAGAAAGTATTTCGGTATCGGAATTGCTTCATTTGATTGAGCAGTATCCTAGTCTTTTGCGTCGTCCAATTATCATCGATGCCAAACGCATGCAAATTGGTTTTAATGAAGATGAGATTCGTGCTTTTCTCCCTCGTAGTTACCGTAAGCAAGAACTAAAAGAAGCAAGAATGAGAGCTGGTATTAGTTAATGAACAAACAGTATAGTTACCCACTAGATTTGTCGTGGAGCACTGAAGAACTTGCTTCAGTGCTTTCTTTTTTTAATGATGTTGAAGCTGCCTATGAAGGCAAGGTAGAGGCTAAAAAGTTACTGGATTCCTATAAGGGATTCAAAGCGGTCGTGCCAAGTAAGAGCGAAGAGAAACGTTTGGGACGAGAATTTGAAACAGTTAGTGGCTATTCACTTTATCGAGCAGTTCAGGCTGCCAAGGAAAAAGGGGAAGGAAAGATTTCTCTTGGAAAGTAAATTTGAATTTGCCAAAGAGCTTGTTAAGAGAGCGGGCCAGTACATCCTTGACCATATGCAGGAAGACTTGCGTGTTGAAATCAAGTCCTCTCCAACAGATTTGGTGACCAAACTGGACAAGGAAGTTCAGGAGCTATTGGTTGGTGAGATTTTGTCTCGTTATCCTGAAGATAAGATTTGTGCTGAAGAAGGTTGTCTGCGAGCCTCGGTTCAAGAGGGCAGGGTTTGGGTCATTGATCCCATTGATGGGACCAATAATTTTGTAGCCCAGCAGGAAGATTTTGCTGTTATGATGGCTTATTTTGAAAATGGTCAGGGACAGTTTGGGCTGATTTATGATGTGGTCAAAGGGGATTGTTATCACGGTGGTGGTAAGTTTCCAGTCTGTCGAAATGACCAGCTCCTAGCTCCCTTTAAAGTAAAACCACTTGGAGATTTCCTTATTGCAGGGAATAGTGGTATGCTGGAAACCAATGAATGGGGACTGGCTGATTTGAGTCGAGCGGTCCTCGGTGTTCGTGTCTATGGGAGTGCGGCCATTAGTTTTGTCAAGATTTTGTCAGGGCGTTTGTTGACCTATATCACTTATCTGCAACCATGGGATTATGCTGCAGCAAGTATTTTGGGGGAAAGTCTGGGCTATCGGGTTGTGACCCTTTCTGGTCAACCGCTTGATTTTCAAACTAGACAGCCGGTCATGATGTTACCTCTTGAGATGCAGGAGGAAATTCAGTCCTATATTTACGAAAGGAAAAGAACTTAAATGCAATTTCCAGAAGGATTTGTTGAAAAATATGAAGAGATACTAGGAGATGAGGCAAGAGATTTTCTTGCCTCTTTTGAGGAGGAAGCGGTTTCGGCTTTTCGGGTCAATCCTTTAAAAGAGGCGCCAGTTTCCTTTCCTGATGCTATTCCTCAAACCCCTTGGGGCCACTATGGGAAGGTTTCAGGGAAATCGCCTGAGCATGCTACTGGTTTAGTTTATTCGCAAGAACCTGCTGCTCAGATGGTTGCTCAGGTAGCCCAGCCCAGTCCTGGTATGAAGGTTTTGGATTTGGCCGCTGCACCGGGTGGAAAATCAACTCAGCTGGCAGCCTATCTAGCAGGGGAGGGTCTCCTTGTTTCCAATGAAATTTCAAGCAAACGGGCTAAGATTTTAGTAGAAAACATGGAGCGCTTTGGAGCGACAAATGTCGTAGTGACTAATGAATCTGCCGACCGCTTGGCTAAGGTCTTTAAAGGCTATTTTGACCTCATTGTCCTTGATGCTCCTTGCTCTGGGGAAGGAATGTTTCGTAAGCAGCCAGATGCTATGAACTATTGGAGCTTAGATTATCCAAGTCAATGTGCTAGCTTGCAAAGAGAAATTCTAGAGGATGCGGTGACCATGTTAGCTCAAGGTGGTCGTCTGGTTTATTCGACTTGTACCTGGTCACCTGAGGAAAACGAAGAGATCGTCAAGTGGTTGCTGGAAGAGTATAATTTTGATTTGTTGCCAGTAGAGCATATCAATGGAATGGTAGCTGGAATTGACCTGACAGAAACGGCTCGTATGTACCCACATCATTTTAAGGGAGAGGGGCAATTTGTAGCCCATTTGCAATTTAAAGGTGAAAATCCAGCACCTAAATGTAAGGCAAGTAAGAGCAATCTCAGCCGAGAACAAGTTGCCTTGTGGCAGGAATTTGCCCAAAACCACCTGAAGGTTAATCTATCGGGTATCTTGCAGACGTTTGGAGATCAGCTTTATCTCCTGCCAGAACTCTTACCAGATTTAGGGAAACTCAAGATTGCTCGGAATGGCCTGCATCTGGGTACCTTTAAGAAGAAACGCTTTGAGCCTAGTTTTGCTCTTGGTCTAGCCTTGAAACCGAGTCAGGTCAAGCAGTCAGTTGAAATTGACCAAGAAGCGTTTGTAAAGTATGTGGCTGGAGAAACTGTTCAATTGGCGGAAAGTCTGCCAAATGGTTGGTACCAAGTTTTGGTTAAAGGAAATGGCTTGGGCTTTGCTAAGGTGACTGGAAATGTTTTGAAAAATTATTTTCCAAAAGGCCTCAGATTCAAGTGAAAATGCTAGTCAAAGTAGCTTGTCTATGTTATAGTGGAAGTATGGATTTTTTTCAAATTGTCTTTCATTTTAAGTCGAAATTGGTGGAGATGGTAACTAAGCAAATTTCTAGTAAAACCAAGCTAATACTCTTCGAAAATCAAATTCAAACCGCGTCAACGTCGCCTTGCCGTACTCAAGTACAGCCTGCGGCTAGTTTCCTAGTTTGCTCTTTGATTTTCATTGAGTATAAGAACTTTAGTTGGCTCCCAATTTTAAAAAAGAAAAACATAAATAAATAGTTGAAAAAATTCACAGCATTCACCATTATTTTCAAGGAGAAAAACAGTGAAAAAAAGGAAAAAACTCGCTCTATCCCTTGCGGCTCTTTTGCTAGCAGGTTCTTTGGCGGGATGTGCTAGCTGGATTGATCGTGGGGAATCCATGACAGCTGTTGGTTCAACGGCTCTTCAGCCTTTGGTCGAAGCAGCAGCAGATGAATTTGGCTCTATGCACGTTGGAAAAACAGTCAACGTCCAAGGCGGAGGATCTGGTACAGGTCTGTCTCAGGTTCAGTCTGGAGCTGTTGATGTAGGAAATTCAGACGTATTTGCCGAGGAAAAAGACGGTATCAACGCATCCGCTCTAGTGGACCATAAGGTTGCTGTAGCGGGCTTGGCAGTGATTGTGAACAAGGAAGTTGATGTTGAAAATCTGACAACTGAACAACTCCGTAGCATCTTCACAGGTCAAGTGACCAACTGGAAAGAAGTCGGTGGGAAAGACCTAGCCATTTCCATTATCAACCGTGCGGCAAGTTCAGGTTCACGTGCAACCTTTGATAGTGTTATCATGGATGGTCAATCGGCCGTGCAGAGTCAAGAACAGGATTCAAATGGGATGGTTAAAAACATTGTTTCTCAGACACCAGGAGCCATTTCTTACTTAGCTTTTGCCTATGTGGATGACTCAGTTAAACGTATGAAGTTGAATGGCTATGAGCCGATTGCAGAAAATGTTACAAGCAATAACTGGCCTTTGTGGTCTTATGAACACATGTACACCCTAGGCCAACCAAATGAATTGGTGGCAGAATTCCTCAACTTTGTCCTCTCTGATGAAGCGCAAAGCGGAATCGTTAAGGGGATGGGCTATATTTCTGTCAAGGAAATGAAGGTTGAAAAAGATGCTGTAGGAACGGTGACAGCACTAGAAGGGAGTCACTAATGAATCAAGAAGAATTAGCTAAAAAATTACTTTCTCCCTCAAAGAACTCTCGTCTAGAGAAACTTGGAAAAGGCTTGACCTTTGCCTGTCTGTCTTTGATTGTCATCATTGTGGCTATGATTTTGATTTTCGTAGCCCAAAAAGGCTTGTCGACCTTCTTTGTAAATGGGGTTAATATCTTTGATTTCCTCTTTGGGCAAGCTTGGAATCCTTCAGGTAAACAATTTGGTGCCCTTCCTATGATTTTGGGTTCCTTTATTGTCACAATCCTATCAGCCCTTATCGCAACTCCTTTTGCCATTGGAGCAGCTGTCTTTATGACCGAAGTCTCACCAAAAGGTGCTAGAATCTTGCAACCAGCCATTGAATTGCTAGTCGGGATTCCTTCAGTCGTGTATGGATTTATCGGTTTGCAGGTCGTAGTTCCTTTTGTCCGTAGTATCTTTGGTGGAACTGGTTTTGGGATTCTGTCAGGGATTTTCGTACTCTTTGTCATGATTTTACCGACGGTAACCTTTATGACAACAGATAGCTTGCGTGCGGTGCCTCGTCACTACCGCGAAGCAAGTTTGGCTATGGGAGCCACCCGCTGGCAAACCATCTGGCGCGTGACCTTGAAGGCAGCGCGTTCAGGGATTTTCACAGCAGTGGTCTTTGGGATGGCGCGTGCCTTTGGTGAGGCCTTGGCCATTCAGATGGTAGTTGGAAACTCAGCCGTTGTCCCAACTTCATTGACAACACCTGCTGCGACCTTGACCTCTGTGTTAACCATGGGTATCGGAAATACCGTTATGGGAACTGTTGACAATAATGTTCTCTGGTCACTGGCCTTAGTCTTGCTTTTGATGAGTTTGGCCTTCAACAGTGTGATTAAATTGATTACGAAAGAAAGAGGAAAGAAAAACTATGCACGCTAAGAAATTAGATAAAATTGCAACAGCTGTCCTCTACTCGATTGCAGGAATTATTGTCGCCATCTTGGCATCCTTGATTCTCTATATCTTGGTTCGTGGTTTGCCCCACATCTCTTGGTCTTTCTTGACTGGCAAATCATCTTCTTACCAAGCAGGCGGAGGGATTGGAATTCAGCTCTATAATTCCTTCTTCCTTCTGGTCATTACCTTGATTATCTCTGTGCCTTTGTCTATGGGAGCTGGAATTTTCCTAGCTGAATACGCCAAAAAGGGTCCTGTTACCAACTTTGTCAGAACCTGTATTGAAATCTTATCTTCACTGCCATCAGTGGTTGTCGGTCTCTTTGGTTACTTGATCTTTGTAGTTCAGTTTGAGTATGGATTTTCAATCATCTCAGGTGCCTTGGCCTTGACGGTCTTTAACCTGCCTCAGATGACTCGTAACGTTGAAGACAGCTTGAAACACGTTCACCATACGCAACGTGAGGCCGGCTTGGCCCTTGGAATTTCTCGTTGGGAGACTGTGGTTCATGTCGTCATTCCAGAAGCCCTTCCAGGTATTGTGACTGGGGTCGTCTTAGCTTCTGGTCGTATCTTTGGTGAGGCAGCTGCCCTTATCTATACAGCAGGACAATCCGCTCCAGCCCTTGACTGGTCTAACTGGAATATTCTCAGTGTTACTAGCCCAATCTCTATCTTCCGTCAAGCAGAAACCTTGGCTGTCCACATTTGGAAAGTCAATAGTGAAGGTACTATTCCTGATGGAACTATTGTATCAGCAGGTTCTGCAGCCGTGCTCCTCATCTTTATCCTCATCTTTAACTTTGGAGCCCGTAAACTCGGAAGTTACCTACATAAGAAATTAACCGCTGCCTAAAGGAGAAGCCATGTCAAAATATAATTGGGATGAAAAGCATATCATCACCTTTCCTGAAGAGAAAGTGGCCCTCTCTACTAAGGATTTACATGTTTACTACGGTAAAAATGAATCCATCAAGGGCATCGATATGCAATTTGAAAAGAATAAAATTACTGCCTTAATTGGCCCTTCTGGTTCAGGGAAATCAACCTACCTTCGCAGTCTCAACCGTATGAATGATACCATTGATATTGCCAAGGTAACAGGTCAAATCCTCTACCAAGGGATTGATGTTAACCGTCCAGAAATCAATGTCTATGAGATGCGTAAGCATATCGGAATGGTCTTCCAACGACCAAATCCCTTTGCCAAGTCTATCTACCGCAATATCACTTTTGCTCATGAACGTGCAGGGGTTAAGGACAAGCAAGTCTTGGATGAAATTGTGGAAACCTCTCTTCGTCAGGCTGCCCTTTGGGACCAGGTTAAAGATGATTTGCACAAGTCGGCCTTGACCCTATCAGGTGGTCAGCAGCAACGTCTCTGTATCGCTCGTGCTATCTCTGTTAAACCAGATATTCTCTTGATGGATGAGCCGGCATCAGCCTTGGATCCGATTGCGACAGCCCAGCTAGAAGAAACTATGTTGGAATTGAAAAAAGACTTTACCATTATCATCGTAACCCACAGTATGCAGCAGGCTGCGCGTGCTAGTGACTACACAGGATTTTTCTACTTGGGTGACTTGATAGAGTACGATAAGACCTCTAATATTTTCCAAAATGCCAAACTACAGTCAACCAATGACTATGTAACAGGACACTTTGGATAGAAAGGAAACAGTATGACAGAAGCGATTTTACAGGTGTCAGACCTGTCCGTTTACTACAATCAAAAGAAGGCCTTGAATAGTGTTTCCCTATCTTTCCAACCTAAGGAAATTACAGCCTTGATTGGTCCATCTGGATCAGGGAAATCAACCCTCCTCAAGGCTATCAACCGCATGGGGGATCTCAATCCAGAGGTGACCACAACTGGTTCGGTGGTTTATAACGGCCACAACATCTACAGTCCGCGTACAGATACAGTTGAATTGCGGAAGGAAATCGGTATGGTCTTTCAACAACCGAACCCTTTCCCTATGTCTATCTACGAAAATGTTGTTTACGGGCTTCGTATCAATGGAGTTAAGGATAAGCAGGTTCTGGATGAAGCAGTAGAAAAAGCCTTGCAACGAGCTTCTATCTGGGATGAGGTCAAGGATCGCCTGCATGATTCAGCTATCGGGCTTTCAGGTGGACAACAACAACGTGTCTGTGTTGCTCGTGTCTTGGCAACCAGTCCTAAAATCATTCTCTTGAATGAACCGACTTCAGCTCTGGACCCTATCTCGGCTGGTAAGATTGAGGAAACCTTGTATGGTTTAAAAGATAAATACACCATGCTCTTGGTTACGCGTTCCATGCAACAAGCATCTCGTATTTCTGACAAGACAGGATTTTTCCTAGATGGAGATCTGATCGAGTTTAACGATACCAAGAAGATGTTCCTCAGCCCACAACACAAGGAAACAGAAGATTATATTTCAGGAAAATTTGGATAAGGAGATAAATGATGTTACGCTCTCAATTTGAGGAAGATTTAGAGAAATTGCACAACCAGTTCTATGCTATGGGACAAGAAGTGCTATCCCAAATCAATCGTACGGTGCGTGCCTTTGTTACGCATGACCGTGATTTGGCCAAGGAAGTCATCGAAGACGATGCAGAAGTAAACGAATACGAAGTGAAATTGGAAAAGAAATCATTTGAAATGATTGCCCTTCAACAACCAGTTTCTCAAGACTTGCGTACAGTTCTAACAGTCTTAAAAGCCGTATCGGACTTGGAACGTATGGGGGACCATGCCGTTTCCATTGCAAGAGCAGCCATTCGTATGAAGGGGGAGCAACGCATCCCAGCTGTTGAAGAAGAAATTAAGAGAATGGGGCGTGATGTCAAGAACTTCGTTGAAGCAGCCCTTGAACTCTATCTCAATGGTTCAGTAGATCAGGCCTATGAAGTAGCAGCCATGGACGAAAAAATCAACCATTACTTTGATAGCATTCGTGACTTGGCTACAGAAGAAATCAAGAAAAATCCTGATGCCATTGTTACAGGTCGTGATTACTTCCAAGTGATTGCCTTCTTGGAACGCATTGGAGACTATGCTAAGAATATCTGTGAATGGGTTGTTTACTTTGAAACAGGTAAGATTGTCGAACTATAAAATAGTTTCATTCTGTATAAAAAGGAGCTTGAAATCAATTAATAGCTCCTTTTGTTGAATGAAAAAAATATTTTTAAGATAAAAATTCAAAAAATACTTGACAAGCAACTTGGATAGCGTTATAATTATACAAAATTAACAGAGAGGTTGTTTATTTATGAAATCAAAAAAATGGATATTTGTTTTATGTAGTTTTCTTGCAAGTTTCTTCTTAGTAGCTTGTCAGTCGGATTCTAATGGTTCTCAGTCAGCTGTTGAAGCCATTAAGCAAAAGGGGAAATTAGTTGTGGCGACTAGTCCTGACTATGCACCTTTTGAATTCCAATCCTTAGTTGACGGAAAAAACCAGGTAGTCGGTGCGGATATTGATATGGCCCAAGCTATCGCTGATGAACTTGGGGTGAAGTTGGAAATTTCAAGCATGAGTTTTGACAATGTTTTAACCAGTCTTCAAACTGGGAAGGCTGACCTAGCGGTTGCAGGAATTAGCGCTACTGACGAGAGAAAAGAAGTCTTTGATTTTTCAATCCCCTACTATGAAAACAAGATTAGTTTCTTGGTTCGTAAGTCTGATGTAGAAAAATACAAGGATTTAACTAGCCTTGAAAGTGATAATATTGCGGCCCAAAAAGGAACTGTTCCAGAATCAATGGTCAAGGAACAATTGCCAAAAGCGCAATTAACTTCCCTAACCAATATGGGTGAAGCTGTCAATGAATTGCAGGCTGGAAAAGTAGATGCTGTTCACATGGATGAGCCTGTTGCCCTTAGCTATGCTGCTAAAAACGCCGACTTAGCTGTCGCAACTGTCAGCTTGAAGATGAAGGACGGCGAAGCTAATGCAGTTGCCCTTAGAAAAAATAGTGCTGATTTAAAAGAAGTGGTGGACAAGGTCATCCAAAAACTCAAGGATGACGGTACCTACCAAAAATATCTTGAAAAAGCGGCAACCTTAACAGAAGTTGAACAATAAGAAAAAAGCAGAGTTGGAAGTCATTCCAATTCTGCTTTTAAATAGTTTAAAACCTTTTCTAGATTGTCTAAGGACACCTTGGCAAATTGATAAGGGCAGGCATCCAAGTAAGCCTCCTCAAAGAAGTCCAAGCCCAGTTGGCTGTGTTTGAGACTGGCGATTTTAGGATACTGTCTCAGGTCTAGTAATAAGCCATCGTGCAGAGGAAAATGTGGAAGGGGACAAGGTGTTTTGGTTAAACTTTCCTCGATTTGTTTTTGGTAAGTTTCCTGATTGGACAAGCGAGCTAGACGATTTTTCTCAAACAATTGACTGTCAATATAGAGTGACAGGGCCTTTTGCATGATAAGGTTGCTGTCGTAGTCTAGGATATTTTTGTAGGCCACAAAGGCTTCTTTGATAGCATTTGGCAGAATGAGAGCCGTAATCCGCAGGGCTGGAAAGAGGCTGGTTGAGAAGGACTTGATATAAATAACGCGCTCCTCTGTATCTAGATAGTGGAAGGTCTGGCCCTTTTTAGAGTCCAAATCCCCCAGATAGTCGTCCTCTACGATATAGACTCCATACTTGGTAGCTAAGTCAAGAATAGCCCGTTTGTCCTGCTCAGAATAGGAATGCCCCAGAGGATAGTGAAAACGAGGAATGGTGTAGAAAAACTTAATTTTTCCTGTTTTGAAGTGGCCTTCCAGCTCCTCCAAGGCAATCCCATCAATGCCTCGTTCAATCGTTTGATAGTCCAGACCTTGAGCAATCAAGAGACGATTCATCCGATGGTAGGTCGGCTGTTCCACCAAGATTTCCTTAGCTTGGCTAGGAAAGGATATTTGAGAGAGGATAAACAAGGCTTGTTGGGTGCCAGAAGTCAGTACCAGTTGGTCAGCCTTGCAGTAGAGGGCTTGGTCAAAGAGGAGTTTGTGAATAGACTGTCTTAGATCTTCTAAACCTTCTTGGTTGTCATAGTAGTTGAAGAGGTAGTTTTCACGTCCAATCAGGGTTTCGTTGACGCAGAGTCGGAAGTCATCATAGGCGCTAGCATGTTCATCTGTAACCTCGATTTCTAGGTCCTGGTGTTGTCCTTGCTCCAGCACATAGTAGCCACTCTGGGGCTTGGCATAGAGGTATTGTTCGTGCCGTAATTCCAGCAGGGCTCGTTGAATAGTGTCCTTGCTACAGTGAAAGTCAAGGCTCAGTTGACGGATAGAAGGCAGGCGGCTACCCGTCGGAAAACGTCCAGACTCGATACCGTTTTTCAGATAGGAAACGACCTCTTGGTACTTGCTTTGTTTCTTCATTCCAGACCTCCCTTGATTTTGTTACATTGTACCTTTTTTTTTCCTTCTTGGCAATGTCTAGAGTGTTTCTATCGTTCACATCTAGGGGCAAATGTGGTATACTTAGGAGTAACATTTATAGAATAACAGACAAGAAAGTGAATGGATAAGAACGTGCAGGAACCAGTGAAATTATTTCAATACAATACCCTTGGAGCCTTGATGGCTGGCCTTTATGGTGGGACCATGACAGTAGGAGAATTGCTAGAGCATGGTGACCTTGGTTTGGGAACCTTGGATTCCATTGATGGAGAATTGATTGTCTTGGATGGCAAGGCTTATCAGGCCAAAGGATCAGGCGACCAGCCAGAGATTGTGGAGGTGTCACCAGATGCCCTTATTCCTTATGCAGCAGTAGTACCGCATCAGGCAGAGGTTATTTTCCGACAGCGCTTTGAGATGACGGACAAGGAATTGGAGGAGCGAATTGAGTCTTATTATGACGGGGAAAATCTTTTCCGCTCTATCAAGATTCGTGGGGAATTTTCACATATGCATGTGCGCATGATTCCCAAGTCAACACCAGAGACCAAGTTTGCTGATGTTGCAACCCATCAACCGGAATATCGTCGTGACAATGTCGCAGGAACCATCGTTGGTTTCTGGACGCCAGAGATTTTTCATGGAGTTAGTGTGGCAGGCTACCATCTACACTTCATCTCAGATGATTTGACCTTCGGTGGGCATGTCATGGACTTTGTCATCAAGGAAGGCATTATTGAGGTGGGAGCTGTTGATCAGTTGGACCAACGTTTCCCAGTCCAAGACCGTCAATACTTGTTTGCTAAGTTCAATGTTGACGAGATGAAAAAAGATATTGAAAAGGCAGAATAGGAGAAGAAAATGACCATTCATATCATTATTACCATGGTGCTGTTGCTGGCTTTCTTGCTAGGAAGCATTTGGTATGCCAAAAAGAAATACCAGATTAATCTAGCTGTCTTGGGCTTGGGGGCTGTTGCCTTCTTTGTCTCTTCACAGATTTTAGAAAAACTGGTGCATATCTTGGTTTTACATCCTCAAAAAGACGGTAGTATTGCCCTCTTGCAAGACCATCCGCTTGTCTATATCATCTATGGCCTAGCCATGGCAGCATTTTTTGAGGAAACGGCTCGCCTTGTTTTCTTCAAATGGTTGGAGAAAAAGAGAAATTTGGAAAAGGCGGATGCCTTGGCTTATGGATTGGGGCATGGTGGCTTGGAGTTGATTTTCCTAGGTCTTACTAGTTTGATCAATCTCTACATCGTTCTCTCAGCAGTTCAAACGCAAAATCCACAGGTTATGCAATTGCTGTCTGAAAATATGTTGAAAACTATTCAGTCGCTATCAGTCTGGCAGATTTATTTGCTTGGTTTTGAACGGATTTTGGCTCTAGGATTCCAATTGCTTTTGACTATTTGGGTTTACCAAGCTGTTCGCCAGAAGAAATGGATTTATCTCCTAGCAGCCTATGGCCTACATGCCTTTTTTGATCTGGCACCATCTCTTGCCCAAGTTGGATGGCTGACAAGTCCAGTCTTGGTTGAAGTTGTCCTAGCACTTGAACTTGTTCTGGTTGCCTATGGAACCAAGGCAATCTTTTGCAAAAAATCATAAAAAGAGGGGAAACCTCTTTTTATGTTTAAAATAAGCCCAAGATTTTTTTAGGGTCGTCAAATGGTCTTAAAAATGGTATAATGGAATGAATTTTGTAAAAGGAAGAGTGTCATGTCAGTAAAAGAAAAAATGCTTGAAATCTTAGAAGGGATTGATATCCGTTTCAAGGAACCCTTGCATAGCTATAGTTATACAAAAGTAGGTGGAGAGGCCGATTATTTGGTCTTTCCACGAAATCGTTTTGAGTTGGCTCGCGTTGTTAAATTTGCCAATCAAGAAAATATCCCTTGGATGGTTCTTGGGAATGCCAGCAACATCATCGTTCGTGATGGTGGGGTTCGTGGATTTGTCATCTTGTGTGACAAGCTCAATAATGTTTCCGTTGATGGCTATACCATCGAAGCAGAAGCAGGGGCTAACTTGATTGAAACGACACGCATTGCCCTTCGTCATAGTTTGACTGGCTTTGAGTTTGCTTGTGGCATTCCAGGGAGCGTCGGCGGTGCTGTCTTTATGAATGCGGGTGCCTATGGTGGCGAGATTGCTCACATCTTACAGTCTTGTAAGGTCTTGACCAAGGACGGAGAAATCGAGACCCTGTCTGTCAAGGATTTGGCTTTTGGTTACCGCCATTCAGCCATTCAGGAGTCTGGTGCAGTTGTCTTGTCAGCTAAATTTGCTCTAGCTCCAGGAAGCCATCAGGTTATCAAGCAAGAAATGGACCGCTTGACGCATCTACGTGAACTCAAGCAACCTTTAGAATATCCATCTTGTGGTTCGGTCTTTAAGCGTCCAGTAGGGTATTTTGCAGGTCAATTAATTTCAGAAGCTGGCTTGAAAGGCTATCGTGTCGGTGGTGTTGAAGTGTCTGAAAAGCACGCAGGTTTTATGATCAATGTCGCAGATGGAACGGCCAAAGACTACGAAGACTTGATTGAGTCTGTGATTGAAAAAGTCAAGGAACACTCTGGCGTTACTCTTGAGAGAGAGGTCCGTATTTTAGGTGAAAGCAAGTAGGAAGCTGTAGTTGAAAAGTTGCTGCTATATCATGGAAAGGGGGTGAAAGCCTATCGTCAGTGCAGAAGAATGTAGGCAGTTCAGTCTCCTACACGAGGTAGTGGCGGCCTGACAGAGCCCTGATCTGTTAATCTATGAAAAAGAAGGAATAAATGACAATTGAAAAAACCAATTATTGAATTCAAAAACGTCTCTAAAGTTTTTGAAGACAGCAACACCAAGGTTCTCAAAGACATCAACTTTGAGTTGGAAGAAGGAAAATTCTACACTCTTTTAGGCGCATCTGGTTCAGGGAAATCAACTATCCTAAACATTATTGCAGGGTTATTGGATGCGACGACAGGAGATATTTTGCTGGATGGTGTCCGTATCAATGACATCCCAACCAACAAGCGAGATGTCCATACGGTCTTCCAATCCTATGCCTTGTTTCCACATATGAATGTGTTTGAAAATGTTGCCTTTCCGCTCCGCTTGCGCAAGATTGACAAGAAAGAAATCGAGAAACGCGTAGCGGAAGTTCTCAAGATGGTTCAGTTGGAAGGTTATGAAAAACGTTCCATTCGTAAACTCTCAGGAGGACAACGCCAGCGTGTGGCTATTGCCCGTGCCATCATCAACCAACCCCGTGTGGTTTTGTTGGACGAGCCTTTATCAGCGCTAGACTTGAAATTAAGAACAGATATGCAGTATGAACTACGTGAACTGCAACAACGATTGGGAATCACCTTTGTCTTTGTCACTCACGATCAGGAAGAAGCCCTGGCTATGAGTGACTGGATTTTTGTCATGAATGATGGCGAGATTGTCCAGTCTGGAACTCCTGTGGATATCTACGATGAGCCAATCAACCACTTTGTTGCTACCTTTATCGGCGAGTCAAACATCTTGCCAGGTACCATGATTGAGGACTACTTGGTTGAGTTTAACGGCAAACGCTTTGAAGCGGTCGATGGTGGGATGAAGCCAAATGAACCAGTCGAAGTCGTGATTCGTCCAGAGGACTTGCGGATTACCCTTCCTGAAGAAGGCAAGCTCCAAGTTAAGGTCGATACCCAGCTCTTCCGTGGAGTGCACTATGAAATTATCGCCTATGACGAACTTGGAAATGAATGGATGATCCACTCGACTCGTAAGGCCATTGTGGGTGAGGAAATTGGTCTGGACTTTGAACCAGAAGACATCCACATCATGCGCCTTAACGAAACTGAAGAAGAGTTCGATGCTCGTATCGAAGAATACGTGGAAATTGAAGAGCAAGAAGCAGGTCTGATCAATGCAATCGAGGAGGAGAGAGATGAAGAAAACAAGCTCTAAACTCTTTGTAGTGCCCTACATGCTTTGGATTGCCCTCTTTGTCCTGGCACCCTTGGTCTTGATTTTCGGTCAATCCTTTTTCAATATCGAAGGCCAGTTTAGCTTAGAAAACTATAAATCTTACTTTGCGTCACAAAACTTGACCTACCTCAAAATGAGCTTTAACTCCGTGCTTTATGCAGGAATTGTGACCTTTGTAACCTTGCTTATCAGCTATCCAACAGCCCTCTTTTTGACCCGTCTCAAGCACCGTCAACTTTGGCTCATGCTGATTATCCTGCCTACCTGGATCAATTTGCTCCTTAAAGCCTATGCCTTTATCGGAATTTTTGGTCAAAATGGCTCTATTAACCAATTTTTGGAATTCATCGGAATCGGTTCACAACAGTTGCTCTTTACCGATTTCTCCTTTATCTTTGTCGCAAGCTACATCGAGCTTCCCTTTATGATTTTGCCGATTTTCAATGTCTTGGACGATATGGACAACAATCTTATCAATGCCAGTTATGATCTCGGTGCGACCAAGTGGGAGACCTTCCGTCATGTCATCTTTCCTCTATCTATGAATGGGGTGCGAAGTGGGGTTCAGTCCGTCTTTATCCCAAGCTTGAGCCTCTTCATGCTGACCCGTTTGATTGGTGGGAACCGCGTTATCACCTTGGGGACGGCTATTGAACAGAATTTCCTAACCAATGACAACTACGGTATGGGTTCAACTATCGGTGTGATTCTCATTCTGACCATGTTCATCACCATGTGGGTGACCAAGGAAAGGAGAGAACGATGAAAAAATTTGCCAACCTTTATCTGGGACTGGTCTTTCTTGTCCTCTACCTGCCGATTTTTTACCTGATTGGTTATGCCTTTAACGCAGGCAACGACATGAACAGCTTTACAGGCTTTAGCCTGAGCCATTTTAAAACCATGTTTGGCGATGGTCGTCTCATGTTGATTGTGACCCAGACCTTTTTCTTGGCCTTCCTGTCAGCCTTGATTGCGACCATTATCGGGACTTTTGGTGCCATTTACATCTACCAGTCTCGTAAGAAATACCAAGAAGCCTTTCTATCACTCAATAATATCCTCATGGTTGCGCCTGATGTTATGATTGGTGCTAGCTTCTTGATTCTCTTTACCCAACTCAAGTTTTCACTTGGCTTTTTGACTGTCTTATCTAGTCATGTGGCTTTCTCCATTCCTATCGTGGTCTTGATGGTCTTGCCACGTCTCAAAGAAATGAACGGTGACATGATTCATGCGGCCTATGACCTTGGTGCCAGTCAATTTCAGATGTTTAAGGAAATCATGCTTCCTTACCTGACACCGTCTATCATTGCAGGTTACTTCATGGCCTTCACCTATTCGCTAGATGACTTTGCTGTGACCTTCTTTGTAACGGGAAATGGCTTTTCAACCCTATCGGTCGAGATTTACTCTCGTGCTCGCAAGGGGATTTCGCTAGAGATCAATGCCCTGTCTGCCCTTGTCTTTCTCTTTAGTATTATCCTAGTTGTTGGCTATTACTTTATCTCACGTGAGAAGGAGGAGCAAGCATGAAAAAACTCTATTCATTTTTAGCAGGAATTGTAGCCATTATCCTCGTCTTGTGGGGAATTGCGACTCATCTAGATAGTAAAATCAATAGCCGAGATAGTCAAAAATTGGTTATCTACAACTGGGGAGACTATATCGATCCAGAACTCTTGGAGCAATTCACAGAAGAGACAGGCATTCAAGTCCAATACGAGACCTTTGACTCCAACGAAGCCATGTATACCAAGATCAAGCAGGGTGGAACGACCTACGATATTGCCATTCCTAGTGAATACATGATTAACAAGATGAAGGACGAAGACCTCTTGGTTCCGCTTGATTATTCAAAACTTGAAGGTCTTGAAAATATCGGACCGGAGTTCCTCAACCAGTCCTTTGACCCAGGCAATAAATTCTCCATCCCTTACTTCTGGGGAACACTGGGAATTGTCTATAATGAAACCATGGTAGAGGAAGCGCCTGAGCATTGGGATGACCTCTGGAAGCCAGAGTATAAGAACTCTATCATGCTTTTTGATGGGGCGCGTGAGGTACTGGGACTGGGACTCAATTCCCTCGGCTACAGCCTCAACTCCAAGGATACCCAGCAGTTAGAAGAGACAGTGGACAAGCTCTACAAGTTGACTCCAAATATCAAGGCTATTGTGGCGGACGAGATGAAGGGCTACATGATTCAGAATAACGCTGCAATCGGTGTGACCTTCTCTGGCGAAGCTAGTCAAATGCTAGAAAAAAATGAAAACTTACGCTATGTGGTACCGACAGAAGCCAGCAACCTTTGGTTTGACAATATGGTCATTCCCAAAACCGTCAAAAACCAAGATGCAGCCTATTCCTTTATAAACTTTATGTTGAAACCTGAAAATGCTCTCAAAAATGCGGAGTATGTCGGCTATTCAACACCAAACCTACCAGCTAAGGAATTACTCCCAGAGGAGAAAAAAGAAGATAAAGCCTTCTATCCAGATGCTGAAACCATGAAACACCTAGAAGTTTATGAAAAATTTGACCATAAATGGACAGGAAAATATAGCGACCTCTTCCTACAGTTTAAAATGTATCGGAAGTAGGAGTAGAACGTAAGAAAACGAATCAGTTAGAGCTGGTTCGTTTTTTTGAAAAAATAGAAATCATGGTATAATAGTTTTAGGCTGAGAGTTATTAGAATTGTTTATAGCATCTCTGAAAATTTAATTCTAAAGGAGTTCAAAATGAGCCAGACTACGCAAATGCATATATATATATATATAACCTAATAAAAAAATGTAAAAAATATAGACTGAAACCTACTGAAAATCCAGTAGGCTTTTTGCGTTTCTTGGAGGTATCTAATGGCTAAAACTAGAATCTCACCAACAACTATTTCAAAAATGGTAAAAGGGGAAGCTGTTTCTCCAGTAGTTATTGGAAAAATTTGTAGGGAACTAGACAGTGATATTGGAGATATCATTACGATTGAAAAATTTAATTTGGAGGATAATTAAATGGATAGTTCATATAATGCATTGGAGTACAATAAACTTGTTAGTTTCATCTGGTCTGTTGCAGATGATTGTTTGCGAGATGTCTACGTTCGAGGGAAATACCGTGATGTTATTCTTCCCATGACTGTTATTCGCCGTTTTGATACTATTATCGAAAAAGAAAAAGCGAATATTATGAAAGTTAAAGAGACAGCAGAACAAGAAGGGTGGGATGTTGAAAAAACATTGGCAACAGCTGTGAACTTGCCATTCTACAATACATCACAATTTCAGCTGAAAGATTTAAAACACGAAACAAACCGTCAAAATCTTAAGAAAAATTTTGAGGAATATTTGAATGGGTTCTCAGAAAACGTAAAGGAAATCTTACAAAAGTTTGACTTCAATAATCAGCTAACTAAGATGACAGAAGCAGGCATCCTAGGTTCTGTCATTGAAAAATTTACATCATCAGAGTTAAATCTTAGTCCTTATGATGAGTTGAATTCGCAAGGTGAAGTGATAAAAAAAGGGTTAGATAACCATGCTATGGGAACACTTTTTGAAGAGTTGATTCGTAAGTTTAATGAGGAAAATAACGAAGAAGCTGGGGAGCACTTTACTCCTCGTGATGTTATTGAATTGATGGCTGACATCGCTGTTGTACCGATTCTTGATAAGTTGAAAGATGGGACATATTCTATCTATGATGGAGCCTGTGGAACACTTGGAATGGCTACAGTAGCAGAGGAAAAACTTCAGACTTTTGCTCAAGAAACAGGCAAGTCTCTATCGATTCACATGTTCGGACAAGAGGTCAATCCAGAAACTTATGCCATCTCTAAAGCCGACTTGCTGATCAAGGGTGGGGACACCAATGCAAATAAAGTTTTCTATGGCTCAACCCTATCTTACGACCAAACTTCGGGTGAGCATTTTGACTTTATGCTATCCAATCCACCTTATGGGAAGAACTGGAAAACAGATCTCACTATCTTGGGTGGAGGAACAGACGATAAATCTAAAAAAAGTGTGATGGATTCACGTTTTGTCAAATCTTACAAAGAACAAGCAGACTTCCGTATGCTTCCAGATGTCAGTGATGGACAGTTGCTATTCTTATTGAATAATATCGCTAAGATGAAAGAGACAGCGTTAGGATCTCGCATTCTCGAAGTACATAACGGTTCAGCCCTTTTTACAGGTGATGCAGGCAGTGGGGCGAGTAATGCTCGTCGCTATATGATTGAAGAAGATCTTATCGAAGCTATTATTCAGTTACCAGAGAACATATTCTATAACACACCAATTACAACGCATATCTGGATTCTCAGCAATCGTAAAGAAGAAAAGCGTAAAGGAAAAATCCAATTAATCGATGCCAGCAGTATTAAGACTTCCTTACGGAAGAACCTTGGTAAGAAAAACTGTGAACTCTCAGAAGAGAATCGTCAGTTCATTCTTGATGAATACCTCAATTTTCAAGAAAGCGAGTATTCAAAAATATTCAATAACGAAGACTTCGGTTACTACAAGGTGACAGTGGAACGCCCACTTAGACAAGCTGTTCTTTTCAATCAAACTAACCTTCAACAATTAGAAGCGACATTAACAGCCGTCGGTGCCTTAGAAGGAAACCTTGATAAATCTAAATTATCCAATAGTGGACTTAAAGACACGAAAGCTGCTCTTTTAGAACTCAAAAAAACTGAGAACATCAAAGCCTACTTGGCTGTATTACAATCTTTTGGGCAAGAGGAACTCTACCTTGACTTTTCAACATTTGTGAAGAACTTTAATAAGGCTCTTAAAGCCTATAATATCAAAGGTGCAAACTTTGCAAAAGCATTATCAATAGGGATGTTAGATAATATCATTGTTAAAGATGAAAATGCGGAGTTGCAAACAGATAGTAAAGGGAATGTTATCATTGATACAAATTTAACTGATACAGAAAACATACCGATGACTTATAAAGGGGGTATCGATGCCTTTATCGCCCAAGAAGTACTACCTTATCATCCAGATGCTTTTGTCAATAAAGAAAAGACACAAATTGGTTATGAGATAAACTTCACCAAGTACTTCTACAAGCCAAAACAATTAGAAAGCGTCGAAACCATTGTTGCTCGAATCAAAGAGTTAGAAAAACAATCAGATGGCATGATGGCAAGCGTTTTGGAGGGGTTATATGAATAGGTACGAACGGTATAAGAAAGTTGACCTACCTTGGCTGGAGAAAGTTCCTGAACATTGGGATTATGGTTCCTTAAAACGTATTTCCAATTACAAAACAGGAAATAGTATAAAAGATGATGAAAAAAGGAAATATTCATCAAACGAAAATTCAAGAAAATTTATTACAACTGCGGATATTAATGCAATAAATATGAGTATTGTCCATAGCTCTAATATTTTTGTCCCTTATAACGATACACGATTTAAAGTCAGTGCTCCTGGTTCTACTCTTGTGTGTATTGAAGGTGGAAGTGGTGGAAGAAAAGTAGCTTTCTCAACTGAAGAAGTAACATTTGGAAATAAATTATGTTCAATAAAAACTTATGAACAGTGTGATAAATTTATTTATTACGTCATACGTTCAGAATCTTTTAATACTTTTTATTCTATGTTTACTAATGGAGATCGTAATGGAGTTTCGTTGAATAATATTGGTAAATATGTACTTCCTATACCATCTTTTGATGAACAGAAGAAAATTGTAGAATACCTAGATTGGAAAATTAATGAGATTGATCAATTGATTGCTTTGGAAACGGAAAAAATAGAAAGGTTATTAGAATGGGAAAAAGTAAAGATAGAAGAAATAATATTTAATAATTCTAATGACAGTAGCCTCTCAGATTGGTATGACAATATTCCTCGAAATTCGATAGAGATAAAAATTAAAAATATTTTTAAACTAAGAGATGAGAGAAATCATTTAACAGAAAATGAAGTCGAACTACTTTCTTTGTACTCTAAGATCGGAGTTATAAGAAATAAGGATGTAAAGAAGACTGCAGGGAATAAAAACACAACTGTAGAAAATTATAAAAACGTTTGCGAACAGGATATTGTTGTAAATATTATGTTGTGTTGGATGGGAGCGATTGGAGTGTCTAGATATAATGGAGTCACAAGTCCAGCTTATGATGTGTATAAACCAGATTTAACAAAAGTTGTCCCAGAATACTATCATTATCTTTTTAGAACTAATAAATTTAAGTCAGAATTGTATAAGAACGGCAAAGGGATTGTATTAATGAAATGGCGTGTATATTCTGAAAAATTTTGTAATATTGTAGTTCCATTACCAGAAATTGAAGAACAAAGAAGGGTATTAAATCTAATAAAAAAGATTGGTATCGCTGTTGAAGATTGTAATGAGACAATATATCAAGTAATTTCAAATCTGGAATCTCTTAAAACCTCCCTTATATCAGAGGTAGTGACCGGTAAGATAGACGTCCGTAACGTTGTTATTCCATCTTATGAAAAAGTGGACATTGATGTCTCAACAGATGAGGAAGAAATAAAAGAATAGGAGGTACTTTTTATGGGAATACGGGATACAAAAATGGAAGAAGAGTTAGAAACCAATATCATTGAATATCTTGTGGAGAAGAACGGGTATATCTATATTGATAATAATGAGATGAAAGGTGCTTATAATCGGCAGTATGCTTTTGATGAAGTGAGGCTGTTAGAATTTATTCAGAAATCACAACCAAGTGAGTATGAGATTTTATCTCTTGATACACCAGTAGGTAAGGATAAGTTTCTCAAGCAACTCGATTTTAAAATTCGTAAGGAAGGAATTGTATCTATCCTTAAAAATGGAATTAAGTGTTACCCTTCATCAGGGACGATTATCTTTTATCATGCGTTAGACCCTAAGAGACTAAGCTCATATGAAGAGTTTAAAACTAATATTTTTGCCGTTACTAACCAACTGACTTATTCTGACAGGAATCGAGGGTTGGAGTTGGATTTAGCGATTATGATCAATGGTTTGCCGATTATGACAATGGAGCTTAAGAGTCGTGCCTCTAGCTCAGGGTGGACATATAAAGACGCTGAAGAACAATACAAGAATGACCGTGATGCTAAGGAAACATTATTTACCTTTAAACGATGTATGGCTCATTTTGCAGTTGATGAGAATTTCATCAGCTTTACGACTAGGATAGATGGCAAAAATACTCGTTTCATGCCTTTTAATAAGGGAACAGAAACTGGAGGCTCTGGGAATCCTATCAATCTATCAGGGACTATGACAGACTATCTTTGGAAAGAGTTCTTGAAGAAAGAGACATTGACCAGTCTGATTCGTGATTTCGCTTATATTTCAGTGGATAAAGTTAAACATACTGAGGCATTGATTTTTCCACGTTATCATCAGTATCGGGCAGTAACTCGTTTGGTAGAGGATGTAAAAGAGCATGGTGTTGGGAACCGTTATTTGATTCAACATAGTGCTGGCAGTGGAAAGAGTAATTCCATCACATGGCTTGCTTATCGTCTTGTAGAAGTGAGCTACAATGATAAGAAGGCTTTTGATTCTGTGATTGTTGTGACAGACCGATTGAATTTGGATAAGCAAATTGAAGCGAATATTCGTAAGTTTATTGATGAGAAGAGTATTGTTGGTCATGCTAATTCATCGACAGATTTGAAAAACTTATTGACAGATGGTAAAAAAATCATTATTACTACTGTACAAAAGTTTCCTTATCTCCTAGAGAAGATTGGAACAGACTTACAAGGAAGAAACTTTGCGATTATCATTGATGAAGCTCATTCTTCTCAAAGTGGTAAAGCTGCTGCTTCTCTCAATATGGCAGTCTCAGGAGGCCGTTCGACAGATGATAAAGATATGGAGGATCATTTGAATGAACTCATTGAAGCAAGAAAAATGCCTGAGAATGCTAGCTTCTTTGCCTTTACAGCAACTCCAAAAGCTAAAACAATTGAAATGTTTGGCAGTGTCTTTGACCTCTACTCTATGAAACAAGCGATTGAAGAAGGTTTTATCTTAGATGTTTTAAAGAACTATACGCATTATGAAAACTATTATAAGGTCTATAAAACTATAGAAAGCAATCCTGATTTTGATAAAAAGAAATCTCAATATAAAATCAGAAACTATGTTGAGGGGCAAGAGTTTCCAATTCGAGAAAAAGCGGAAGTAATGGTTAATCATTTTTTGACTTCGGTCGCTTCAAAAATAAATGGAAAAGCAAAAGCGATGATTATAACGCAGAGTATTCTTCGTGCTATTGAGTACTATAATATTATTAGCGATATATTGAAACGTTCAAACACTGGTTTTGAGGCAGTAATTGCTTTTTCAGGAGAAAAAGAGTACAAAGGTAAGGTCGTTACAGAAACAAGCCTGAATGGATTTTCAGATAAAGAAACACCAGAACGATTCAAAGAAGATAAGTATAAATTCTTGATTGTTGCGGATAAATATCAAACAGGATATGATGAGCCACTTCTTCATACTATGTATGTTGACAAGGTGTTAAATGATGTAAAGGCTGTTCAAACATTATCTCGTCTGAATAGAAGTGCTAAATATAAAATTGACACATGTGTGATCGACTTTGCAAACAAACCAGAACATATTCAAGAAGCCTTCCAACCTTATTATCGTGAAACAAAATTGGAAGAAGAAACAGATCCAAACAAACTTAATAATCTGTTAGGTATACTTGATGGAATGTATGTTTATGAAGAGGATGAAGTAGATACAGTAGTGGAACTTTTCTTAGAAAATAGTTCAAGAAGTAAGATTGATCATATCATTGATAGTGTTGTTGAACGATATGTTGCATTAACTGAGGAAGAGCAAGTAGCGTTCAAGAGTGGAGTTAAATCGTTCATTAGAACCTACAATTTTATAGCTTCTATTCTTTCTATTGGTCAAGTGGAATGGGAAAAGAAAGTTATTTTTTTTGAGCAGTTAATTCATCGGCTGCCAACACCTAAAGGTAAGGATTTTTCACAGGGGATCTTGGATTCTATTGACTTGGAAAGCTACCGTCTGGAAAAGAAAACAACGATGGCGATCATTTTAGAGGATGAAGATGGAACTGTTGAAGGATTAGGTATCGGTACAGGAAGAAAAGGACGATTAGAACTAGATTCACTTGAAAATATCATTACGACTTTTAATGATGTCTATGGTAATATCAAATGGAAAGATAAGGACAATGTCGCTCGTCAAATTAAAGAATTACCAGATATGGTTATGAAAAATGAAAAGTTTAGAAATGCTTTAAAAAATTCAGATTTAGAAAATATTAAACGGGAGTATGAAACAGCATTAAGTGATGTCTTTCGAATAATCATGTGGGATAATATGCAATTATTTGGGGAATGGACAAATAATTCTGATTTCAGTGAATGGCTGAGTGGTATTATTTTTGATGAGATAATGAAGAAACAGAAAAGATAAGATGTATTGACAATATAGAAAACGATACAGGATAAGGATGGAGAAAAAATGAAACAAAAAGATTTTCAAACAATAATCAATAAAAATTTTAATAATATTCCAGATTCTCTCATTAATTTCAGTGATGTTAATGAATGTGAATTTTTAGCGGATAAATTATCATTTATGGGATATGGTCAAAATGCTGAAGGATATTTTAAACATGGAAATGTACCTAATCCATCACAAAAATTTCATCTCGCAGAAGCGTATTTTGAATATAAATTTAGCAAGATGAAAGACAAGGAGTGCTTTAAAGACTGCGAATTAGGTAGAATTCGATGTCCTCAGTTGATGTTGTGGATTGCAGAGATTGTACAAATACCAGAATCGGTTTTAAAAGATGCTTATAATTATATAGTTAAAGCTGAAGATGAATTATTTCATAAAAAAGGGATAAAGAAAGGCTTACTTGGAGCTGATAAGTATTGGGACACAATGAGACAAAATTCAAATATTACCCTTAGTGAATTTAAAACAAAACTTAAATACACAGAAATATGTAAAATCATTAAATCAGCAAATAATTGGGAAGAAATTATTTCAAATTGTCAAAAATTGGATTTCAAAAATTAGACTATATTTACCTTATTAAATAATATAGTGAGAAACGGTAATTATTATTTAAAAGTGGCTAATGAATTATAGAATATATATTTTCCCTCTCCAATCAAATATAGTACAATTCTTAAGTATAGAATTTCTCGAATTTCTTTTATAGAGGGATTTTGAAATGAAGTAAAACCCTTATTTATCAAACTAGGTCTTAAGAAAGATCGTAAAGATAGCCAGTTCTCAAAACGTTAAGAACCAGATACAATACAGCATTTATAACACTTCATGGTTCATACCGTGGGGTGTTTTTAAAATAGAAGGCAATTTTCGTAACGGTATCTTTTTCTATGATAGTTGCTTATTTTCTTTCCCAGTAGTATACTAAGTTTAACCTTACAGAAAGCGGTAATAAATAATGAAAATATCTACTTTTTTCAAAAAATTTTATTGGCCAACCTTTTTGATTGTTGACGAAACAATTATACTATTCCATTTAAAGGATGGTTTGGATCGACAATACCTAACAACTGATTCCATACATTTGGTGATAGGGTTCTTTATATTTGCAAATATTTTCGTAGCTATCTTTAACAATTCAAAACTTTGGGATAAAAGTTGGGATAAAAAGAGTGATAGCAGTAAGAAAAAATATATTCTGAAAAAGTAATCTGAGATGTAGGGAATGGGTTATTTAAATAGGAATCATTTCCAGTTGACGCAAGATTAAAAAAACGATATAATAAGAAAGTTGAGAATTGATTTTCAGTTGTCTTAGTCCAGAGAAGTGGCGGTGCTGCGAGCCATCTAAGCTAGGAATTCATGCTACTCAATCATACAATTGCATAAGAACAAGAGAATGACAAGTTCATTGAATGAAGGTGGTACCGCGGTTTTTCGCCCTTCGTGATATGAACTTGTCTTTTGATTTTTGGAGGTGTTGATGAAAACATTTCTTGTCAAACAAAAGTTTCGTCTTGGAGGCGAACGCTTCGCTATCAAGGATGACAGGGGAGAAATCGCCTATCAGGTAGAGGGATCATTTTTTAAGATTCCCAAAACTTTTACCATCTATGATGTTAATGGTGAACAAGTCAGTCAGATCAGTAAAGAAATCTTGACCTTGCTTCCTCGTTTTGAGATTCAGCTTCGGGATGGCTCAAGTTTTGTCATTCGTAAGAAGTTGACCTTCTGGCGAGATAAGTATGAGTTTGATAATCTAGGTCTTCGTATCGAGGGCAATATCTGGGATTTGAATTTCAAATTGCTGGATGATCGCGATCAGCTGATTGCGGAAATCAGGAAAGAACTCTTTCATCTGACCTCTACCTATACCGTAACGGTTCTTGAGGACGCTTATGCAGACCTAGTTATTTCCCTCTGTGTCGCGATTGACTATGTGGAAATGCTGGAAAGCCAATCACATTAAACAAGTAAATAAGGAGACAATATGAAACAACTATCTAGTGCACAAGTACGCCAAATGTGGCTTGATTTCTGGGCGACCAAAGGTCACTCAGTAGAACCATCAGTGAGCTTGGTTCCTGTAAATGACCCAACTCTTTTGTGGATCAACTCTGGGGTAGCAACCCTTAAGAAATACTTTGACGGGACCATTATCCCTGAAAATCCGCGTATTACCAATGCGCAAAAGGCTATCCGTACCAACGATATTGAAAACGTAGGGAAGACTGCACGTCACCATACTATGTTTGAAATGTTGGGGAACTTTTCTATCGGGGATTACTTCCGTGACGAAGCTATCACTTGGGCTTATGAGCTTTTGACAAGCCCAGAATGGTTTGATTTCCCAGCGGAAAAACTTTACATGACTTACTATCCAGACGATAAAGATTCATACAACCGCTGGATTGAAGTAGGAGTGGATCCAAGCCACTTGATTCCAATCGAGGACAACTTCTGGGAAATCGGTGCTGGACCTTCTGGACCTGATACAGAAATCTTCTTTGACCGTGGAGAAGCTTTTGACCCAGAAAATATTGGTATTCGTCTTCTTGCAGAAGATATTGAGAACGACCGCTATATCGAAATCTGGAACATCGTTTTGTCACAATTTAACGCAGACCCTGCTGTTCCTCGTAGTGAGTACAAGGAATTGCCACACAAGAACATTGATACGGGCGCTGGTTTGGAGCGTTTGGTGGCAGTTATCCAAGGAGCTAAGACAAACTTTGAAACAGACCTCTTCATGCCAATCATTCGTGAAGTGGAGAAATTGTCTGGTAAGGTCTACGACCAAGATGGCGACAACATGAGCTTCAAGGTTATCGCTGACCATATCCGTTCTCTTTCATTTGCCATCGGTGATGGTGCCCTTCCAGGAAATGAAGGTCGTGGTTATGTCCTTCGTCGTCTTCTCCGTCGTGCTTCTATGCATGGTCAAAAATTGGGGATCAACGAGCCTTTCCTTTACAAACTCGTTCCAACTGTTGGAAAAATCATGGAAAGCTACTACCCAGAAGTGCTTGAGAAACGTGACTTTATTGAGAAAATCGTTAAGAGCGAAGAAGAATCATTTGCCCGTACCCTTCACTCAGGTCAACACTTTGCCCAAGGCATCGTAGCAGACTTGAAAGAAAAAGGTCAATCTGTCATTGCTGGTTCAGATGTCTTCAAACTTTATGACACTTATGGATTCCCAGTTGAATTAACAGAAGAAATCGCTGAAGAAGCTGGTATGACTGTGGACCGTGAAGGTTTTGAAGCAGCCATGAAAGAACAGCAAGAACGTGCGCGTGCGTCAGCTGTCAAGGGTGGCTCAATGGGTATGCAAAATGAAACCCTTCAAAACATCACTGTAGAAAGTGTCTTCAACTATAATGCTAGCCAATTGTCTTCTAAATTGGTGGCTATCGTGGCTGACAATGTAGAAGTAGAAGCTGTATCAGAAGGAACTGCCTCTCTTATCTTTGCGGAAACGCCATTCTACGCTGAAATGGGTGGACAGGTAGCTGACCATGGACAAATCTTGGATGAGTCAGGTAAGGTTGTAGCTACTGTGACAAATGTTCAAAAAGCACCAAACGGACAAGCTCTTCATACAGTTGAAGTCCTTGCACCGCTTGCCTTGAACCAAGAATATACCTTGGCAATTGATAGCAATCGTCGTCACCGTGTCATGAAAAACCACACTGCGACTCACCTGCTTCACGCTGCCCTTCACAATATCCTTGGAAACCACGCAACACAAGCAGGATCACTTAACGAAGTCGAATTCCTTCGCTTTGACTTTACGCATTTCCAAGCAGTAACTGCTGAAGAATTGCGTGCGATTGAACAGCAAGTTAACGAAAAAATCTGGGAAGCCATTGCTGTAGAAACTGTTGAAACGGATATTGACACTGCCAAAGAAATGGGTGCTATGGCCCTTTTTGGTGAGAAATACGGCAAGGAAGTCCGTGTTGTCACTATCGGTGACTACTCTATCGAGCTTTGTGGTGGTACCCACGTTGGCAACACTTCTGAGATTGGTCTCTTCAAGATTGTCAAAGAAGAAGGTATCGGATCAGGAACTCGTCGTATCTTGGCAGTGACTGGTAAGGAAGCCTTTGAAGCTTACCGTGAACAAGAAGATGCTCTTAAAGCAGTCGCAGCAACCTTGAAAGCACCTCAAGTCAAGGAAGTACCTCACAAGGTAGAAGGACTTCAAGAACAACTTCGTCAATTGCAAAAAGAAAATGCTGAGTTGAAAGAAAAAGCCGCAGCTGCAGCCGCAGGAGACATCTTCAAGGACGTTAAAGAAGTCAATGGTCACCGTTACATTGCTAGTCAAGTTTCTGTATCAGATGCAGGTGCCCTTCGTACCTTTGCGGACAACTGGAAACAAAAAGACTACTCTGATCTTCTTGTCCTAGTTGCTGCTATCGGTGACAAAGTCAATGTCCTTGTAGCAAGTAAGATAAAAGACCTTCATGCAGGAAACCTTGTCAAAGAATTAGCACCAATCGTCGATGGACGTGGTGGTGGTAAACCAGATATGGCCATGGCAGGAGGAAGCAACCAAGCTAAAATCCAAGAATTGTTGGATGCAGTAGCAGGTAAATTGTAATCAAGTAAAGATCTATCCATTTGGGTAGGTCTTTTTGTGAATGCAAAAAAGCCAAATCCGATTGGACCTGGCTTGAATATTATGAACTATTAGATTGTATTGGCTGCCCAGACACTTACGGATCTAGCTGAGACAGGGAATTGTCCATAACCTTCCTCATCGATTGTAACTTGACCTTGGTGGTTTTCAAGTAAATCTACAAAGGTTTGGTTAGCCCATTCTTGGCCGACAAACATTGATTTGCTGTTTTCTTGGTCATTTGAAATCAAGACTGCGATTGGGGATTGATTTTCAGCACCTGAGCGTACCCAACCAATACAGTTAGGATCATCAAAGTAGTCATTTTGTTCTCCATAAGCCAAATCTTTTCGGATAGCTAGGAGGCGGTCAAGGACTTCTTTGAAATCTTGTTGAGCATACTGTCCTGAAATCCCATTGTAGTCACCGTAAAAGACGCATGGAAGGCCATCTTGGCGTAATAGAATGAGGGCATAGGCTGCTGGTTTGAACCATTCTTCAACAGTAGACTCAAGAGCCTGACCACGTTGGGTATCGTGGTTGTCGACAAAAGTCACAGCCTTGTCAGGTTTGAGTTCAACCAAGCTATCTGTGAAAATACCACGAAGGTCATAGTTTGCGCCAGCTTGACTGGCTTCAAAGAGATTCTGGTGGAGACGAACATCGACAAGGTCAAAGCGTTCTTCCGTTTTTTCAAGATAGTCTAGATTGGCTTCCTTGTCAGGATTCCAAAATTCACCAAAAACATAGAAATCCTCACCGTATTTTTCCTTCATATCACGAATAAAATTGCGCATGAAGAAAGAGTCAATGTGTTTAACGGCATCCAAGCGGAAACCAGCTACACCAGTCGTTTCCATGAACCAGTCAGCCCAGTCATAGATATTTTGGATGACTTCAGGATGTTTAAAGTCTAGGTCGGCATACATGAGGTAGTCATAGTTACCGTTTTCATTATCGACCAATTCCTCATTTGCCCAACCCTTGTTGTCTCCTTGGATGAGATAAATGCCAGACTTGCGGCGTTTGGCATCATAGTCTGTACCGGTGAAGTGGTACCAGTGCCAGTGGAAGTCATTGTAGGTATCTTGGCGACCATCGAAGGTAAAGCTAGTCCAGCCATTGATGGTGAAGGGTTCCCCAAGTTCAACTGTACGGTCAACCGGATCCACTTCGATAACTTGAAAGGCTTCCATGTGATCAGCAGCAGCCTTGTGATTGAGCACCACATCGGCCATAGGTTGAATTCCCTGTGCTTTTAGGGCTTGAATGGCTTGAAGATAGTCTTCTTTAAAACCATACTTGGTGCGGACAGTTCCTTTTTGGTTAAACTCTCCTAGGTCAAATAGGTCATAGACCCCATAACCTACATCTTTTTCATTGGTTGCCTTAAAAGCTGGTGGCATCCAGACATGGCTGATACCGAGATCAGCTAGGTGTTGAGCATCTTCAGCCAGATGCGTCCAGTGCTGACCGTCGTGGGGCAGATACCATTCAAAGTACTGCATGAGTGTTTGATTTTGCATGATGTTTCCTCTTACTTGTCAATCTTGTTCTTTATTCTATCATAAAGTATCGGTTAGCTCAAACGTTTGCGTAAAACTGAATAATAAGTTTTTGACTATTTTATATAAAATGTTGATTTTTAAAATGAAAGCGCTATAATTATAGTGAATTACATAGATAAAGAGAGGAGATTTCTTATGATTGAATTTCAAAATGTTAGTAAGTTGTATGGTGATAAAGAGGCTTTGAGCAATCTCAATCTGCAGATTGAAAATGGAGAGATTATGGGCTTGATTGGCCATAATGGGGCTGGAAAATCGACCACCATAAAGTCTCTAGTCAGTATCATTTCACCAAGTAGTGGTCGTATTTTGGTAGACGGTCAGGAGTTATCGGAAAATCGCTTGGCTATCAAACGAAAGATTGGCTACGTAGCAGACTCGCCTGACTTATTTTTACGCTTAACAGCTAATGAATTTTGGGAATTGATCGCCTCATCCTATGATCTGACTAGCTCTGACTTGGAGGCTAGTCTAGCTAGGCTATTGAGTGTTTTTGATTTTGCTGAAAATCGCTATCAGGTTATTGAAACTCTTTCTCACGGAATGCGTCAGAAAGTCTTTGTCATCGGAGCACTATTGTCTGATCCTGATATTTGGGTCTTGGACGAACCCTTGACTGGTTTAGATCCTCAGGCTGCCTTTGATTTGAAGAAAATGATGAAGGAACATGCACAAAAAGGGAAGACGGTCTTGTTTTCAACTCATGTCCTAGAGGTAGCTGAGCAAGTCTGTGATCGGATTGCCATTTTGAAAAAGGGACATTTGATTTATTGTGGTAGCGTAGAGGACTTGAGAAAAGACAACCCAGACCAGTCTTTGGAAAGTATCTACCTTAGCCTTGCTGGTAGAAAAGAGGAGGTTTCAGATGCGTCTCAAGGTCATTAAAAAATTAGTGGATATCAATATCCTCTATTCATCTCAAGAAGCTAATCTGGCTAACCTACGAAAGAAGCAAGCTAAAAATCCTGGGAAAAAAGTAAATGTTTCCGCTAGAGTCCTAAGTTCTTACATTTTTTCTAGTCTCTTGGTGCTCATCGCTTTTACTAATATAGCCATTCATTTTCCTTTTGAGGAAAACCCCATTTATTTTAGTGGAATGATTTCTTTTTTACTGCTGCTTGTCTTTTCAACTTCTTTAACAGCTTTTTACAATGTCTTTTATGAGAGTAAGGACTTGGCATCGTATAGGCCCTATGCTTTTAAAGAATCAGAGATTATAATTGCCAAAGGTCTGTCTGTCCTCTTGCCAGCTCTAGCTGGAATTATACCAATCCTAGCTTATTTTCTAGTCCTCTACATTAGGCTAGCTCCTTCTCTGTGGCTGGGTTTTCCTTTGATGCTGCTGTCCTTGGCCTTATTATTTGTCTCTTTGGCTTTAGTGATGATAGTGGCAGTGCATTTCTTGGCTCAAACTGCGCTTTTTAGAAAGTATCAGTCTATTTTTGCGAATGTGATGATTGGGATAGGGGTTCTCATACCTTTATTATTTGTCTTCTTTGTCCAGTCCACTTCTAGAGGTATAGGTAATCAGACTAAAGAAATTCCACTTCTTCTTTATCCTATTCATCTCTTTTACAAAATAGCAGTGGAGCCTTTTTCGACAGAAGCCATCCTGGGTCTGCTCGCTTGGATAATTCTAACTGTTTTCTTGCTTTACCTGACCAAAAAGAAGGTTTTTCCTCATTTTTATGACGTGATTCTGCTTAACAGTGAGGAGAAGGTCAAGAAAGAACGTCGCAGCAAGGAGAGGATTTCAACTACTAAAAAGGGATTTTTCCGCATGGTTTTGCGCTACAACCTCTCTCTCTTGGGACAGGGGACTGGCGTGATTACTGTGCTTTTTACAAGTGCTTTTCTTCCTTATCTCATGATGATTGGTCTGATTTCTAACCTCCGAGATTATCAGATAGTTCCAGATATTCATCCTCCATACTGGTTACCCTTGTTTTTTGTAGGAATGTTTATAGCAGTTGTCAATAACAATATCACCAGCCTGCCTGCAATTGCCTTGTCCTTAGAGAGGGAAAATGTTGATTTTCTGAAGAGTTTACCCTTTGACTTCGCTCGTTATGTGAAAGTGAAATTTTGGATTATATTTGCTGTCCAGTCCTTTTTACCAGTTCTGATTTTACTTGGTCTTTCTCTATATCTAGGCTTGCCCATGCTTTCGATGATTTACCTTCTTGTAGTCTGGACCCTTGCCAGTGTCATCCTTTCTTGCCACCACTACTTTAAGGATGTGAAAAATCTGTCAACCAATTGGAGTAGCATTACGGACTTGGTGAACCGTTCAAATCGTATAGTAGCAATAGTTTTACTCTTAATTTATAGTGTTATATTAATGATTTTAGTCATTATAAGCTTGTTCTTGGTTCAGTCTCTCTCCCCTGTCCTTGCAATCAGCTTGGGAGTAGGAGCTCTTATCCTTCTACTTGCTCTTGCTATTTTTGGTTATCGTTACTACCTATCACGCATATTGGCAGAAATAGAAAAAAGATGAGATAGTTGGTCGCTTGATTGATAAATTTTATAAAAAGAAATGCTCCTCCAAGACGGAAGAGCATCTTTTATTGTTATTCTCACACAATTACTTCCTAAGTTTTTATTAGTATTAGTATACCATTTTTAAAAGAAGAGTAAAAAAGCAAGGGTAGTTTCTTTTTTGAGAATTGTCACAAAATTTGCTATAATAGTGACTATGAATAGAATAAGAGTCAGCAAAAGGGTTGAAAAGAAGCTCGCTAAAGGACTAGTTTTACTAGAAGCTAGCGACCTTGAGAATGTCAATCTTAAGGATCAGGAAGTAGAAGTTCATAGTCAAGATGGAAACTTTCTAGGGACTGCCTATCTTTCTCAGCAAAACAAGGGCTTGGGCTGGTTTGTCAGCAAAGACAAGGTGACCTTCAATCAAGCTTTCTTTGAAACGCTGTTTAGACAAGCTAAAGAAGAGAGAACAGCCTACTATCAAGATGAATTGACAACAGCCTTTCGTCTCTTCAACCAAGAGGGAGATGGCTTTGGCGGTCTGACAGTGGACCTTTATGGCGACTATGCTGTCTTTTCTTGGTATAACTCTTATGTTTATCAGATTCGTCAGACCATCTCAGAAGCCTTTAGACAGGTTTTTCCTGAGGTCTTAGGAACCTATGAGAAGATCCGCTTTAAGGGTTTGGACTATGAATCTGCCCATGTTTATGGTCAAGAAGCACCTGACTTCTTCACTGTTTTGGAAAATGGTGTCCTCTATCAAGTCTTTATGAATGATGGCTTGATGACAGGGATTTTCCTAGATCAGCATGAAGTTCGTGGTAGTCTAGTTGATGGGTTGGCTATGGGTAAATCCTTGCTCAATATGTTTTCCTACACAGCAGCCTTTTCAGTGGCTGCGGCCATGGGAGGAGCAAGCCAGACTACTTCGGTTGACCTAGCTAAACGTTCACGAGAATTGTCTCAAGCGCATTTTCAGGCTAATGGAATCAGCACAGACGACCATCGTTTTATAGTTATGGATGTTTTTGAGTATTTCAAGTATGCCAAGCGAAAAGGCTTGACCTATGATGTAATTGTCCTAGATCCGCCTAGCTTTGCTCGGAACAAAAAACAAACGTTCTCTGTGGCCAAGGATTATCACAAGTTGATATTCCAGAGTCTTGAGATTTTAAATCCGGGCGGTATTATTATTGCCAGTACCAATGCTGCCAATGTATCCCGCCAGAAATTTACAGAACAAATTGATAAAGGCTTTGCAGGAAGAAGTTACCAGATTTTAAATAAATACGGTCTTCCAGCAGATTTCGCCTATAATAAAAAAGATGAAAGTAGTAATTACCTCAAGGTGATTAGTATGAAGGTTAGTAAATGAAATTAATCGTTTCAGTAATGCCAAGAAGTTTAGAGGAGGCACAGGCACTTGATGCCACGAGGTATCTGGATGCCGACATCATTGAATGGCGAGCCGATTATCTGCCTAAAGAAGCGATTTTGCAGGTAGCTCCAGCTATTTTTGAAAAATTTGCAGGTCGTGAGTTGGTTTTCACTCTGCGAACTCGCGCTGAAGGGGGAGAAATTGACCTTTCTCCGGAAGAATATATCCATCTAATCAAGGAAGTGGCGCAACTCTATCAACCAGACTATATTGATTTTGAGTACTACAGCTACAAGGATGTCTTTGAGGAAATGCTGGACTTCCCAAATCTCGTTTTGAGTTACCACAATTTCCAAGAAACACCTGAAAATATGATGGAAATCTTGTCAGAGTTGACGAGCTTAAATCCAAAACTTGTTAAGGTTGCGGTGATGGCTCACACGGAGCAGGATGTGCTAGACTTAATGAACTATACACGAGGCTTTAAAACCCTCAATCCTGAGCAGGAATATGTGACCATTTCTATGGGCAAGGTGGGCAAGGTCTCTCGTATAACTGCAGATGTGACTGGTTCTAGCTGGTCCTTTGCTAGTCTAGATGAGGCCAGTGCCCCAGGTCAGATTTCCTTAGCTAACATGAAAAAAATTCGGGAGATTTTGGATGAAGCTTGATGGCTATACACGTTTAGCTGCCGTTGTTGCCAATCCTATTAAGCATTCTATTTCCCCCTTTATCCACAATAGTGCCTTTGAGGCGACAGCTACCAATGGTGCTTACGTGGCTTGGGAGATTGAAGCGGGTGATTTGGCAGAAACAGTGGTCAATATTCGTCGCTACCAGATGTTTGGCATCAACCTGTCCATGCCCTATAAGGAGCAGGTGATTCCTTATTTGGATGAGCTGAGTGACGAATCGCGCTTGATTGGTGCGGTTAATACGGTTGTCAATGAAAATGGCAATTTAATTGGATATAATACAGATGGCAAGGGATTTTTTAAGAGCTTGCCTTCTTTTACAATTTCAGGTAAGAAGATGACCCTGCTGGGTGCAGGTGGTGCGGCCAAGTCAATTATGGCACAAGCTATTTTGGATGGCGTTAGCCAGATTTCAGTTTTTGTTCGTTCAGTTTCTATGGAAAAAACAAGACCTTACCTAGACAAGTTACAGGAACAGACAGGCTTTAAAGTGGACTTGTATGCTTTAGAAGATGTTCCTGAACTGCAAGCAAGGATTGCTGAGTCGGATTTACTGGTCAATGCGACAAGTGTAGGGATGGATGGTCAATCATCTCCAGTTCCTGAAAACATTGTCCTATCAGAAACTCTCCTAGTAGCAGATATTATTTACCAACCCTTTGAAACCCCATTTTTGAAGTGGGCTAGGATGCAGGGAAATCAAGCAGTCAATGGTCTGGGAATGTTGCTCTATCAAGCTGCAGAAGCTTTTCAACTGTGGACAGGAAAGGAAATGCCTACGGAAGAGATTTGGCAGTCCTTAACAGAAAAATACCAATAAAGAAAAGGAGACTCTCCTATGAAAATCAGAATCGATATTCCTCATCATCCTTATGATATTCAGATTGAAAAAGGCTGTCTGGCTCAGGCTGGTCAATGGTTGCGAGAACTCTGGCAACCACAAAAGGTAGTCATTGTGACAGACAACCATGTAGCCTCTCTTTATGCTGAGAAGGTCAAGCTCAGCCTAGAAGATGCTGGTTTTCAGGTAGCTGTTTTTGACTTTTTAGAAGGCGAAGAACGGAAAAATCTGACAACTGTTCAGAAAGTCTATGAATTTTTAGTTAAGCAGGGTTTGACTCGTAGCGATGGAATCGTGGCTCTCGGAGGTGGTGTCGTTGGGGACCTGGCTGGTTTTGTAGCCTCTACCTATATGCGGGGCATTCACTTTGTTCAGATTCCGACTAGTTTAACTGCCCAGGTGGATTCGTCTATTGGCGGAAAGACAGGTGTTAATACTTCATTTGCTAAAAATATGGTGGGGACCTTTACCCAACCAGATGGGGTTCTGATTGACCCGCTTGTCCTTGAAACGCTCGGAAAAAGAGAGTTGATTGAAGGAATGGGTGAGGTTATCAAATATGGCTTGATTGAAGATCCAGCACTTTGGGCTCTCTTGATGGAGCTAGATGGTACTTTAGAGAGCATTTTGGAGCATGCGGAGACCTTGATTGAACATTCTTGTCAGGTTAAGCGCAAGATGGTGGTTGAGGATGAGTTGGACAATGGTGTTCGCCTTTACCTCAATTTTGGCCATACTATTGGTCATGCCATTGAAGCAACTGCCGGTTATGGAAAAGTCATGCATGGTGAAGCTGTGGCCATGGGAATGGTACAGATTTCCAAGGTGGCTGAGGAAAAGGGCCTCATGCCAGCTGGTATAACCCAATCTATCACAGAGATGTGCCAGAAGTTTGGTTTGCCTGTTGACTATGAAAACTGGGATGTAGATAAGCTTTATCAGGCTTTGACTCATGATAAGAAGGCGCGTGGCAATACCTTGAAATTGGTCTTGGTGCCAGAGCTCGGTTCAGCGACTATTCACTCAGTTTCTCTGGAAGAGATGAAAGACTACTTGGTAAAATAAGGAGAGTGTATGAGATATTTAACTGCAGGAGAATCACACGGCCCCCGTCTAACGGCTATCATTGAGGGAATTCCAGCTGGACTTCCTTTGACAGCTGAGGATATCAATGGGGACCTTAAACGCCGTCAGGGTGGATACGGCCGCGGTGGCCGTATGAAGATTGAGAGCGACCAAGTTATCTTTACTTCGGGTGTTCGCCATGGGAAGACGACAGGGGCTCCTATTACAATGGATGTCATCAATAAGGACCACCAAAAATGGCTGGATATTATGTCTGCGGAAGACATTGAAGAGCGACTTAAAAGCAAACGAAAAATCACCCATCCTCGACCAGGTCATGCCGACTTGGTTGGGGGCATCAAGTACCGTTTTGATGATTTGCGTAATTCCTTGGAGCGTTCATCAGCTCGTGAAACCACCATGCGGGTGGCAGTGGGAGCTGTAGCCAAGCGCCTCTTGGCTGAGCTGGATATGGAGATTGCCAACCATGTCGTTGTCTTTGGTGGCAAGGAAATAGATGTTCCTGAGAATCTGACAGTCGCTGAAATTAAGGAAAGAGCTGCCCAGTCTGAAGTTTCTATTGTCAACCAAGAAAGAGAACAGGAAATCAAGGACTACATTGACCAAATCAAACGTGACGGTGATACCATCGGTGGGGTTGTGGAGACAGTCGTTGGAGGTGTTCCAGTTGGTCTTGGTTCCTATGTCCAATGGGACAGAAAATTGGATGCAAGATTGGCCCAAGCTGTTGTCTCTATCAATGCCTTTAAAGGGGTGGAATTTGGTCTTGGCTTTGAAGCTGGCTATCGTAAAGGCAGCCAAGTCATGGATGAAATTCTCTGGTCTAAAGAAGACGGTTATACTCGCCGTACCAATAATCTAGGTGGTTTCGAAGGTGGTATGACCAATGGGCAACCCATTGTTGTTCGTGGAGTCATGAAACCCATTCCTACTCTTTATAAACCACTCATGAGTGTAGATATCGAGACCCACGAACCTTACAAGGCAACTGTGGAGAGAAGTGATCCGACCGCTCTTCCAGCTGCCGGTGTGGTCATGGAAGCTGTTGTGGCTACGGTTCTGGTGCAAGAAATCCTTGAAAAATTCTCATCAGATAATCTTGAGGAACTAAAAGAAGCGGTAGCCCAACACCGAGACTATACAAAGAACTATTAAGGAGTTCCTATGGCAAAAACAGTCTATATCGCAGGCCTTGGTTTGATTGGTGCCTCCATGGCACTCGGTATCAAACGAGATCATCCGGATTATGAAATTTTAGGTTATAATCGCAGTCAAGCTTCGAGAGATATCGCCTTGAAAGAAGGCATGATTGACCGTGCAACAGATGATTTTGCCAGTTTTGCTCCCTTGGCAGATATCATCGTCCTCAGCTTGCCAATCAAACAAACCATTGCTTTCATTAAGGAGTTGGCCAACTTGGACTTGAAAGAAGGGGTCATTATTTCAGATGCTGGTTCAACCAAGTCAGCCATTGTGGATACGGCGGAGCAGTATTTGGCTGGCAAGTCTGTTCGCTTTGTCGGGGCCCATCCCATGGCTGGTAGCCACAAGACAGGGGCTGCTTCGGCAGATGTCAATCTTTTTGAAAATGCTTATTATATCTTCACGCCTTCGAGTCTGACAAGTCCTGACACGCTTGAGGAAATGAAGGATCTGCTTTCAGGTCTGCATGCTCGCTTTATTGAGATTGATGCCAAGGAGCATGACCGAGTCACTTCTCAGATTAGCCATTTTCCTCATATTCTGGCTTCCAGTCTCATGGAACAGACTGCGGTTTATGCTCAAGAACATGAGATGGCAAGGCGCTTTGCGGCAGGTGGTTTTCGAGATATGACCCGAATTGCGGAAAGCGAGCCAGGTATGTGGACCTCCATTCTCTTGTCCAATCGCGAGACAATCCTAGAGCGGATTGAGGATTTTAAGGAACGTTTGGATGAGGTTGGCCGGGCCATCAGCAAGGGAGATGAGGAGCAAATCTGGAACTTTTTCAACCAAGCGCGTGAGCAACGTCAGGCCATGAAAATCCATAAGCGTGGTGGAGTGGATAGTTCTTACGATCTCTATGTTGACGTTCCCGATGAAGAAGATGTCATCCTGAGGATTTTGGAATTGCTACGAGGAACTTCCTTGGTCAATATTCACATCAATGAGGAAAACCGTGAAGATATTCACGGGATCCTACAAATTTCATTTAAAAATGCTCAAGACTTGGAAAGAGCTGAGCATCTCATAACAGAAAATACCGACTACACAGTCGTTATCAAATAAGGAGAAAATCATGTCAAATATTTACGATAGTGCAAACGAACTCAGTCGCGGTCTACGCGAATTGCCAGAATACAAGGCTGTTAAAGCAGCTAAAGATGCTATTTCAGCAGATGCTGAGGCAAGTAAAATCTTCACAGAATATGTTGCCTTCCAAGAGGAAATTCAAAAATTAGCACAGACAGGTCAAATGCCAGACGCTTCCTTCCAAGCGAAAATGGAAGGCTTTGGCAAGCAGATTCAGGGGAACAGCCTCTTGTCAGAATTCTTTACCAAGCAACAACAATTGGCAATTTACCTTTCTGACATTGAAAAAATTGTTTTCGAACCAGTTTCAGAATTGCTAAAATAAGAAAATAACTATCATAAAGTCAGAAATTTTTAAGGAATTTCTGGCTTTTTATGATAAAATAAGTAAAAGTATTGCAAGTATGAGGTCCAGTATGAAACTAAAAACAAACATTAGCCACTTACACGGCAGTATCCGAGTTCCAGGTGACAAGTCTATCAGTCATCGTTCCATTATTTTTGGAAGTTTGGCTGAAGGTGAGACCAAGGTTTATGATATTCTGCGAGGTGAAGACGTTCTTTCGACCATGCAGGTTTTTCGTGACCTTGGTGTTGAAATTGAGGACAAAGATGGGGTTATTACCATTCAAGGTGTAGGTATGGATGGTTTAAAAGCTCCGCAAAATGCCCTTGATATGGGAAATTCTGGCACCTCGATTCGCCTGATTTCAGGTGTTCTTGCTGGTGCAGACTTTGAAGTAGAAATGTTTGGAGATGACAGTCTTTCCAAACGTCCTATGGACCGTGTGACGATTCCATTGAAAAAAATGGGCGTCAGCATTTCAGGGCAAACTGAGCGAGACCTTCCTCCCCTTCATTTAAAAGGGACGAAGAACCTAAGACCTATTCATTATGAGTTGCCAATTGCCTCTGCCCAAGTCAAGTCAGCCTTGATGTTTGCAGCCTTGCAGGCCCAGGGGGAGTCTGTAATTATCGAAAAAGAATGCACTCGTAATCATACTGAAGATATGCTGCAACAATTTAGTGGTCATTTAAGTGTGGATGGTAAGAAAATCACAGTCCAAGGACCACAAAAATTGTCAGGACAAAAGGTGGTCGTGCCAGGAGATATTTCCAGTGCAGCCTTTTGGTTGGTCGCAGGTTTGATTGTTCCGAATTCTCGTGTAGTGCTGCAGAATGTGGGTATCAACGAAACGCGCACCGGTATTATCGATGTCATTCGCGCCATGGGTGGAAAATTAGAAGTAACTGAAATTGACCCAGTCGCTAAATCTGCTACCTTAACTGTTGAGTCTTCTGACTTGAAAGGAACAGAGATTGGTGGCGCTTTGATTCCACGCTTGATTGATGAATTGCCAGTTATTGCTCTTCTTGCGACCCAAGCCCAAGGTGTAACAGTTATCAAGGATGCTGAGGAGCTCAAGGTCAAGGAAACAGATCGCATTCAGGTTGTGGCAGACGCCTTAAATAGCATGGGAGCAGATATTACTCCTACAGCTGATGGACTGATTATCAAAGGGAAATCAGCCCTTCATGGTGCTAGAGTCAATACGTTTGGAGACCACCGTATCGGCATGATGACGGCTATCGCGGGCCTCTTGGTTGCAGATGGAGAAGTGGAGCTTGATCGTGCTGAAGCTATCAATACCAGCTATCCTAGCTTCTTTGATGATTTGGAGAGCTTGATTCATGGCTAAGGTATTACTAGGATTTATGGGGGCTGGCAAATCGACTATTGCAAGAGGTTTGGACCCTAATTACCTTGATATGGATGCCCTGATTGAGAAACGCTTAGGTATGTCCATTGCGGAATTTTTCGCTGAAAAGGGAGAAGGAGCCTTTCGACAGGTAGAGTCAGAAGTATTAGCTGATTTACTACAAAGAGATCAAGTTGTGTCAACTGGTGGGGGAGTGGTTATTTCTCAGCGAAATCGTGACTTACTAAAGACAAATTCTGATAATATCTACCTGAAAGCTGATTTTGACACCCTCTACCAACGCATATCAGCTGATAAAGACAATCAGCGCCCGCTTTTTCTAAATAATAGCAAGGAAGAATTAGCAGCTATTTTCCAAGAAAGACAGACTTGGTATGAGGAAGTTGCCAGTCGGGTTTTGGATGTGACCAAGCTAAGCCCAGAGGAAATTATAGAGGAACTGAGATGAAAATTGCTTATCTAGGTCCCAAGGGATCATTTTCACACCATGTTGTGCAGACAGCTTTTCCTCATGAGGAATTGCAGGCTTTTGCCAACATTACAGATGTCATCAAGGCCTATGAGCAAGGCTTGGTGGACTATTCTGTGGTGCCAGTTGAAAATTCTATCGAGGGTAGTGTTCATGAAACCTTAGACTACCTTTTTCATCAGGCTCGCATCCAAGCAGTAGCAGAAATCGTTCAGCCTATTCATCAGCAGTTGATGGTGGTTCCAGGTCACACTAAGATTGAAAAGATTTTTTCACATCCACAGGCCTTGGCTCAAGGAAAGAAATTCATCGATGAACAATATCCAGATGCCCAAATCGAGGTAACAGCTAGTACAGCTTATGCGGCCCGTTTTATTTCCGAACATCCAGACCAGCCTTATGCAGCCATTGCGCCTAGGAGTTCTGCTGAAGAATATGGCTTAGCACTGATTGCTGAGGACATTCAGGAAATGGAAGCCAATTTCACACGTTTCTGGGTTTTGGGAGCTGAAGGTGCAACCATTCCCTTGCAAGCACAAACTGAAAAAATGAGTTTGGCCTTGACCTTGCCGGACAACCTTCCCGGTGCCCTCTACAAGGCTCTTTCGACCTTTGCTTGGAGAGGAATTGACCTGACAAAAATTGAAAGTCGACCACTCAAGACAGCACTGGGTGAATACTTTTTCATTATCGATGTGGACTATGCCGATAAGAATCTGGTCCACTTTGCCCAAAAAGAATTAGAAGCGATTGGAATCCAGTATAAAGTTCTGGGTGCCTATCCCATTTATCCAATATCAGACCATGGAAAGGAGAGAAGATGAGTAAAGAAAATCCTTTAAACCATCACGAGCAGTTACGTTATGACTATCTCTTTAAAAATATTCATTACCTCAATGAGCGAGAGAAAAAAGAGTTTGCATACCTGCAAGGTAAGTTAAATATGGCTAGTAGTAGTGAAGCTTCTCCAGAAATTCATAATGAAAATCACGATATGGAAGATTCTTTCATGGAACCAATCAATCAGTCTCCTCTTCCAACCTACGGTAACCGTAGTCGTGCAAAAAAATATCAGAAAAGTCATCCTCTTCCAAAGGTTAAGTCCAAAAAACGTAAGATTCGTTGGGGGCGCATTTTTGCAGGATTGCTTGCTCTTCTGGCCTGTGTCGGTTTTGGCATGATTTTTATGTTCCTAAAAGGCTATTCAAATGCGGATCCAAACAAACCTGCCAATGCTAAGGCAGCTCAAGTAGAAGTTTTTCATGGTCAAGATACCAAGGATGGGGTCAATATTTTGATTATGGGAACGGATGGACGGATTGGCCAAAATAGTGCTGAAACAAGAACGGACTCTATTATGGTCTTAAACGTTGGTGGCTCAGATAAGAAAATTAAGTTGGTCAGCTTCATGCGTGATAACTTAGTTTATATTGATGGATATAGTAAGATTATCAATGGAAAGAAACAAACAGATAACAAGTTAAATGTAGCCTATGAACTAGGGGAACAGGAAGGCCAAAAAGGAGCAGAAATGGTTCGCCAAGTATTGAAAGATAATTTTGACTTGGACATTAAGTACTATGCCTTGGTTGATTTTCAGGCCTTTGCAACCGCTATTGACACTCTCTTCCCTGATGGGGTGACGATTGATGCCAAATTCTCAACCTTAGAAGGTCAACCTTTAACCGAAGCTACGGTGGGAGATGACTTGCATGCTACAGAAACAGAGTCTCCAACCCAGACTATCAAAGTTGGGAAACAGCAGATGAACGGTTCAACCTTGCTCAATTATGCTCGCTTCCGTGATGATGATGAAGGTGATTACGGTCGTACCAAGAGACAACAGCAAGTGCTGACAGCTGTTCTGCAGCAACTCAAGGATCCAACTAAACTTTTTACTGGATCAGAAGCACTTGGTAAGGTCTTTGGGATGACCTCTACGAATGTTCCCTATAGTTTCTTATTGACAAATGGTTTATCCTTCCTAGATGGAGCGCAAAATGGCATTGAGAGATTAACGGTTCCAGAACTAGGTGATTGGGTAGATGATTATGATGTTTATGGAGGACAGGCACTCTTAGTAGACCAAAATAAATATCAAACTAAACTTTCTCAAATGGGAATGAGATAAGATAAGACAAAATTCCAAATAAAAAACTATACTTTAAATATAAAATAACGATCCTTGGACAATAGTCCCTTATCTCCAAAAAAAGCAACGGATTTGCCGTTGCTTTTTTACATGGTTGCGATAGTCTTTGTAAAATAGAATTGCTTAATAAACCATTTAGAAAGTCTATCCCATGCCTATTCACTATAACACAAATCAAACAACTATACCACTAGAAATCAGTTCTTTCTTACCACAAGATCATCTTGTCTTTACTATTGAAAAAGTGGTGAATACCTTGGAAGATTGTCACTTCGACGCCTTCTATCATGCCTTTGGTCAGCCATCTTATCACCCTAAAATGCTTGTATCTACTCTTTTATTTTCCTATTTACAAGAGATTTTCTCTGGTCAAGAAATTGCTAATGAAGAGTATACAAGTTATTCTGAAACAGATCCCGTGAAAATCAAAAACGATAAAGGAGAGATAGAAGATATCGGCACAGTCCGTCAGGTAATAGAAAACGAGACAGGATTGAAGGTTTACGTAGTTGTGAGTCCAGACAAATCTTTATGGTATACTATAAGTAAATCAGTACTTGATATATTTGTAAAATAACATAAAGGAGATGTCATGAGGTTATTAAAAATTATAGGAATCGTTTTAGCTAGTTTATTAGTTATTGTTGGATTAAGTGTAGGAGGATATAAAGTGATGAAAAAAGTAGAACACGATGAGATGGTGAGAATTGTAGAGAGTGAGGAAACGAAAGAGATTTTTAAAGTGCGCTTAAAACAAATAGATCCGAATGCTCTAACAGAAAAAGGAATTATTAAATCATATAAAGTTGATTCTTTTGAACATAATCCAATGGGAGGAATAATTGTTTATTTGTATATAAATGATTCTTCAAGTTATAAAGTTAGTGTTTTCTTACATAAAGATAGTGATGGTAAATTAAGAAATGGCGGTGGGAGTAATCCACCTCTGGAAAAATTAAAGGGAGACTCAAACTGATGAATTCTATGTATAGCGACTATGAACGAAAGTTAATTGCTGAAAAAGAATATGATAATACATTACAAGTTGATAATGATATTTATATAGAAACTCGAAAAAGTTCCATCAGCACAGTCCGTCAGGTGATCGAAAACGAGACAGGATTGAAGGTTTACGTAGTTGAGAGTCCAGACAAATCTTTACGGTATACTATAAGTAAATCAGTACATGATATATTTGTAAAATAACATAAAGGAGACGTCATGAAACCATTAAAAATTGTAGGAATTGTTTTAGCTAGTTTATTAGTTATCGTTGGATTAAGCGTAGGAGGATTTAAAGTGATGAAACAAGCAGAACATGATGAGATGGTGAGAATTGTAGAGAGTGAGGAAGTCAAAAAGATTATAGAAGATGATTTGAAAGAAATGGATCAATTTTATTTAACAAATAAAGGGAAAATAAAGTCTTATCAAATTGATGATAAATCCATCAATCATAGTCCAATGGGAGGGATCAAATTAAAAATTTATATAAATAATGACGAAGAATTATATGTATTTTTCACTATTAATAAAGATAAAAAAAGTGGAAAGTTAGTTAATGATGGCGGAGGAAACTCTGCTAAATTTGAAAAAATGATAACGGAGAGAAAAAGTGAGTAGACAGTATAGTGATCATGAACGTCAAAAAATTGCTAATAAAGAGTATACAAAGTATTCTGAAACAGATCCCTTGAAAATCATAAATGATAAAGGAGAGATAGAAGATATCGGTACAGTCCGTCAGGTGATAGAAAACGAGACAGGATTGAAGGTTTATGTAGTTGAGAGTCCAGACAAATCTTTATGGTATACTATAAGTAAATCAGTACTTGATATATTTGTAAAATAACATAAAGGAGATGTCATGAAGTCATTAAAAATTATAGGAATCGTTTTAGCTAGTTTACTAGTTATTGTTGGATTAAGTATAGGAGGATACAAGGTGATGAAAAAAGTAGAACAAGACGAGATGGTTAGGGTTGTCAAGGGTGAGGAAGTCAAAAAGATCATAGAAGATAACCTAAAGCTGAGGCATAAAGGGGCACTTGAAGAAGGAAATATTATCCAGAATTATGATATAGATATTAATTCCATTTTTCATAGTCCAATGGGAGGGATCAAATTTAAAATTTATATAAATAATGACGAAGAATTATATGTATTTTTCACTATTAATAAAGATAGAAGTAGCGGAAAGTTAGTTAATGATGGTGGAGGAAGCTCTGCTAAATTTAAAAAAATAATAACGGAGAGAAAAAGTGAGTAGACAGTATACTGATCATGAACGTCAAAAAATTGCCAATGAAGAATATACAAAGTATTCTGAAACAGAGTCTATGGAAATCATAAATGATAAAGGAGAGATAGAAGATATCGGCACAGTCCGTCAGGTGATTGAAAACGAGACAGGAATAAAGGTTTACGTAGTTGAGAGTCCAGACAAATCGGAAGTTTCTGTTCTCTACGAAGGTTCTAAAGCGCCATTTGATAAAGGATGGGAAGTGGATTGGTTTGAAAATGATATTCCCATGGCTCAAAATATTTTGAAAGGTGAAGAAGGGGTGACTTCTCAGTTGAAGGCGGCGGCATCTATCTTAGATGATATAATGTTGGAATATCCGAACGCTAAAATCTCAGTTTATGCTCACTCTCTTGGCTCCATGAATGCCCAATACGCCCTAGCTAATGTTAGGGACATTTCACGTATTTCAGGAGCTTATATCTACCAAGGCCCGAATATCTATCCGGTCTTGACCAAAGAACAGCGGCAGCGTGTGGATGCGATAAAGTACCGTATTCATAATTACGTTGATGATAAAGATTTGGTTCCTATAGGCTACCCTAAAAATAGAATGGATAGTGTCGGTGTTGTAGGGATGATGCATCATGTGGACTCTGTACAACAGGTAGATTTTGTATATTCTCAACACTTGTGGGGCGGTTATGTTTTTAATGAAGATGGTAGTCTTAAAATTAAGAATGATCGTTCATCGTTTGAAAAACGGTATTCATCTGGTTTGGATAAGGTTTCCAGTGGCTTGTATTCCTATGCAAAGGCTAAAGAGGCATTGGCTTCAGGCGGTTATACGAGTGGTGAGGAACTCTTTTTAGACTCCGAACATGCCTTAACGATTTCATCGGGATTGCATGAAGTCGCAAATGCTGGTTATGAAGAGATTCGTTCCATCGTTCGTCAAGCGCATTAAAAAGCAGAGAAAATAGTAGCGAGCACTTATCACGTTCCCTTTGCTTTTATTTTATCACCTACAGAGGTGGCGACAGCCTATTCTGATGGAGGAGTATCTCGTACGACAATCGTAGATGATCTTGATCATTATTTCTATCCAAAAATCAAAAAATCAGAAAAACTAGCCGAAGATTTTCAAAGTTTAGAAAAGCAAATAGCAGATGGTGTCCAAAAAAAATTGGAAGATGATAAAGAGTTAGCAGGGAATTTTAAAGAATGGATGAAAGTCAAGTAATCTGGCAGAAATTAAGAACAAAGCAAAACCATTTAGATTTATTAGATGAACGCAATCGTTCTATTCGCCAACAAAGAGAAGAACAATTTGAAAACCTTCAGCAAAAACGGAACCAATTGTTGCATATGATGGAAAGAAAGTATCAGATGATGCAGCATTACCTAGGACAAGTGGACGTGGATACTACTGAGGAAAGAGCACGATTAAACAGAATAGCTTCGGACTTTAGCCAAGCAGTATCCATAGGATTTATAAGAAATCAGCGCGCTTTGGAACAAAGTATTGAAAAAGAAGAGATTGAGTATAGACGAGAACGACGAAAATTAGAAGAGGATATAGATACATTACATCGTCGAAAGACGACACTCGAACAAGAAAAAAGGAAGGGATAGCTTATGTTTGATGAAATGATTAATGATTTCTTCTCAGGAGTGAACAATAATATGATTGAGATTCAGAAGGGACTAGAACGTTTACTAATCAGTCATATCTATTCACCGATCAAATTGAATGAGCGTAATAATTTGATGTCAGATGGTGACTTTAAGATCAAAACAGAAGCTCTAGCAACAAAGACAGCACTAGGGATGATTTCTAGTCAACTCGATACAACTATGAAAGGAGCTTATTCGACAAAGGTTGTTGAGACTTTGAAGACGAAAGAAAAAGATTATGATACGATTGTGTAGAGATGAATATTCTACAATTGGAATTAGATAGGAGATTAATACAGGAAAAATCAAGGTTCGAATCACCAGTAAAATAGTGGTTTGAACTTTGATTTTTCTTAGTGTCTGATGGATTTTTAAGGCTTTTTTATGGTATAATAAAACGATATAACTCGTTATTGAACAGAAGAGGAGAGACATGAGTGATTTGAAAGCGATTCAGGCTCGTAGTCTGGAAATGGCTGAATATTTCGTCGCATTTTGTAAAGAACATGATTTGCTTTGTTATCTTTGTGGTGGAGGTGCTATTGGTGCCCTTCGAAACAAGGGTTTCATTCCTTGGGATGATGATCTAGATTTTTTTATGCCCCGTAAGGATTATGAAAAATTGGCAGAATTATGGCCTCGTTATGCAGATGAGCGTTATTTCTTGTCAAAGAGTAACAAGGATTTTGTCGACCGCAATCTTTTTATTACTATTCGTGACAAGGAAACTACCTGTATTAAACCTTACCAGCAAGATTTGGATTTGCCACATGGTTTGGCTTTGGATGTTTTGCCTTTGGATTATTATCCGAAAAATCCAGCTGAGAGAAAGAAACAGGTTCGCTGGGCCTTGATTTATTCACTCTTTTGTGCCCAAACTATTCCAGAAAAGCATGGTGCACTTATGAAATGGGGAAGCCGTATTTTACTGGGGATGACTCCCAAATCTCTCCGTTATCGTATTTGGAAAAAAGCTGAGAAAGAAATGACCAAGTATAGTCTGGCTGAGAGCGATGGAATCACGGAGTTATGCTCCGGTCCTGGCTACATGAGAAACAAGTACCCAATCGCATCCTTTGAAGATAATCTCTTCTTGCCATTTGAAGAGACAGAGCTGCCCGTTCCAGTCGGCTATGATGCCTATCTCAGCACTGCTTTTGGTGATTATATGACACCTCCACCAGCAGATAAGCAGCTACCACATCATGATGCTGTTATCGCTGATATGGATAAGAGTTATAGAGAGTACAAGGGAGAATATGGAGCATGATGGGAGAAAAAATAAGCGTTATCGTTCCAGTCTACAATGTAGAAGCCTATTTGGAACGATGTGTGGAGTCAATTCTTCATCAGACTTATACCAATTTTGAACTAATCCTAATAAATGATGGGTCTACTGATTCTAGTGGAAAGATCTGTGATGATTTAGCAAATCAGTATGAGAATATCAAGGTTTACCATATCGAAAATGCTGGTGTTTCTAATGCAAGAAATCTTGGAATTCAGCTAGCGACAGGTGCTTGGATAACTTTTATTGATAGCGATGATTTCGTCACCAATGATTATCTAGCTACTTTAGCTAGTGCAGTTGAGGGAGAACATGTAGGTTTTGTGATTGCTCCTCTACACCATATCAAAAATGGCGTTGTAACAGACCTTCCTCCACATTCTGGAAAAACAGAACTCTGGTCGACAGAAGAAACCATGAAGGAACTACTGATGACTACCAGAACGTCATTTTTTCCAGTCGCAAAACTGTTTAAGAGAGACCTGCTTGCGGATGAAAAGTTTAATACAAATTATCACCTGGCTGAAGATGCCCTATTTTTAACTGAATTGTTACTAAAGACAAGATGTAGTAGCGTATTTATTGACAAACCGATTTATTATTATGATCATCGTGAGGGAAGTGCGACAACATCTGTTAATCGGTATGTATTTGATACGATAGAAGTTTATAAGCAAATAATCGCTCAAGTTTCACAAATTTTTCCTAATTTAAAACACGAATTAAAAAATAGAGAATGTTGGTCGTACATCACAGTTTACGATAAAATTATCTTTACTTCACGTGGAGAGTATCAAAAGGAGAAAGCCGAGCTGAGGACTTGGATTGTTCAGCATCGACGTGAAATATGGAAGGATGCTTATTTCACTACTTTTCGCAAGGTAGCGATCCTCTCACTTGTCATTTCTCCATGGCTATATAAGAAAATTGTTGGATTAAAAAACTAATATCATGAGAAGGAGTTGAAAATGAATTTTTCAAAATTGGATGAATACTTTGAAAAATCAAAACTATGGATTGCGTATCTATTTGTTTTTATTTCGATTTTAAGTATGAGTTCACTGGTTTATAAGATAGCAAATCCCCTCTACAAGGGATTATCAGCGATTGTAGTACTTTATATTTGCTGTACCTTATTGTTTAAGTGGAAAGAAATCACAGTAGATCGCAAATTTCTGTCCTTATTTGGTCTATTGGCTGGAAGTCATCTGTTATCAGCTATTTTTAATCGCTCTGGACATTTGATTGGAAATGTGATAGAGATCCTCTTTATGGTGACCTATATTTTATTATTTACCATGTTAGAATCAGGGCAACTTAAAAAATTATTTGACTGGATTGCCTATACGGTTCAAATTGTATCTTTTTCTTCAGCAATTTTTGCGTTTGGTTTATTGGTAAGTAGAGTCCTTATCCTATTTAAGATTGGCGAACAATCTTATTACTATGGTGTTATGAATGGACGTCTGTGGGGGATTGTTAATCCAAATGCTAGTGCGATATTTTCATACATTAGCATTATTTTGGCTATGTATTTGATTCATAAAGGAAGTAAATATTCTGTCTATCTTAAACTGAATAATGTAATTCAATTAGTTTACTTCGCAACCATGCAAAGTAGAGGAGCTTTATTATCTTTAGTGTTAATGATTGGGTTTTATAGTTTCTTTATTAACGGGGGCAAGTTAGCTAAGCGATTTCTAATCTTTATTATTTCTGCTTTACTTGTTTCTGCTGCTAACATCGGATTGAGTTATGTAACCTCTATTTACATATCCTCGGGGAAAGCGACTGTATTAGACTTAAATAAAGGACAATCTTATGCAGAAACGGATTCTTCAGTTATAAAAAAAACAGGTGAACTTCATCTAATAGAAACAACACCTAGTGGCAGAACTTATATTTGGAAAAATGCTATAAAAATGGGAAGTGAGAAACCAATTTTTGGTTATGGTGTAAGAAATGTTCCAGATTATTACACAAAATATTTCAGTAAATTTGAGATTCAAAATTCTCTTATTGGTGGAAATTTCCATAACATTTTGGTAACGATATTTGTTAGTTCTGGAATTTTAGGTTTAGTATCCTTTCTACTTCTACTAGGATATATAATTAAGCGCTTTTTGACTTATTTGATTGTTTCTAAAAAGAACTCTGAAAAGTTGATTATGATTCTTTTCTTTGGTATCTTGTTCGGTCAATTATTTGAAAGTCAGATTATGTACTCAACTAACTTTATTAATATTATCTTTTGGTTGATTATTGGTTATGGATTAGTTGTTTGCAAACGTGATGAAGGTATTCGTTATCAGGAAGTAACTGATATTAGAGAGATCCAACAGATGGAACTAGGAATCATGGAATACATTCATGAAACTTGCCAGAAAATTGGTGTCAAATATTTCCTAGCTTATGGCAGTCTTATCGGTGCGGTTCGTCATAAAGGTTTTATTCCTTGGGATGATGACATGGATATCTGTATGTTACGAGAAGATTATGAAAAGTTGCAAGACTATCTTATTGCTAACCCTGATGAACGTTACGAAGTGATGTCTTATAAAAATAATCTCAACTATGTCTATCCCTTCATGAAAGTGCAGGATAACCATACCTACTTGCTAGAAGAAGATGTTCGTATTGATTCAAATATGGGGATTTATGTAGATATTTTCCCTGTAGATGGCTACGAGAATGATGCCAATTTCAAGAACAAGATGACAAAGCTGATAAAGAAACGTCAATTGAGTTGCTATACATTTAAAGGTATCACCAATACGAAAAGTGTTCTGAATTCACTGATACGCTATATTTCAGTTATTATTTTTTATTTCACAAATACAAATAAATACGTTGCACAAATTGAAGAACTTGCTAAATCACGTAAAGTGTCAGATTATGAGGAAGTGGATTATCTTATCTACAAGGATATGAACAAACCAGTGTGGAGACGCGAATGGCTAGAACAAGTTACTACTGGAACATTTGAAGGTAAGAAATTTACTATTCCGAAAAAATATCATGAAATTTTGACCTCAGACTACGGAGATTATATGCAATTGCCGCCAGTTGAACAAAGAGTATCTCATCATGATTTTAAATTGTGGAAGATTGTTAAAAAGTCTAAATAACTGGATTGGGATTAAGAAACGTTTAAAAATATAGTCAAAATTAGGAGAATAAAACCTATGTCTGAAAGAACTTTAACTCTTGAAGAAATCAAACAAGTAGAATTAGATATTTTGAAGTATCTTCATGATCTTTGTGAACAACATCATATCAAATATTTTATTGATTTTGGAACATTACTAGGAGCTGTACGCCATAAAGGATTTATACCTTGGGATGATGATACAGATATTTCCTTAGCGCGTGATGAGTTTGAAAAACTGTATAAGGTTTTAAAAAATGAAAATCATCCCTACTACAAATTAATTTCATTCAGAGAAACAAAGGGGTATCCTTACAGTTATATGCGAGTCTATGATGTGAGGACACGTCGAGATGCTAATCTTATAGATAAAACGGTCGTATTGGGAACCTGCGTTGACATCTTTCCATATGATGGTGTCGTAACGCAAGAAAGTGACCAGAAGAAAATGAAGCTCTACAAATATTTCATTCGTCTTTCTTCTTTGAATTTTAAAGGGATTAAGTCTGAGAATGGTGGACTTAAAAATCTCCCTCGTTATATGGGGTCAGCTATTTTTCGTTTAACTTCCCCACAGATATGGAACCAAAAATTAGAGAGTCTTGCTTTGAAGTATAGTGTGGATCAAGCAACAGATCTCACTTGTACTATCTATGATTCCTATTATCCAGATGGTATAAAAAAAGAATGGCTCTATGATTTGATTGATATGCCGTATGAAAACATTGTGGTCAAGGTTCCTAGAAAATACCATGAATTACTTGTCTACGAATTTGGAGAAAACTATATGAGTCCGCCACCCATTGAGCAACAAGTGCCAGGAGGAGATAAAAATTATTGGATTGATTAGTATAAGTTTCTTATCTTTTAAAATAAAGGGGTTTTCAAGATGAAAAATAAACAGTTAATAAAATTAGTTGGGTATAGTTTTCTTGTATTCTTTCTAGCGCTGATTCAGTTATCGCAAGGAGTAGATGCAAATACTATCTCTGCAGGTTCGGGCAATCGTATCCATTTCATAAATACTAAAGCAAAATCTGGGAGTGACGCCATCCTTCTGGAAAGCAATGGTCACTATGCTTTGATTGATATGGGAGAAGACTATGATTTTCCTGATGGGAGTGACCCACGCTATCCAAGTCGTTGGGGAATTTCTATGAGAAATTATCAAGTATTAGAGGATAGATTGATTCGCCACCTAGATGAAATAGGTGTTAAAAAATTAGATTTTATCATAGGAACTCATGTTCATAGTGATCATATTGGTGGAGCAGACGAAATACTCAATCGTTATCAGGTTGGTAAGTTTTATTTGAAAAAATATTCAGATGATCGAATCACAGCAAAGTGGGGTCTATGGGATAATCTTTTCAATTATGATAATGCTTTGAGAGCAGCTCAAAAACGAGGAGTTGCGCTTATCCAGAATATTTCAGATGAGGATAGCCATATAAAATTAGGTGATATGGATATCCAGCTCTACAACTATAAGAATGAATATGATGCTGATGGGAATCTGAAAAAAGTTCGAGATGATAACTCCAACTCCATTGTTTCAGTAGTGACTGTGGCAGGAAAGAGAATCTATCTTGGTGGAGATTTGGATAATGCCGAAGGAGCAGAAGATAAGTTAGGTCCAGTTATCGGCAAGGTTGATATGATGAAATGGAACCACCATTATGATGCGACAATTTCAAATACGATTAATTTCCTTGAAAACTTATCACCAAAAATGATTATTCAGACAACTGGTGGAGATATTAATGTTGCTTCAACTAGAGAATACCTTCAGAAGAAAAATATTCAGGTTCTTCGTGCTGCTAGCCAAACTCAAGACGCTACTGTTTTTGATATTAGCGATAAAGGATTTGCTAATGTTTCAAATACCTTCCCTGATATCCCAGTAGTTGACGAAAAATGGTATCAAGAAGATGGCTATTGGAAATATCGTTTGTCTGACGGGGAAATGGCTATCGGCTGGAAAGAGATTGGCGGAGCCACTTACTTCTTTAATGGAAAAGGACAAATGCAAGCAGGCCGCTGGCTTCACCTTAATGACGACTGGGGAGAAAATGCCAAGGGGAATGATTACTATCTGAACAAAAATGGTAAAATGCAAACTGGTGGATGGTTCAAGCTAGATAACTCTTGGTATTATATCCAGTCGAATGGTGCTAGACGATTTAGCGAGCTCTCTGAAATTGGAGGGAAAAAATACCTTTTTGCGGCAGATGGTAAGATGCTGACAGGACACCAAGTTTTTAATGGTAAGAAGATGTTCTTTAGCGAAAGTGGCGTACTACAAATTTCAGGTAAGCCTTCAACTTGGCAAAAGATTGATTCAGCTTGGTATTTCTATGATGAGGATGGTCTAAAGACTGTCGGTAAAAAGAATATCAATGGAAGCACATACTACTTTAATCAAGAAGGTGTCATGCAAACTGGCTGGGCCTTTGTTGATGGTCACTGGAACTATTTTGCAAGTTCTGGAGCTATGAAAACTGGCTGGGTCAAGGATCAGGAAACATGGTATTATCTGGATAAAGATGGCATCATGTTAACTGGCAGACAAGATATAAAGGGTATTCGTTACTATTTGAATGCTAGTGGTGCCATGCAGACTGGCTGGAAGTGGCAAGACAATAGCTGGTACTTCTATACGAACTCAGGTGCTATGAAAACTGGTTGGTTGAAAGATAAAGAATCATGGTATTATTTGGATCCAGAAACAGGTATCATGGCCGTAGGATCTAAAGCGATTGATGGAAAAACCTATTTCTTTAAATCCTCAGGTAACATGCAAGTTGGCTGGCAGTGGTCAAATGATGTCTGGCATTATTACGCCTCATCTGGTGCACTCCAAACTGGTTGGCTAAAAGATCATGATATGTGGTATTATCTTGAATCTAAGGAAGGCGCTATGTTGGTTGGACTCAATCAAGTAGATGGCAAGCAATATTACTTTAGTGCATCTGGTGCCATGCAGACTGGCTGGAAATGGTTTGATAATCATTACCGTTACTTTGAATCAAATGGAGCCATGAAAACTGGTTGGATAAAAGACAAAGGCGTCTGGTATTATCTAAATCCTGAAGATGGTATTATGTTGGTTGGCCTTCAAAAAGTCAATGGTGATCAATATTACTTTGATTCAACAGGAGCGATGCAAACTGGCTGGAAACAGGTTGATGGTCATTGGTACTATTTCCAAGCAGATGGTTCCTTATTGAAAAATTCTACCACACCTGATGGTTATAAAGTTAATGAAGAAGGTGTATGGAGACAAGTAGTTACTGTTGATAAGCAGCAAAATCATTCTACAAACAAACAGGAAACATCTACTCTAACTGATAAATCAGACAAGATTAATAAGGCAGAAAAGCAAGAAAATCATAAAGAAATTAACTCTTCTAATTCAGAAAAACAAAAAGAGGACTCAATTATAGAGTCAAGTAGTTCCGACAAGAAAGAAAAGGAATAATGAGAAAATCCCCTGCTAGTAGAATAGTCTATTAGCAGGGGATTCTTTTAATTTCTTTTAATCTTAGCAAGTGCAAGATTGAGTGCATAGTGGAGTGTTTTATCTTTGGTAAGAAATAGCGTCAAGAGATAATAGATACCGCAAGTCGCAACAGTCAAGAGTACCATGAGTATCATATTGAGGTTGACTGTATAAGAGTTGATTTGGAAAAGAAATTTAAAAGTGAAATAAATTGGAATGAATCCGAGCGATACAATAGTATAGCGTGTTAAAGTAGTAAATATTTCTTTTAAGTCAAGCAGATGATGCTTCTTGATAAAGTAAATTTCCAGTAGAACAACTACAGTTTCTGCAATAATAGTAGTAGCAATGTAGTACTCTGGTGCAAAAATATTATTGAAATACAAGAGACTGTTGAGTAGGATATTAGCTCCGCCACCAATAAAGTAAAAGGCTGTTAAACGATTTTCGTGGTCGTTGATGAAGATAATTTGTTTACCGAGAATCAACTCAATAGCCCAAATGATAGTTCGAAAGGCGAAGACACTAGTCACAATACCAGCTTCAAGGTATTTTTCAGAAGAGTAGATGACTGCAGCGTAGTTTCCTAATACCATCATCCCAATACTGGTTGGAATGATAAGAAAATAAAAGAGGGCGGCTCCTTGGTTTAGAAGATTTTTATAAGATTCGTAGTCTTTCTTACCGAGATAGTAGCCGAGACGTGGAATACTGACGTTGATAGCTCCACTCAGGACACTGGCAATCAACATGACGATGCTAGAAGCAATGGTATAATAAGAAATGTAGTTTTCATCAGGCCCTTTGGTGATAAACATTCTATCAAGTAAGGTGTAGAGCATATTGGCATTAGCTAGAAGCAACATGGTCAAGAGTGGCTTAGATGCTTTGATTAATTCCATGAGACCAATTTTGACAAAGGAAACTTCTCTCTTGATCCAAAGAAAACTGAGCAGGTAGTTGAGGATAGTTGTCGCACTCATGACGATGGCATAAGGAACGATATCATCTGCAGTTTTAACAAAGGTAAAGATAGCAACCAGCATGGCAATCCGAATAATCAATGTCTTGTAAAGGATGAAGGCATAGTTTTCATAAGCCTCGTTCATCCACTCGATATAAAGGAATTGGAAGAGAGCCTGGACACCAAGTATATAGTAGAGTTCTTTCAAATTTTCAATACTATTATCCAGATAAATAAATAGGAAATAGATACTTGTTGTTAGAACAGATGTAATAATGGAGATATAGAATAACTTAGAGAAAACATAGTTGATTTTATTTTTATCATCCTTGACCTTACTGATAGCTCGAATTCCGTAGTTATAGATTCCAAATGCGGCTAAAGGAATGACAAAGCTAGCCCAGGTATTTGCGGTATTGAAATAACCGTAATTGGATTTGCTAAGAATCCGAGTCAGATAAGGATTGGTTATCAGCGGAAAAACGATATTGAGAACATTGACTAGTAAGCTAGCCAGTGCATTAACTTTTATATTTTTCATTGTACTTTCTTTCTTGTATTGTAAAATGGTCTCTAGTATTATATCACATTCTCGCTTCATTCTTTTGATAAAATCGTAAAAATCTAGTATAATAGATAGAACTGAAAGTATGAGGTTACTGGCAATGAAAATGAAACAAATTAGTGATACAACTTTGAAAATCACGATGTCTTTAGAGGATTTGATGGATCGAGGCATGGAGATTGCTGACTTTCTCGTTCCTCAAGAAAAAACAGAAGAGTTCTTTTATGCCATCTTGGATGAGTTAGAGATGCCTGAGAGCTTTTTGGATACAGGTATGTTGAGTTTCCGTGTGACTCCAAAACCTGATAAGGTTGATCTCTTTGTAACCAAATCAAAGATTGACCAAAATCTAGATTTTGAAGACTTATCGGATTTACCAGATATGGAAGAATTGGCTCAAATGTCGCCAGATGAATTTATCAAAACCTTGGAAAAAAGCATCGCAGACAAAACTAAGGATGATATCGAAGCCATTCAATCTCTAGAGCAAGTCGAAGCCAAGGAAGAAGAGCAGGAGCAGGCTGAACAAGAAGTTGAAGGCAAGAAAGAGCCTTATATCTACTACATCCTTTCTTTTACAAAATTGGCTGACTTGGTGGCTTTTGCTAAGACAGTGACTTTTGAGATGGAAACTTCTGAACTCTACAAGATGAATGAGCGCTATTATTTGACCATTTTAGTGGATATTGAAAATCATCCAAGTCCATATCCAGCTTGGCTTTTGGCTCGTATGCGCGAGTTTGCGGACGATAGTGACATCAGTCGCTCAGTCTTGCAGGAGTATGGTCAAGTCTTGATGAATCACGATGCAGTACTTAATCTGCAAAAGATTGGATAATCATTTCTGGAAAGTTATTTTCAGATTTTAAGGAGAGCGAATCGTCTGATTCGTTTTTTCTTTTCTAGACTGAAATAGTGATTTACTATAATAGGAATTTTCACAAAATTCTGTTATAATGGCTATATTAGAAAATTTCGAGGAGACAAATATGACAGTTAAAATTGCTTTACTAGGATTTGGTACCGTTGCAAGTGGTGTGCCTTTCCTCCTAAAGGAAAATGGAGAAAAAATCAATCAATCAGCACATTCAGAGATTGAAGTTGCTAAGGTGTTGGTCAAGGATGAAGATGAAAAGAATCGCTTGCTTGCAGCAGGGAATGACTTTAACTTTGTAACCAATGTGGATGATATTTTGTCAGATCAAGACATTACGATCGTAGTGGAATTGATGGGGCGTATCGAACCAGCTAAAACCTTTATCACTCGTGCCTTGGAGGCTGGAAAACACGTTGTGACTGCTAACAAGGACCTTTTGGCTGTCCATGGTGCAGAATTGTTAGAAATCGCTAAAGAGCATAATGTAGCACTTTACTACGAAGCAGCAGTAGCTGGTGGGATTCCAATTCTTCGTACTTTAGCAAATTCCTTGGCTTCTGATAAAATCACGCGCGTGCTTGGAGTAGTCAACGGAACTTCTAACTTCATGATGACCAAGATGGTGGAAGAAGGCTGGTCTTATGATGATGCTCTTGCGGAAGCGCAACGTCTAGGATTTGCAGAAAGCGACCCGACAAACGACGTAGATGGGATCGATGCAGCTTACAAGATGGTGATTTTGAGCCAATTTGCCTTTGGGATGAAGGTTGCCTTTGACGATGTAGCCCACAAGGGAATCCGCAACATTACACCAGAAGATGTAGCTGTAGCCCAAGACCTTGGCTATGTAGTGAAATTAGTTGGTTCTATCGAGGAAACTCCTTCAGGAATTGCTGCAGAAGTAACTCCAACCTTCCTACCTATAGCACATCCACTTGCCAGTGTGAATGGCGTAATGAACGCTGTTTTTGTAGAATCTATCGGTATCGGCGAGTCTATGTACTACGGACCAGGTGCTGGTCAAAAACCAACTGCAACAAGTGTTGTAGCAGATATTGTCCGTATCGTTCGTCGCCTGAATGATGGTACCATTGGCAAAGACTTCAACGAATACAGCCGTGACTTGGTCTTGGCAAATCCTGAAGATGTCAAAGCAAACTACTACTTCTCAATCTTGGCTCCAGACTCAAAAGGTCAGGTCTTGAAGTTGGCTGAAATCTTTAATGCCCAAGATATTTCCTTCAAGCAAATCCTTCAAGATGGAAAAGAAGGTGACAAGGCGCGTGTCGTGATCATCACACACAAGATTAATAAAGCCCAGCTTGAAAATGTCTCAGCTGAATTGAAGAAGGTTTCAGAATTCGACCTCTTGAATACCTTCAAGGTGCTAGGAGAATAAGATGAAGATTATTGTACCTGCAACCAGTGCCAATATCGGGCCAGGTTTTGACTCGGTCGGTGTAGCTGTAACCAAGTATCTTCAAATTGAGGTCTGCGAAGAACGAGAAGAGTGGTTGATTGAACACCAGATTGGCAAATGGATTCCTCATGACGAGCGTAATCTCTTACTAAAAATTGCTTTACAAATTGTACCAGACTTGCAACCAAGACGCTTGAAAATGACCAGTGATGTTCCCTTGGCGCGTGGTTTGGGTTCTTCCAGCTCGGTTATTGTAGCTGGGATTGAATTAGCTAACCAACTTGCAAATCTTAATTTAACTGATCACGAAAAACTGCAGTTAGCAACTAAGATTGAGGGACATCCTGACAATGTGGCACCCGCCATCTATGGTAATCTCGTTATTGCAAGTTCCGTTGAAGGGCAAGTTTCAGCTATTGTAGCAGACTTCCCAGAGTGTGATTTCCTAGCCTACATTCCAAACTATGAATTGCGTACTCGAGACAGCCGTGGTGTCTTGCCTAAGAAATTGTCCTATAAGGAAGCTGTTGCTGCTAGTTCGATCGCTAATGTGGCGGTTGCGGCCTTGTTGGCAGGAGACATGGTGACCGCTGGGCAAGCAATCGAGGGAGACCTCTTCCACGAGCGCTATCGTCAGGACTTGGTGAGAGAATTTGCGACGATTAAGCAAGTGGCCAAAGAAAATGGTGCCTATGCAACCTATCTATCTGGTGCTGGACCGACAGTTATGGTTTTGGCTTCTCATGACAAGATACCAACGATTAAGGCAGAATTGGAAAAGCAACCTTTCAAAGGAAAACTTCATGACTTGAAAGTTGATACCCAAGGTGTCCGTGTCGAAGCAAAATAAAGAATAGATGATAGGATGGGGAAACTCTCGACCAGAGGGCTTCCTATCCTTTTTTTGAAAAGAATTCGAGTAGAAAGAAAAACTATATTCATACTCAATGAAAATCAAAGAGCAAACTAGGAAGCTAGCCGCAGGCTGCTCAAAACAGTGTTTTGAGGTTGTGGATAAAACTGACAAAGTCAGTTACCTATATATACGTTAAGGAGACGCTGATGTGGTTTGAAGAGATTTTCGAAGAGTATTAGTTAAAAACTTGATAAAGGAGAAATAAAGATGGCAGAAATTTATCTAGCAGGAGGTTGTTTTTGGGGCCTAGAGGAATATTTTTCCCGCATTTCTGGAGTGCTAGCTACCAGTGTCGGCTACGCTAATGGTCAAGTCGAAACGACCAATTACCAGTTGCTCAAGGAAACAGACCATGCAGAAACAGTTCAAGTGATTTACGATGAGAAGATAGTATCACTCAGAGAGATTTTACTTTATTATTTCCGTGTCATTGACCCTTTATCCATCAATCAACAAGGGAATGACCGTGGTCGCCAATATCGAACTGGGATTTATTACCAAGATGAAGCTGATTTGCCAGCTATCTACACAGTGGTGCAGGAGCAGGAGCGCATGCTTGGGCGAAAGCTTGCAGTGGAAGTGGAGAAACTACGTCATTACATTCTAGCTGAAGATTACCACCAAGACTATCTTAAGAAGAATCCTTCAGGTTACTGTCATATCGATGTGGCGGATGCTGAGAAGCCATTGATTGACGCATCTAACTATGAAAAGCCTAGTCAAGAGGTGTTAAAGGGCAGTTTATCTGAAGAATCCTATCGTGTTACCCAAGAAGCTGCTACAGAGGCTCCATTTACCAATGCTTATGACCAAACCTTTGAAGAAGGGATTTATGTAGATATTACGACAGGTGAGCCACTCTTTTTTGCCAAGGATAAGTTTGCCTCAGGTTGTGGTTGGCCAAGTTTTAGCCGTCCGATTTCTAAGGAATTGATTCATTATTACAAGGATCTCAGCCATGGAATGGAGCGAATTGAGGTTCGTTCTCGGTCGGGGAATGCTCACTTGGGTCATGTTTTCACAGATGGCCCTCGGGAGTTAGGTGGACTTCGTTACTGTATTAATTCTGCATCCTTGCGTTTTGTATCCAAGGATGAGATGGAAGAGGAAGGATATGGCTATCTACTGCCTTACTTAAACAAATAAAACAGAGAGGGTGGGTGCTTCCCACTTTCTTCATTTCCAGAATACGAATAGAAGGGATTTATGAAACACCTATTATCTTACTTTAAATCCTACATCAAGGAATCAATTTTAGCCCCCTTGTTCAAGTTACTAGAAGCTGTGTTTGAGCTCTTGGTTCCCATGGTGATTGCTGGGATTGTTGACCAATCCTTGCCCCAGAAAAATCAAGGTCATCTCTGGATGCAGATTGGTTTGCTCCTTATCTTTGCAGTAATTGGTGTTGTAGTGGCCTTAATAGCCCAGTTCTACTCAGCTAAGGCTGCGGTTGGATTTGCCAAAGAATTGACAAACGATCTTTATCGACATATTCTATCTTTACCTAAGGACAGTAGAGATCGTCTGACAACTTCTAGCTTGGTCACTCGCTTGACTTCGGATACCTACCAGATTCAGACTGGAATCAATCAATTCCTGCGTCTCTTTTTGCGAGCACCCATTATCGTTTTTGGTGCCATTTTTATGGCTTATCGCATCTCAGCTGAGCTGACTTTTTGGTTCTTGGTCATGGTTGTCATTTTGACCATTGTTATTGTAGGGCTTTCTAAACTGGTTAATCCTCTCTACAGCAGTCTTAGAAAGAAAACGGACCAACTAGTTCAGGAAACACGTCAGCAATTACAAGGAATGCGGGTTATTCGTGCTTTTGGACAAGAAAAACGAGAGTTACAGATTTTTCAAACTCTTAACCAAGTCTATGCTAGATTACAAGAAAAAACAGGTTTCTGGTCTAGTTTATTAACACCTTTGACCTATCTGATTGTCAATGGAACTCTTCTTGCTATTATCTGGCAGGGATATGTTTCTATTCAAGAAGGATTGCTAAGTCAAGGTGCTCTCATTGCCCTTATTAATTATCTCCTACAGATCTTGGTGGAATTGGTCAAGCTAGCCATGCTGATCAATTCTCTCAACCAGTCCTATATCTCTGCCAAACGAATCGAGGAAGTTTTTGCTGAGGCTCCAGAAGATATTCATTCAAAATTAGAACAAAAGCAAGCTACCAGTGATCAGGTTTTACAAGTCCAAGAATTGACCTTTACCTATCCTGATGCGGCCCAGCCTTCTCTGAGAGATATTTCCTTTGATATGAAGCAAGGGCAAATCCTTGGTATCATTGGGGGAACGGGTTCTGGTAAATCAAGTTTGGTGCAACTCATCCTTGGACTTTATCCAGCAGACAAGGGAAGCATTGACCTTTATCGTGATGGACGTAGTCCTCTTAATTTGGAGCAGTGGCGGTCCTGGATTGCTTATGTATCCCAAAAAGTCGAACTTTTTAAGGGAACTATTCGTTCCAACTTGACTCTAGGTTTCAATCACGAAGTAACGGACCAAGAACTTTGGCAGGCCTTGGAAATTGCACAAGCCAAGGATTTTGTCAGTGAAAAGGAAGGACTTTTGGATGCCCTAGTTGAGACAGGAGGACGAAATTTCTCAGGTGGACAAAAACAAAGGCTGTCTATCGCACGAGCAGTCTTGCGCCAGGCTCCGTTTCTTATCTTAGATGATGCTACCTCAGCACTGGACACTATCACTGAGTCCAAGCTCTTGAAAGCTATCCGAGAAAATTTGCCAAATACGAGCTTAATTTTGATTTCTCAACGAACCTCGACTTTACAGATGGCTGCCCAGATTCTACTCTTAGAAAAAGGAGAGCTCCTAGCTATCGGCAAGCACGAGGACTTGATGAAATTTAGTCAAGTTTATCGCGAAATCAATGCATCTCAACATGGTAAGGAGGACTAGCATGAGACGACAAACTGCAAACCAGACACTCAAATGCTTGGCTAAAGATTTTGCAAGTCATCCTTTCCTCCTTTTCCTAGCTTTTCTAGGAACTATTGCCCAGGTTGGCTTATCAATCTACCTACCAATATTGATTGGGAAGGTCATTGACCAGGTCCTTGTGGATGGTTCTTCACCAGTTTTTTGGCATATTTTTATTCAAATGGTCTTGGTAGTCATAGGAAATACCCTTGTACAGTGGGCCAATCCTCTCCTATATAATCGCCTAATCTTCTCTTATACCAGAGATTTACGAGAGAGAATAATCAACAAGCTCCATTGGTTACCGATTGCCTTTGTGGATCGACAAGGAAGTGGAGAAATGGTTAGTCGTGTAACCACGGACATCGAACAGTTGGCAGTTGGCTTGACCATGATTTTTAACCAATTTTTCATTGGCGTCTTGATGATTTTGGTTAGTATTCTAGCCATGCTCCAAATTCATCTCCTCATGACTCTCTTGGTCTTGCTGTTGACGCCATTGTCTATGGTAATCTCACGCTTTATTGCCAAACGCTCCTATCATCTCTTCCAAAAGCAAACAGAAACAAGGGGGATTCAGACACAATTAATTGAAGAATCGTTGAGCCAGCAGACCATCATCCAGTCCTTTAATGCTCAGGCAGAGTTTATCAAAAGACTGCGTGAGGCTAATGCCAACTACGCAGGCTATTCTCAGTCAGCCATCTTTTATTCTTCAACGGTCAATCCTTCGACTCGCTTTGTCAATGCACTCATTTATGCGCTTTTAGCTGGAGTAGGAGCTTATCGTATCATGATGGGGTCCACCTTGACCATTGGGCATTTAGTGACTTTTTTGAACTATGTTCAACAGTACACCAAGCCCTTTAACGATATTTCTTCAGTTCTAGCCGAATTGCAAAGTGCTCTCGCTTGCGCAGAGCGTGTTTATAGAGTCTTAGAGAGTCCTGAGGTGGCTGAAAGTGGCAAGGAGGTCTTGATCAGTGACCAAGTTAAGGGAGCTATTTCCTTTAAACATGTCTCTTTTGGCTACCATCCTGAAAAGATTTTGATTAAGGATTTATCTATTGATATTCCAGCTGGTAGCAAGGTGGCCATCGTCGGTCCGACGGGTGCTGGAAAATCAACCCTTATCAATCTCCTCATGCGTTTTTATCCCATTAACTCAGGAGATATATTGTTGGATGGAAAATCCATTTATGACTATAGTCGAGCATCATTGAGACAACAATTTGGCATGGTGCTACAGGAAACTTGGCTCAAGCAAGGGACCATTCATGATAATATTGCCTTTGGAAATCCTGAAGCCAGTCGGGAGCAGGTGATTGCTGCTGCCAAAGCAGCCAATGCAGACTTTTTCATCCAACAGTTGCCACAGGGTTATGATACTAAGTTGGAAAATGCAGGAGAATCTCTATCTGTTGGTCAGGCTCAACTCTTGACCATAGCTCGAGTCTTTCTAGCTATTCCCAAGATTCTTATCTTAGACGAGGCGACTTCTTCCATTGATACACGGACAGAGGTGCTAGTACAGGATGCCTTTGCCAAACTCATGAAGGGGCGCACAAGCTTTATCATCGCCCACCGCTTGTCAACCATTCAGGATGCGGATTTGATCCTTGTCTTAGTGGATGGTGACATCGTGGAATACGGTAACCATCAGGAACTTATGGCTCGAAAGGGCAAGTATTACCAAATGCAGCAAGCTGCAGCTTTTAGCTCTGACTAATCCTTTCTACTTTGAAATCTTATGGACAAAAAAAGTTGCCTTCGGGTGACTTTTTTGTTACAATAGCTAGAAAAATTGTTCACTGTAAATTGTCTTTTAGAAAAGGAGCCTAGTATGAAAGTCTGTCAGCATGTAAATATTGTGACTTGTGACCAAGATTTCCATGTCTATCTTGATGGAATCTTAGCTGTTAAGGATTCTCAAATCGTCTATGTCGGTCAAGAGAAGTCAGAGATTTTAGAGCAAGCTGAGCAGATTATAGACTATCAGGGAGCCTGGATTATGCCTGGTTTGGTCAATTGCCATACCCATTCTGCTATGACAGGATTGAGAGGAATCCGAGATGACAGTAATCTCCATGAATGGCTCAATGACTATATCTGGCCAGCAGAGGCTGAGTTTACACCCGACATGACTACCAAGGCAGTTAAAGAAGCTCTGACAGAGATGCTCCAGTCAGGTACAACAACCTTTAACGATATGTATAATCCCAATGGTGTGGATATTGAGCGGATTTATCAGACAGTGAAAGATTCCAAGATGCGTTGTTATTTCTCGCCGACTCTCTTTTCTTCAGAGGCAGAAACAACTGCTGAGACGATAAGTAAAACTCGAGCAATTATTGAGGAAATTATTGGATATAAAAATCCAAATTTTAAGGTTATGGTAGCCCCTCATTCTCCTTACAGCTGTAATCAAGACTTGCTACAAGCGAGTTTAGACATGGCAAAAGAGCTAAATATTCCTCTCCATATCCATGTGGCGGAGACCAAGGAGGAGTCAGGAATTATCCTGAAACGATACGGCAAACGTCCTCTTGCTTTTCTAGAAGAACTTGGTTACTTAGATCATCCGTCTGTCTTTGCTCACGGGGTCGAATTAAACGAGAGAGAAATTGAACGCTTGGCAACTTCTCAAGTGTCTATTGCCCACAATCCTATCAGTAATCTCAAATTGGCATCAGGGATTGCTCCTATCATTCAACTGCAAAAAGCAGGAGTAGCGGTTGGAATTGCGACGGATTCGGTTGCCTCCAACAACAACCTTGATATGTTTGAGGAAGGACGGACTGCAGCTCTCCTTCAGAAAATGAAGAGTGGAGATGCTAGCCAATTCCCTATCGAAACAGCTCTCAAGGCTCTGACAATCGAAGGTGCTAAGGTCCTAGGAATGGAAAATCAGATAGGAAGTCTGGAAGTAGGTAAACAGGCAGATTTTCTCGTTATTCAACCACAAGGAAAAATTCATCTCCAACCCCAAGAAAATATGCTTTCTCACCTGGTTTATGCTGTTAAATCCAGTGATGTAGATGATGTTTATATCGCCGGAGAACAGGTTGTGAAGCAAGGTCAAGTCTTGACAGTAGAACTTTAAAAGAAAAATCAAAAAAATTTAAAAAAAGTTTGCAAAAATCTTGCATTCTTTTTTTGACTATGCTATACTTATATACGGTTTGAAAAAACTGCCTAAGACAGTAGGGGAGCTCGACTCATAAGTATCCTACCGAGGACAAAACGTATCATGTAAAAAGAAGCGTATTGTACTTTCGTGTCTAGGTTTGGGCGCGTTTTTCTTTTGGAAAAATTCCCCAAGCAAAATAATAACGGAGGTGAACACACTAATGAGTGAAGCAATTATTGCTAAAAAAGCGGAACTAGTTGACGTAGTAGCTGAAAAAATGAAAGCTGCTGCATCTATCGTCGTTGTAGACGCTCGTGGTTTGACAGTTGAGCAAGATACAGTTCTTCGTCGTGAGCTTCGTGGAAGCGAAGTTGAGTATAAAGTTATTAAAAACTCAATCTTGCGTCGTGCAGCTGAAAAAGCTGGTCTTGAAGATCTTGCATCAGTATTTGTTGGACCATCTGCAGTAGCATTTTCTAACGAAGATGTTATCGCACCAGCGAAAATCTTGAACGATTTTGCTAAAGACGCTGAAGCACTTGAAATTAAAGGTGGTGCAATCGAAGGCGCTGTCGCATCTAAAGAAGAGATTCTTGCACTTGCAACTCTTCCAAACCGCGAAGGACTTCTTTCTATGCTCCTTTCTGTACTTCAAGCGCCAGTGCGCAACGTTGCTCTTGCAGTCAAAGCGGTTGCAGACAACAAAGAAGACGCAGCTTAATCTTAAGCTACGCAGCGTAGCGTAGCTACGAAAATCTATTATAAATTTAAAACATATTTGGAGGAAATAACAATGGCATTGAACATTGAAAACATTATTGCTGAAATTAAAGAAGCTTCAATCCTTGAATTGAACGACCTTGTAAAAGCTATCGAAGAAGAATTTGGTGTAACTGCAGCTGCTCCTGTAGCTGTTGCTGCAGCTGGTGCTGCTGACGCTGGTGCTGCTAAAGATTCATTCGACGTTGAATTGACATCTGCAGGCGACAAAAAAGTTGGCGTTATCAAAGTTGTACGTGAAATCACAGGTCTTGGTCTTAAAGAAGCTAAAGAACTTGTTGATGGTGCACCAGCACTTGTTAAAGAAGGTGTTGCAACTGCAGAAGCTGAAGAAATCAAAGCTAAATTGGAAGAAGCTGGAGCTTCAGTTACTCTTAAATAATAGAGTAACTACATTAGTAGCTTAAAAACATGATTAAACCGCTATTCTTAGGAGTAGCGGTTTTTATTTTGGTTTAAAAAGGGGCAAAAAAGGGTCAAACTATTTATAAAGTTTCTCCAGGACATCAACAACTCATATAGGGGATTGCTCCAAAGATAATAATTTATAAGTATGAGTTGCCTTTTCAACAAAGGGGTTATATAATAGTAATATAGGTATGGAAGATTAATCTTATAATTTATAGTTTTCATTTTAGAGGAGAAAAGATGGCATTAAATTTGTTTGATGTTATTCGTTATGAAGGTGAAGATACAAGGAATATACTTGCTTGGAGACATCCTAAAACGAATATCAAGATAGGAGCAACTGTAATTGTAAACCCTGGTCAGTGTGCTGTATTGTTTTCAAATGGAAGAGCAGTAACTACTTATGATGCTGGTAAACATAAGATTGAAGGATATGATATTCAAGTAGTTTCAGGAATAAAAAACTTTCTAAGTGGAGGTATTTCGTCTGACTCATTGTTTTTGTGGTTTGTGAATATGTATGATTTACAACCGATTGGATGGGGAACTTCTTCTCCTATAATGGTTCGAGATCCAGAAAGTGATATTCCTGTAGAATTGAAAATACATGGAAATTTCATTCCTCGAATTGTAGACTTAGAAGCTTTTATATTAGAATTTATGCCAAGTCACCCCGATATTATAACAGCTCCTATTTTACAAAAACGGTTTAGACAAACTGTTAGTGGGTTGATTAGTTCAGCTATTTCACAAGTAATATACAACCATAAGATTCCAATTCTTGATATTGAGATGCACAGTTTTGATATGTCTGTTGCTTTGTCAGCTATTTTATCCAGCCATTTTTCTAAATATGGAATTAGTATTGAGGAATTTAACATTGAGGCTTTAAAGGTAAATCAGAATAGCAATGGATATAGAGAAATCTTTAAATTCCACAAGCAAATTTTGGAAGCCAAAAGCAAGCAGGCTGGTAGAGATATTGAAGAGTATACTTATCAAGAAGAGAGACAATTTGATCTTTTAGAAGAGGCAGCAAAAAATAATGATTCTGCAGGAAATCTAATGGGAGCAGGCGTGGAAATAGCTATGGGACTTTCCTTGGGAGCTAAATTTAGCAACTTGGTGGATCAGATTGAAGATAGGAATTCATTTGACAAAGATGTTAAACAGCATCAAACTGACCTCAAAGGAGAAACAGGCTTAGCTAAGTTTTGTAGCCAATGCGGGACTGCTTTTTTGGAAGGAGCAAACTTCTGTTCTAATTGCGGGCACGAAAGATAATTCAAATTATTGGAAAAATCATTTTTATATCAATCTAGTTTAAGTATTATCTTTAATCTTTGATTTTTTGTATTTTCAAATTTACTTTTGAATTTATTTGGGAAATCTGGGATTGCCAGAGTTTCCCTTTTTCTTAGAAATCTAAAACTAAGATCTTTTATTTCGTTTTTAGATCTTTCAAATTATGTAATTCTAAGTATGGAAATGTATGAATAAATACACCAATTCCCTGAAAGATATTAGGAAATCTTTTTAAAAGAGTAAGGGATTACTTAGACAAGTTCTATGACAAGAGGATATAGTAGATGTACCAAGTATTTCGTTTATTAAGTATACTTTTTATGGGATTGACAAGCGCAACGTTTTTTATTTCTTTATTGTTCGTAACTCTATTTTTAGTACATGGTAAGCCGATTTTCTCAATATTAACTCCTATTGTTTTCTCTTTATCGGGTTTCTTTTTGTCTTCCTTTGCATTTTATAGCTTTGGTGTTTTAGAAAATATAAAAATTAAAGTCAAAGCTTTGGATGAGATATATAATGGGAAAGCTCTTTATAGAGAATATATAGCAACTAGAGGAGAAGATAGGTGAAACAGTATATTAAGAATAATTGGGAAAAAGGCTTTCATTGGTTAATTTCAAATATAGTAATACTCTGTTTTGTAGTTTTATCACTTGCTATCTTTTCTATAGATGATGGACTAACTATCTTTATATTGAAAAATCTTGATTTTATAATTTTGGCAAAATCTATTGGAATTCCCGTTGTTATCAGTTTTTTATTTTTATCATTTCAGAATGTTTTCTTTTTACTAGTTGCTTTAATTATTTTATATTTATTTCGAGAAACAATTAAAGATTCCTTTTCCTTGAAGAAATTAAAACAGAAGAATTTACTTCAAATGCTTGTTTTAATCATTTTATCATCATTTTTTGAAGATGAAAAATCTAGGGAATGGTCTATTCGATTTCTATTTCTTTTAGCTCCGTGGTATTTGTTTAGTGTGATCTCAATATTGGTAATGACTTATCGTAAGTCAAAGAGAGAAGAGGAAGTTAAGAAACGAAATCAAATACAAGCTTTATTCACTTTATTTGAAAATCACCAGATTAACAAAAATACATATCCCGTTATTTGTCCATCATGTAGTGGTGAGAATCTGCTTGATCTAGGGCAAGGTAAATCATGTGATTATTGCGGTGCATGGTTATCTAGAAAGGAAATATAAATGAGACGCTATCGTTTAATCATTTCCAAGGTTGTTTATCCTATAGTATCTTTCATATGTATTCTTTCGGGCTTGAAATTTTATCAGTCCATAGATAAAGAAATAAGATGGTTATTAGGAAAAAAAGAAGGATTACTTCACGATTTCTACTTTATGTGGCTTTTAATAGTTACAATTTTGTTTGTTTTATTTTTCCTATTTTTGCTTATATCATCTTTTTTATTCTTAAAACAGCCACGAATGAAACAATATGACAAAGCTTTGATAACAGTTCTTAAGTTTGAAGAACAAGGTGAGGATGTTATTGAAATTAAAGGAAAAGAATTGCGAGATGAGTTATCTTATAAATTATCAGCAAAACGTGTTTATTGTCCTACTTGTCATAAGCCAACAGATGGAGTCATTGGAAGTGAATTGACCTGTGAAACTTGCAGTAAAACTTTTATAGTTTCTTGATTTTAAGATAATAGAAATGCTATTATCTGATAGCTATTTTGATATTGTTTCTAAAACCTAGCAAGTTTATTTTCTTTAAAATACAAAAAGCAACAACTGTCTAGCTGTTGCTTTTTGTTAACTTTTTTCAAGTATTAAACAATACCTTGTGCAATCATAGCATTTGCTACATTTTCAAAGGCAGCAATGTTAGCTCCTGCAAGGTAGTCTTTATCAAGACCGTATGTTTCTGAAGTTGTTTTAGCTGTGTTGAAGATGTTTGTCATGATGTCTTTGAGACGTCCATCAACTTCTTCACGAGTCCATGAGAGGCGAAGGCTATTTTGGCTCATTTCAAGGGCTGAAACGGCTACACCACCAGCGTTGGCAGCTTTGGCAGGTCCGTAGAAGATACCATTTTCTTTGTAAACTTTGATAGCATCAAGGTCGCTTGGCATGTTGGCACCTTCAGATACACAGATAACTCCTTGACCAACCAAGCGTTTAGCAGCTTCACCGTTGATTTCGTTTTGAGTAGCACATGGAAGAGCGATATCGTAGTTTCCAGCGTAAGTCCATACAGAACCTTCATGATAAGTAGCAGTTGCTTTCTCAGCTGCATACTCAGTCAAACGAGCGCGACGTTTTTCTTTAACATCAACCAAAAGATCGAAGTCGATACCATTTTCATCGATAACATAGCCGTTTGAGTCAGATACAGAGATTACAGTAGCACCAAGTTCAGTTGCTTTTTGAAGAGCGTATTGAGCAACGTTACCAGAACCTGAAATAACCACTTTCTTACCAGCAAAGCTGTTACCGTTAGCTTTGAGCATTTCTTCAGTATAGTAAACCAAACCGTAACCAGTTGCTTCTGGACGAATCAAGCTACCACCAAATCCAAGAGGTTTACCAGTCAAGACACCAGCATCAAATTGGTTAAGGCGTTTGTATTGACCGTAAAGGTAACCAATCTCACGTCCACCAACACCGATATCACCAGCAGGTACATCAAGTGATGGTCCGATGTGTTTTTGTAATTCAGTCATGAAGCTTTGGCAGAAGCGCATTACTTCAGCATCTGTTTTACCTTTAGGATCGAAGTCTGATCCCCCTTTACCTCCACCGATTGGAAGTCCAGTCAAAACGTTTTTAAAGATTTGTTCAAATCCGAGGAATTTTAAAATCCCTTGGTTTACAGTTGGGTGGAAACGAAGTCCGCCTTTGTATGGTCCAACAGCTGAGTTGAATTGAACACGGTAGCCACGGTTTACTTGAACTTTTCCATCACGGTCAACCCAAGGAACACGGAAAGAAATCACGCGTTCTGGCTCAGTAATACGTGCCAATATATTTTCTTCGATATACTCAGGGTGTTTTTCAAATACAGGTTCCAAAGTGTTGAAAAATTCTTCAACAGCTTGGAGGAATTCAGCCTCGTGCCCGTTACGAGCTTTCACAGTTTCAAACACGCTTTGGATATATTCTTTAGCAGATGTCATATCGTTCTCCTTAAATTCTAATTTAATTATGTGTGTCATTATAGCAGAAATTTTTTTAACTGTAAAGAGAAAAACAAAAATTTTCTAAAAATTCTTTCAATTTGATTTTTTGGGTTGTTTGAAATTGGAAATTTTAGAAAGTGGATAAAAAACGAACGTTTTTCTTATAAATGACTTTCTTGAAGAGAAAAGCTGAAAATATGGTATAATATTAGCAATAAAAGGAATCTGGAGGATCAGAATCATGGTATCAACGAAAACACAAATTGCTGGTTTTGAGTTTGACAATTGCTTGATGAATGCAGCAGGTGTGGCTTGTATGACGATAGAGGAGTTAGAAGGGGTTAAAAACTCAGCGGCAGGAACTTTTGTGACCAAGACTGCGACCTTGGACTTTCGTCAGGGAAATCCTGAACCACGCTATCAAGATATTCCCCTTGGTTCTATCAACTCTATGGGATTACCGAATAATGGCTTAGATTATTATTTGGACTATCTTTTGGATCTGCAGGAAAAAGAGCCGAACCGGACTTTCTTCTTATCTCTAGTCGGCATGTCTCCAGAGGAAACCCATACTATCTTGAAAAAAGTCCAAGAGAGTGAGTTTCGTGGTCTGACTGAGCTAAATCTCTCCTGTCCAAATGTTCCAGGTAAACCTCAGATTGCCTATGATTTTGAGACAACAGACCGGATTTTGGCAGAGGTATTTGCCTATTTTACCAAACCTTTAGGAATTAAATTGCCACCATATTTTGATATTGTTCACTTTGACCAAGCGGCAGCTATTTTCAATAAGTATCCTCTTAAGTTTGTAAACTGCGTCAACTCTATCGGAAACGGCCTATATATAGAAGATGAGTCCGTCGTTATTCGTCCTAAAAATGGTTTTGGTGGGATTGGTGGGGAGTACATCAAACCGACTGCTCTAGCGAATGTTCATGCTTTTTATCAACGTTTAAATCCTCAAATCCAAATCATCGGAACAGGTGGCGTTCTGACTGGTAGAGATGCCTTTGAACATATCCTCTGTGGAGCGAGTATGGTGCAGGTGGGAACTACCCTTCACAAAGAAGGTGTCGGTACCTTCGAACGTATTACCAATGAACTGAAAGCAATCATGGCGGAAAAAGGGTACGAGAGCCTAGAAGATTTCCGTGGGAAATTGCGCTATATTGACTAAATTCATTAAAAAATCAGAAGAAAGGAGAGAAGATGCTAGCTATTGAAGAAAGCCAGAAGTTGACTTTATCAAATTTACCCAGTCTGATCCTATTTACAGGGACAGACCAGGGCCAGTTTGAAGTTATGAAGAGTCAAGTGTTGAAACAGATTGGCTATGATTCTGCTGACCTTAACTTTGCCTACTTTGATATGAAAGAAGTAGTTTACAAGGATGTGGAACTGGAGTTGGTCAGCCTTCCTTTCTTTGCGGATGAGAAAATCGTGATATTAGATCATTTTGTCGATATCACAACTGCTAAAAAGCGCTTTTTGACAGATGACGAGCTCAAGTCGTTTGAGGAATACCTTGACAATCCTTCCCCAACAACCAAGTTGATAATCTTTGCAGAAGGAAAGCTGGATAGCAAAAGACGATTGGTTAAATTACTTAAGCGTGATGCCAAGCTCTTTGATGCAATAGAAGCTAAAGAACAAGAATTGCGCCAGTATTTCCAAAAGTGGAGCCAGAAAGAAGGTCTGCAGTTTACCAATCATTCTTTTGAAAATCTCCTTATCAAGTCGGGTTTTCAATTTAGCGCAATTCAGAAAAATCTCCTCTTTTTACAGTCCTATAAGGAAGACTCTGTTATCGAGGAAGAGGATATTGTTAACGCAATTCCCAAGACCTTGCAGGACAATATTTTTGATTTAACTCAGTTTATTCTGACTAAAAAGATGGACCAGGCGCGAGATTTGGTTAGAGACTTGACCTTGCAAGGAGAAGATGAAATCAAGTTGATTGCAGTCATGCTAGGACAATTTCGGACTTTTACTCAGGTGAAGATTTTGTCGGAGTCTGGGCAAACAGAAGCGCAGATTGCAAGTAGTCTAGGAAGTTTTCTCGGACGCAATCCAAATCCCTATCAGATTAAGTTTGCGCTGAGAGATTCAAGAGGACTTTCCTTGAGCTTTTTGAAACAAGTTATTTCCTACTTGATTGAGACAGATTATCAGATTAAAACAGGTCTCTATGAAAAGAGTTTCCTTTTTGAAAAGGCACTCTTACAGATTGCTAGTCAGGTAAATTGATATTTTTTTGAAACTACAACCCGCGTCAGGATTATCTTGTCGTGGGTTTCTTGCTGATTTGCTTGTTTTATACTCAATGAAAATCAAAGAGCAAACTAGGAAACTAGCCGCAGGTTGCTCAAAGCACTGCTTTGAGGTTGTAGATAAGACTGACGAAGTCAGCTCAAAACACTGTTTTGAGGTTGTAGATAAGACTGACGAAGTCAGTAACATACCTACGGCAAGGCGACGTTGACGCGGTTTGAAGAGATTTTCGAAGAGTATTATTAGAATATATTTCAGTGATTTCCTTATCTATAAGCAAAAAACTTGAAAAAAGTGAATGTTTGCGTTATCATTTTCATATAGAAAGAAAAAGAGGTATTACAGATGGCTATTATCTTACCAGATCTTCCATATGCATACGACGCTTTGGAACCATACATCGATGCGGAAACAATGCACTTGCACCATGACAAACACCATCAAACTTATGTCAACAATGCTAATGCAGCTCTTGAAAAACACCCTGAAATCGGTGAAGATCTTGAAGCCTTGCTTGTTGATGTAGAATCTATTCCAGCTGATATCCGTCAAGCACTTATCAATAACGGTGGCGGACACTTGAACCACGCTCTTTTCTGGGAATTGATGAGTCCTGAGAAAACAACTCCTTCAGCAGAACTTGCAGCAGCAATCGATGCAACATTTGGTTCATTTGAAGAATTCCAAGCGGCCTTCACTGCAGCAGCAACAACTCGTTTTGGTTCAGGATGGGCATGGTTGGTTGTCAACAAAGAAGGGAAACTTGAAGTGACTTCAACAGCAAACCAAGACACACCAATCTCAGAAGGTAAAAAACCAATCTTGGGCTTGGACGTTTGGGAACATGCATACTACGTGAAATACCGCAACGTGCGTCCTGACTACATCAAAGCTTTCTTCTCAGTGATCAACTGGAACAAAGTAGATGAATTGTACGCAGCTGCTAAATAATGATAGTTGGAGGGAAGAATTGTTCTTCTCTTTTTAAGGTTATATTATTTTGGTCTGACAAAATCGTCAGACTTTTTTCATTTTTATGAGAAACGTGCTAACTGCTAGAAATTATGGTAGAATAAAGTATTAAGTAATCGTGAAAAAAGGATATCTATGCGAAAAGAAATTGCACCTGAATTATACAACTATAACAAGTTTCCTGGTCCTGAGTTCCATTTACATGGGGAGAAGGTCGAAACGGAAGGGATAGCTTTTTCCTTGGTGGAAAATATCAAGGATGCCTTTGATGTGACGGCTTTTAATCAGCGTTTTTCAGAAGTCTTAACAAAGTTTGATTATATCGTGGGAGACTGGAGCAACGAACAGCTTCGCCTACGAGGTTTTTATAAGGATGATCGAACAGAAGAAAAACTTGAAAAAATCAGTCGTTTACAAGACTACCTTTTAGAGTATTGTAGTTATGGTTGTGCCTATTTTGTCTTATCAAATGAAGCCCCTAAGCGCGCATCATTTGATAAGAAAATGCGTAAGAAGGAAGAAGAACAGCCTTCTAGAAAAGGAAAGAAATCGGCTCAAACTAAACGAAAACCGAATGCAGATAAGAAAAATAGACGTCGTCAGAAAGACCAGCATTCTCAGAAAGAGGACAAGGGACAACGTCATTTTGTCATTCGTCAGAAGTGAGTAGAGAATAAGGAGAAGAAATGAAACCGTCAATTTATAGTTTAACACGTCAAACCATGCAGGAATGGGTTTTGGAGCAGGGAGAAAAGAAATTCCGTGCAGATCAAATCTGGGAATGGCTTTACCGTAAACGTGTTCAGTCATTTGAAGAGATGACCAACCTTTCCAAGGATTTGATTGCTAAGCTTAATGACCAGTTTGTGGTCAATCCCTTGAAACAACGTATCGTTCAAGAGTCTGCTGATGGTACTGTCAAGTATCTTTTTGAATTGCCAGATGGTATGTTGATTGAGACAGTACTCATGCGTCAACACTACGGTTTATCTGTCTGTGTGACCACTCAGGTCGGCTGTAATATCGGTTGTACCTTCTGTGCCTCTGGTTTGATTAAGAAACAACGTGACCTCAATAATGGGGAAATCGTAGCGCAAATCATGCTGGTTCAGAAATACTTTGATGAGCGTGGTCAGGATGAACGCGTCAGCCATATCGTTGTCATGGGTATCGGTGAGCCCTTTGATAACTACAACAATGTCTTGAATTTCGTCCGTACTATCAATGATGACAAGGGAATGGCCATCGGTGCTCGTCACATTACGGTTTCAACCTCAGGTTTGGCCCATAAAATTCGTGATTTTGCTAATGAAGGAGTTCAGGTCAATCTTGCCGTTTCCCTTCACGCACCTAATAATGAACTGCGCTCAAGCATCATGAAGATTAACCGTGCCTTTCCAATTGAAAAACTCTTTGCGGCTATTGAGTACTATATCGAAACAACCAATCGCCGTGTGACCTTTGAGTATATCATGCTCAATGAAGTCAATGACGGTGTAGAACAAGCCTTGGAATTGGCTGAATTGCTCAAGAATATCAAGAAATTGTCTTATGTCAACTTGATTCCTTATAACCCAGTTAGTGAGCATGACCAATATAGCCGTAGTCCTAAAGAGCGAGTCCTGGCCTTCTATGATACGCTTAAGAAAAAAGGGGTTAACTGTGTTGTTCGTCAAGAGCATGGTACTGATATTGATGCAGCTTGTGGACAATTGCGTTCTAATACAATGAAACGTGACCGCCAGAAGGCAGTCGCAGCAGTCAACCCTTAATGATGAAGAAGACTTATAATCATATTTTGGTCTGGGGAGTTATTTTCTATAGCATTTGCATTGTCTATTTTTGCTTTACTCCTCAAGAACATTCTCCCGTGGGAGTGGAAACTCCAGGTATTCAGCATCTTGGACGCCTGGTTTTTCTTTTGACTCCTTTCAATTCTCTCTGGAAACTAGGTGAAGTGAGTGACATTGGACAATTATATTGGATTTTTCTACAAAATATCCTTAATGTCTTCTTACTTTTTCCTTTGGTGTTTCAACTCCTTTATCTCTTTCCAAACTTGCGGAAAACAAGAAAAGTGATTTTTTTCAGTTTTCTTGTGAGTCTTGGAATTGAGTGTACGCAGTTGGTTTTGGATTTTTTCTTTGATTTTAATCGCGTCTTTGAGATTGATGATTTGTGGACCAATACCTTGGGTGGCTATCTGGCTTGGCTTCTCTATAAACAATTACATAAAAACAAGATAAGGAATTAAAATGAGTATTTTAGAAGTTAAAAATCTGAGTCACGGTTTTGGTGACCGTGCAATTTTTGAAGATGTGTCCTTCCGTCTCCTCAAGGGGGAACATATCGGTCTGGTTGGTGCCAATGGTGAAGGGAAATCAACCTTTATGAGCATTGTGACTGGTAAAATGCTGCCAGATGAAGGGAAGGTTGAGTGGTCCAAATATGTGACTGCTGGTTACTTGGATCAGCACTCCGTCCTTGCTGAAGGGCAGTCGGTACGCGATGTTCTCCGTACGGCCTTTGATGAGCTATTCAAAGCTGAAGTCCGTATCAATGACCTCTATATGGAAATGGCTGAAGACGGAGCGGATGTTGATGCTCTCATGGAAGAAGTGGGAGAACTTCAAGACCGTTTAGAGAGTCGTGATTTCTATACTTTGGATGCTAAGATTGATGAAGTAGCGCGTGCCCTTGGTGTCATGGACTTTGGCATGGATACGGATGTAACCTCTTTGTCAGGTGGGCAAAGAACCAAGGTGCTTTTGGCTAAACTCCTCCTTGAAAAGCCCGATATCTTGCTTTTGGACGAGCCGACCAACTATTTGGATGCTGAGCATATTGATTGGCTCAAGCGCTATCTCCAAAACTATGAGAATGCCTTTGTCCTTATTTCACACGATATTCCATTCCTCAATGATGTTATTAATATTGTCTATCATGTGGAAAATCAACAGCTGACGCGTTACTCTGGTGACTACTACCAGTTCCAAGAAGTCTATGCTATGAAGAAATCTCAGCTAGAGGCAGCCTACGAACGTCAGCAGAAAGAGATTGCCGACCTTAAGGACTTTGTTGCCCGAAACAAAGCGCGTGTTGCAACACGAAACATGGCCATGTCCCGTCAGAAGAAATTGGATAAGATGGATATTATCGAATTGCAAAGTGAGAAACCAAAACCATCATTTGATTTCAAACCAGCTCGTACGCCAGGGCGCTTTATCTTCCAAGCCAAGGATTTGCAGATTGGTTATGACCGTCCTCTGACCAAGCCTTTAAATCTTACCTTTGAACGTAATCAAAAGGTTGCTATTATCGGTGCCAATGGTATCGGGAAAACAACTCTCTTAAAATCTCTCTTAGGTATTATTCCACCAATTGCTGGGGAAGTTGAACGCGGTGACTACCTAGAACTTGGTTATTTTGAACAGGAAGTAGAAGGTGGTAATCGCCAAACCCCACTAGAGGCTGTCTGGAATGCCTTTCCGGCCCTCAACCAAGCAGATGTCCGTGCAGCCCTTGCCCGTTGTGGTTTGACAACCAAGCATATTGAAAGCCAAATTCAAGTCTTGTCAGGTGGGGAACAAGCAAAAGTGCGTTTCTGTCTCTTGATGAATCGTGAAAACAACGTTTTAGTGCTGGACGAGCCGACCAACCACTTGGATGTGGATGCCAAGGATGAACTCAAACGTGCTCTCAAAGAATACAAGGGGTCTATCCTTATGGTCTGCCACGAACCAGACTTCTATGAAGGCTGGATGGACCAAATCTGGGATTTTAATAATTTAACTTAAGAATGAGAGTAAAAGAAATACAGTACCGAATGTGGATACTGTATTTTTTTGGTTTTTATGATTTAAAATTGTAGTCTTTCACCACTTCGATGCTATCGATAGTAATAGCAGTCGTTGGCTTGTCTTTTTCATCTTTTTCGGCTTTGGCAATTTTATCTACAACATCCATACCGTCAATCACTTGACCAAAGACTGGGTGTTTGCCATCTAGACTAGGGTTTCCCCCTTCTTTATAGGCTTCGATGATTTTCTTTGGATACTTGCTTGTAGGGAGTTTAGCAGAGGTATCTGTAGAGTTTTGGTTGATGAAGAACTGGCTACCATTGGTGTTTGGTTGACCAGTGTTAGCCATAGAAAGAGCGCCACGGATGTTATAGAGATAAGGAGTAATCTCGTTTTTGAAACCAGTTCCCTTGTCTTTAGTCTTATCTTTGTCATGCCAAATGGACTGACCACCTGTACCGTCCCCTTTTGGATCTCCAGTTTGAACCATGAAGCCATCGATGACACGGTGGAAGGTAATGCCGTTATAGTAGCCTTCTTTGGCATGAGTGAGGAAGTTTTCAACCGCTAGAGGAGCGAGTTTAGGGAAGAGTTTGATACGGATATCTCCTTGACTTGTGTGGAGAATCACTTCAGCCTCGTCTTCAGCAACTTCTTTAGATAGTTGTGGGAAATTGGCGTTTTCGTTTGTTAAAGCATCGTTTAACTCTTTGGCAGATTGGGCAGCTGCTTTGGAACTTTCTTCAGCAGCAAGACTGGAATCAACATAGTCATCACCACGCAGGCTGCGTTGGATGCTGCTGCATCCAGCTAGGGCTACAGTGGACAGTAAAAGAAGGGTTGCTAGTTTTTTCATTCTATTCCTCTCAAAAATTCATTTCTACCATTGTACCCTAAAAAGAAGGGGATTTCAAATATTAGTGACAAGGTAGTTTTAGAGGAGCCAACCAAAAAGTCGCTTGCTTAGAGATTTTTCTTTGGATGACGGTCAACAATGTCCTGGTATGTTCCAGTATGTGCTTTCCTTTTGGAGTTATTTTATAACCACGAATCGAAAAGTGACCAGCTAATTCTTCTTCTGAAAAATGGTCATGAAGGTCGTGACTTGGTGGTCTTTATAAAATGTTTCTAAAATAGTATTCACTGATAGCCTCTTTCAAACATTTATTTCCTACTTCTAACAAATTTATAAATGGTTTAAAAAATTTATAGTCTGTCAAGTTTTTTTCTTGACACCTGCCAGAAATCTGATATAATAGAACATGTGCTAAATAGCTCAGCTATTTCACCGAAATAAAAAAAATAAGAAAAGAGAATTTAAAAATGGCAGTTAAAATCCGTTTGACTCGTATGGGTTCTAAGAAAAAACCTTTCTACCGTATCAACGTAGCAGATTCACGTTCACCACGTGACGGACGTTTCATTGAAACAGTTGGAACTTACAACCCACTTGTTGCTGAAAACCAAGTAACTTTGAAAGAAGACCGCGTTCTTGCATGGTTGGCTGATGGAGCTCAACCTTCAGATACAGTTCGCAACATCCTTTCAAAAGAAGGTGTATTGAAGAAATTCCACGATTCTAAATTCTCAAAATAAGTTTAAAGTAGGTTGACAGATGGATACGATTGAAAATCTCATTATTGCGATTGTGAAACCCTTGATTTCACAACCAGATGCCTTAACTATCAAGATTGAAGATACACCAGAATTTTTGGAATATCATTTGGATCTTGATCAAAGTGATGTGGGTCGTGTAATCGGTCGTAAGGGTCGCACTATTTCTGCGATAAGAACGATTGTCTACTCTGTCCCAACTGAAGACAAAAAAGTAAGAATCGTTATTGACGAAAAATAAGAAGGGCGGGACGAATGTCTCGCTTTTTTGTGAGAAGTGTAAAATTGCAGCCATTAAGTACCAACATGAACGTGATTTGGAAGGCTTTTTAAAGGGGGGCTGGAAAAGAATGAACATTGATTGTATTTTAAACATAGATTGGGCAATGTACATTGATTGGTTATTGCGAATTTTACAGATTTCGACTTTTATAGGTGTAATTTTAAAAATTAGTTTTCAGAATAAGGCCTATATCAATAATATCGAAATTCAGGTAATTAAACCAATCGAATTTGATTCCTTACATACGAGATTTCATCATATATATGAGTTTAAACATGATGAAAATGATAAACATTATAACCATTTGATTTTTTATCCAAAGGAAGTTGATATTGAAATAGTAGAATTTTATTCTTTAAACTATGATTCAAGAAACGATTGTTTGATTGTAAATAATAAACTGCATACAGTTAAAAATTTAAAGAATTATACATGCTTATTGATTCATACAAATTTACCAGAGAACATGCCTAGTTTAAGAATGAAATGGAAAACAAGTCAGGGTGAAATTGGGGAATATACATTTTATAGCAATATGTATAACGGGAATGTAAATATCTCATCTTTCAAATATAAATTAACATTAAAGAGGAAAATATTAGCACTTTTTGGACTATAGCGGGCCCTCTATGTATTTTCCTCCAACTTGAGAAAATCCTTGGAACGTGATAAAATAAAGGATAAGGATTTTTAATAATTCATTATATAGAACGAGTGGATTTCTTTATGAAGAGGTTTGAAGTATCTACAGAAATTGGTAGTCTCTCTGTTACTTATCAAAAGCAAAAGAAAATGCTAGTTTGTTTAAGTGGCGTAGGTTTGCTACCAAGTTATGAAAATTTTTCACTTATACTTGAAAAACTTCCTCCTACAATTGGTTATTTGACAATTGATTTTCCGAACACAGGTTGGAGTCCGATTCATGACCAAGCTGGAAAAAATCTAGATAATCTTGCAGATGCGGTTTATAAAGTACTTGAAGAATTGGCGATTTCTGAATACATACTTTGTGCACATAGTTTGAGTGGAATTTTAGCTTGTAAATTGCTCAAGAAACCAATTAAGTGTCAGGCTTTAGTAGCAATGGAACCGACAACTAAAAACGTCATGTTTGCTGATTTTTCAGAAAATCCTTATCCAGAAATGGAAAAGCAGATGAGGCTGATTGAGGAGTGTGGTCCTGAACTTTATTTTAAGAACTTAACTCAAGAGACATTTAGCCCTGAAACTAATAAAGAAATCTGGGAATTAATGCAAGAAAAAGGGTCAGAGTTGGAAAATCAAGATACTGGATTTCATATATCTGGAGAGATTACTGAGGAAGATTTTGAGAATGTATCGATAGAATCTCATGTCCCTGTATTTATTTTTTGTCAGCCTTATAGAGAAAAAGAGTACAGAGAATCAGAATATTGGACTTCCAATACTAAACTTATTTTAGGAGGGAATCACCATTATTTACAATGGTCAGAATCAGAAAAAATTGTGACTATTATTCGAGAATTGTCCGAATAAGATGGAAAGAAATAGAGTACAGGAGACAAGATGAACTACTTTAATGTTGGGAAAATCGTCAATACGCAGGGGTTGCAGGGTGAGATGCGAGTCTTGTCTGTGACGGATTTTGCAGAAGAACGGTTTAAAAAAGGTACTGAGCTAGCCTTGTTTGATGAAAAAGATCAGTTTGTTCAAACAGTGACCATCGCTAGCCACCGTAAACAGAAGAACTTTGACATTATTAAATTCAAAGATATGTACCATATCAATGCTATTGAAAAGTACAAGGGATACAGTCTCAAGGTTGCTGAGGAAGATTTGAATGACCTAGACGATGGTGAATTTTATTATCACGAGATTATCGGTTTGGAAGTCTATGAGGGTGATAACTTGATTGGAACCATCAAGGAAATCCTACAACCAGGTGCCAACGATGTCTGGGTGGTCAAGCGAAAAGGTAAACGTGACTTGCTTTTACCTTATATTCCACCAGTGGTTCTCAATGTTGATATTCCGAATAACCGGGTCGATGTGGAAATCTTAGAAGGGTTAGACGATGAAGATTGATATTTTAACCCTCTTTCCAGAGATGTTCTCTCCACTGGAGCACTCAATCGTTGGAAAGGCTCGAGAAAAGGGGCTCTTGGATATCCAGTATCATAATTTTCGAGAAAATGCTGAAAAGGCCCGCCATGTAGATGACGAGCCATACGGAGGCGGTCAGGGGATGTTGCTCCGAGCCCAACCCATTTTCGATGCTTTTGATGCTATTGAAAAGAAAAATCCGCGCGTCATTCTCCTCGATCCTGCTGGGAAACAGTTTGATCAAGCTTACGCTGAGGATTTGGCCAAAGAAGAGGAACTGATCTTTATCTGCGGTCACTATGAGGGCTATGATGAGCGAATTAAGACCTTGGTGACAGATGAGATTTCCCTAGGCGATTATGTCCTCACTGGTGGCGAGTTGGCGGCCATGACCATGATTGATGCGACGGTTCGCCTGATTCCAGAAGTGATTGGCAAGGAGTCTAGCCACCAAGATGATAGTTTTTCTTCTGGCCTTCTTGAATATCCTCAGTACACACGTCCCTATGATTATCGAGGCATGGTCGTGCCAGATGTACTGATGAGCGGGCACCATGAAAAGATTCGTCAGTGGCGATTGTATGAGAGCTTAAAGAAAACCTACGAGCGCAGACCGGATTTGTTAGAAAATTATCAACTGACAGCAGAAGAAGAAAAAATGCTGGCAGAAATCAAAGAAAACAAAGAATAAAGGAGATACCTATGCAAGTAATCAAACGTGATGGAGAAATTGCTGAATTTAATCCAGATAAGATTTACCAAGCTATCTTAAAGGCAGCACAAACTGTCTATGTATTGACAGATGATTTGCGTCAAAACCTTGCACAAGTCACTAAGAAAGTGGTTTTGGACTTGGAAGAAGCCAAGGTAGAACGCGCTACTATCAGCATGATTCAGTCTATGGTTGAACATCGTTTACTGGGTGCAGGTTACATTACCATTGCTGAACACTACATTTCCTATCGTTTACAACGTGACTTGGAAAGAAGTGGTTATGGAGATCATATCGCCGTTCATTTACATTTTGAACAAATTCGCTAAGAAAAAAGAGTGGGATGAAGCAACTACATCTCACTCTTTCTTAAATCTATTTTTTTGGGCTGTTTGGACAGTTGAAGGGACAAATCGCAGGCGTTGAATATCGCTTATGCGGATAATACGGGTCACATTTTTGGCAAAATTTTTCACGATAATTTGCTGGCGTTGCTGATCGTATTTGATGATGTCACCTGTAAAACTTGTCTCAGACAAGATAAGGTGAACAGCGGTTTGTTTCTGGATAGCCTCTTCAATAGTGGCTGTAAGGGAGTTGCTTTCAGTCTGGTCTGATTGGTCATATCCATTTAAAAAGTCATGTATTTTATCAAGAACTTGCTGGAATTTATGTCTCATATTGGCCTCCCTTCTTTTATATCAATATTATATAAAATTTTCCTAAAATCTACAAGATTTTACGAATAATCAAATGAAAGCTAAAAAAGGAGAAGAAAATGGCAGAATTTACATTTGAAATCGAAGAGCACTTGTTGACTCTTTCTGAAAACGAAAAAGGTTGGACCAAGGAAATCAACCGTGTGAGCTTTAATGGTGCTCCTGCAAAGTTTGATATTCGTGCTTGGAGTCCAGATCATACTAAAATGGGCAAAGGGATTACTCTCTCCAATGAAGAATTTCAAACCATGGTGGATGCCTTTAAAGGAAACTAAGTTTTCAAAATGAAAGAAAAGGATATTGAGTCATGACAACTCGATATCCTTTTTTAGTTAGCAAAGTAAGCCTGATTTTTAAGGCGTTGAAGTAGTGGACGACTAATAAGACTAATAGCAAGAAGTTTACCAAGGTCTGGAATGATAAAGGGAAGAACCCCCACCACAAGAGCTTTTTCAAATGCCATTCCAGCTAGGAAATGCAAGCTTAGAATCCCGCCGACAAAGACAAGGGCATCACCCAAGAGGTTTGCAAGAAAAATCTTGACAACTCCACTCTTGCTGTCAGTTAGAGATGAAGTAAGTCCAGAATAAACAAGATAAAACCAAAGATATCCTGCAGTAGGGCCAACTAAAGCCTGAAATCCTGCTCCACCTCCTGCAAAGACAGGAAGACCGATTGCACCTAAAAGAAGATAGAGTCCAACAGAAAGTACAGCCTCTCTAGGTCTAAAGACAGTAGCAATCAAGCCGATTGCAAAGTTTTGCAGAGTGAAGGGAACAGGTCCAATTGGAAGACTGATTTGTGCCAAAACAGCAATGAGAGCAGCCCCAATAGCAGGGATAGCATAAACGTGAGCTTTTTTCAAAATAGTTAACCTCTTTTCTGATGTATAGTAACTATTATACTCGTAGAGTAATTATTGTCAACCAATTTTTAAAAACAAGGTAACAAATACTGTAACAGCCGATTTGCTGACTGAGTAAGTTGTTTTCATCGATTCGTAAATCATCAAAAAAGAAGCAGACACATTTGTATCAGCTTCTTTTATTTCGATTAACGCATAGTTACAAATTCTTCAGATGCAGTTGGGTGAATCGCCACAGTTGCATCAAAGTCTGCCTTGGTTGCTCCCATTTTGATAGCAACAGCAAATCCTTGAATCATTTCATCAACCCCGTAGCCAATTCCATGAAGTCCGACAACTTTTTCTTCTGAACCAGCTGTGATCAATTTGAAACGAGTTTCTTGACGATTGCTGGTGCAAGCAGAGTACATAGAAGTAAAGCTTGATTTGTAAACCTTGATTTGGTCTTGACCGTATTCTTTAATAGCTTGCTCTTCTGTCAATCCAACAGTTCCGATAGCAGGGTGTGAAAAGACAACAGTTGGAATAGTTGTGTAGTCCATTTTAGCAGTTGTTTTTCCGTTAAAGAGACGCTCAGACAAAGTACGTCCAGCCTTGATAGCAACTGGAGTTAGTTCTTTTTCGCCTGTTACATCACCTAGAGCGTAGATTCCCTCAACAACAGTATTTTGGTATTCATCCACTTGGATAAAGCCACGTTCGTTCAGAGTTACTCCAGCTTTTTCAAGTTGCAAGCCCTTAATGTTTGGACGGCGACCAGTAGCCCAGATAACTTGACTAGCTGTGTGACTAGTACCATCTTCGAAATGAATGGTAATGCCTTCAGCAGTTTTTTCTAACTTAGCAGGAACTTTGTAAGTATGAAGTGGTAATTTTGTTCTTTCCATTTCCTTTACCAGACCTTCAACGATGTAAGAATCAAAACCACGTAAAGGACGATCACGACGAACAAAGAGATCTGTTTTGACACCAAAGGTGTGGAGTACGCCAGCCAATTCAACAGCGATATAACCCGCGCCTAGAATTGCAACTGACTCTGGCAATTCTTCCCAGGCAAATACATCATCAGAAGAGCCACCTAGTTCAGCACCGGGAATGTTTGGAATACTTGGATGGGCACCAGTAGCAATCACGATATGTTTAGCACGAATCAGCTCACCATTTACGCTGACAGTATGAGAATCTACAAATTCAGCATGACCTTCAATCAAGTCTACACCGTTGCGTTTAAAACTGCCATCATAAGAAGAACGAGCGCGATCAATATAGGCTTCACGATTGCGACGTAGGGTTGCAAAGTCAAAGTTAAGATCAGTAGTCTTAAAGCCGTAGTCTTCTCCAAATTGATGGAAAGTCTCAGCGATTTGTGCTCCGTACCACATGATTTTTTTAGGAACACAACCGACATTGACGCAGGTTCCACCTAATTTCTTTTCCTCAATAACGGCCGCTTTAGCTCCGTGTTCACCAGCACGGTTCATGGTAGCAATTCCTCCGCTACCTCCACCGATAGCAATGATATCATATTCTCTCATTAAAAACTCCTTTGTACTCTTTTAAATAGTAGAGTGTCATTTTTTGATAGTCATATTCTATCTTTTTTTTTATCTGATTGCAAAAATCTGCTACGTTTAAAAAAATTAAAGAAAAGGCTTGCAAAAAGGAAAAATAAAGTGTATTATATAACTAGTACAATGGTAGTAAAAAATAGATTCCGAACAATAATCAAATCCCGAAATGTCATTATTTCGTTCTGAACTGTTATTGTTTATATTTGCTAATTTTTATATAATATTGTTAAGGACTTTAAATCAAAAAGGAGTTTCATTATGAAGAAGAATCGTAAAGCTAAAAAGTGGCAATTGTATGCAGCAATCGGTGCTGCAAGTGTAGTTGTATTGGGTGCTGGGGGCATTTTACTCTTTAGACAACCTTCTCAGACTGCTGTAAAAGATGAGCCTACTCATCTTGTTGTTGCCAAGGAAGGAAGCGTGGCATCCTCTGTTTTATTGTCAGGGACAGTAACAGCAAAAAATGAACAATATGTTTATTTTGATGCTAGTAAGGGTGATTTAGATGAAATTCGTGTTTCTGTGGGTGATAAAGTCAGTGAAGGACAGGCTTTAGTCAAGTACAGTAGTTCAGAAGCGCAGGCGGCCTATGATTCAGCTAGTCGAGCAGTAGCTAAGGCAGATCGTCATATCAATGAACTCAATCAAGCACGAAATGAAGCCGCTTCAGCTCCGGCTCCACAGTTACCAGCGCCAGCAGGAGGCGAAGGTGCAACAGCCCAAACTCCAGCTCCAGTCTCAGGAAATGCAGTGTCATCTATTGATGCGCAACTAGGGGATGCGCGTGATGCTCGTGCAGATGCAGCAGCACAATTAAGCAAGGCTCAAAGTCAGTTGGATGCCATGACGGTCCTCAGCACTCTAGAAGGAACTGTGGTCGAAGTCAACCGTAATGTTTCTAAATCTCCAACTGGAGCTAGCCAGGTGGTAGTTCATGTCGTTAGCAATGAAAATTTGCAAGTTAAGGGGGAACTATCTGAATATAACCTCGCTAACTTATCTGTAGGTCAAGAAGTAACTTTTACTTCTAAAGTTTACCAAGATAAGAGCTGGACTGGTAAGATTAGCTACATTTCTGACTACCCTAAAAACAATGGTGAAGCAGCAAGTGCAGCTACTGCCGCAGCAGGTGGTAATTCTGGTTCTAAATATCCATATACCATCGATGTTACAAGTGAAATCGGTGACTTGAAACAAGGATTCTCAGTAAGTGTTGAGGTTAAGAATAAGAGTAAAGCTATTCTGGTTCCTTTAACAAGTGTTGTGACTGAAAATGATAAGAACTATGTCTGGGTACTTGACGAGCAGAAAAAGGCCAAGAAAGTGGAAGTTGGTTTGGGCAATGCTGATGCAGACAACCAAGAAATCACTTCAGGTCTGACAAATGGAGTCAAGGTCATCAGTAACCCAACGTCTTCTCTAGAGGAAGGAAAAGAGGTGAAGGCTGATGAAGCAACTAATTAGTCTAAAAAATATCTGCAGAAGCTACCGTAACGGTGACCAAGAACTGCAGGTTCTCAAAAATATCAACCTAGAAGTGAATGAGGGTGAATTTGTTGCCATCATGGGACCATCTGGTTCTGGTAAGTCAACCCTCATGAACACGATTGGCATGTTGGATACACCAACCAGTGGAGAGTATTATCTTGAAGGTCAAGAAGTGGCTGGACTAGGTGAAAAACAACTAGCCAAGGTCCGCAACCAACAAATCGGATTTGTCTTTCAGCAGTTCTTTCTTCTATCTAAACTCAATGCTCTGCAAAATGTAGAATTACCCTTAATTTACGCAGGAGTTTCGGCTTCAAAACGGCGCAAGTTAGCTGAGGAATATCTAGATAAAGTTGAATTGACAGAACGTAGTCACCATTTGCCTTCGGAATTATCTGGTGGTCAAAAGCAACGTGTGGCTATTGCGCGTGCCTTGGTAAATAATCCTTCTATTATTCTAGCGGACGAACCGACAGGAGCCTTGGATACCAAAACAGGGAATCAAATTATGCAACTATTGGTTGAACTAAATAAAGAAGGAAAAACCATTATCATGGTAACGCATGAGCCTGAGATCGCTGCTTATGCCAAACGCCAGATTGTCATTCGAGATGGAGTTATTTCATCTGATAGTGCTCAGTTAGAAAAGGAGGAAAACTAAGATGCAGAATCTGAAATTTGCCTTTTCATCTATCATGGCACATAAAATGCGCTCTTTTCTCACTATGATTGGGATTATCATTGGTGTTTCATCAGTTGTTGTGATTATGGCTCTGGGAGATTCTATGTCTCGTCAGGTCAATAAAAATATGACCAAGTCACAGAAGAATATCCATGTTTTTTTCTCACCTATTAAAAGTAAAGATGGCTCTTTTACCCAAAAACAATCAGCATTGACAGTTTCTGGGAAAGAAGAGGAAGTTCCTGTGGAACCACCAAAACCACAAGAAGCTTGGGTCAAGGAGGCTGCTAAAGTTAAAGGTGTAGATAGTTACTATGTAACCAACTCGACCAATACCACCCTGTCTTATAAAGACAAAAAAGTGGATCGTGCTAGCTTAACAGGTGGAAATATTACTTACATGAAGGCGGTTGAAAATGAAATTGTTGCAGGCCGCAGTTTCATAGCTCAGGATTATAAAGATGTGGCCAGTGTCATTTTGCTAGACCAAGAACTTGCTAATAGCCTGTTTGGATCTGCTCAAGAAGCTGTTAACCAGGTTATAGATGTCGGTGGCTTTAGCTATCGTGTCATTGGTGTCTATACCAGCGATGAGGCCAAGACTGCCAAGACTTTTGGTATTGGTGGACTTCCAATTACGACTAATATTTCTCTTGCCAATAACTTCAATATGGATGAAATTTCTGATATTGTCTTCCGTGTCAATGATACAAGTTTGACACCAACAGTGGGACCAGAATTAGCTAGAAAATTGACCGAGATTGCTGGTCTTCAGCAAGGGGAGTATCAGGTGGCAGATGCGACTGCAGCCTTCCAAGAAGTACAACAACTGTTCGGCTTTATAACTACGATTATTAGTGCCATTGCAGGAATTTCACTTTTTGTTGGAGGGACTGGTGTTATGAACATCATGCTGGTTTCTGTTACAGAGCGTACCCGTGAGATTGGTCTCCGTAAGGCTTTGGGTGCAACACGTGCTAATATTTTAATCCAGTTTTTGATTGAATCCATGATATTGACCTTGCTTGGTGGAGTCATTGGTTTAACCATTGCGACAGGCTTAACCGCTATAGCTGGCATACTCTTGCAAGGATTGATTGCGGGTATAGAAGTAGGAGTGTCAATCCCGGTTGCCCTATTTAGTCTTGCAGTTTCGGCTAGCGTGGGTATGATTTTTGGAGTTTTGCCAGCCAACAAGGCATCGAAACTTGATCCAATTGAAGCCCTTCGTTATGAATAAAATCAACAAGATGGACACTCGTCTATCTTGTTTTTATATAGATTTCCCTATCGAAAATCCTTAAAAATGTGATATAATGAAGTGTTAGAAAAACAGGTTTCATTTGCCTGGAAAGGAAAAATTATGTCTGAAAAGAATTTTTATATTACAACGCCGATTTACTATCCATCTGGAAAACTTCATATCGGATCTGCCTACACAACCATCGCATGTGATGTCCTAGCACGTTACAAACGCCTGATGGGCTACGATGTTTTTTATTTGACAGGTCTTGACGAGCATGGTCAAAAAATCCAGCAAAAAGCAGAAGAAGCTGGAATTACACCACAATCCTACGTTGATGGTATGGCTGTTGGAGTCAAAGAACTCTGGCAATTACTAGATATCTCATACGATAAATTTATCCGTACAACTGATGACTACCATGAAAAAGTTGTCGCGCAGGTCTTTGAACGCTTGCTTGCTCAAGATGATATTTACTTGGGTGAATACTCTGGTTGGTATTCAGTATCAGATGAGGAATTCTTTACAGAAAGCCAACTTGCAGAAGTATTCCGTGATGAAGCCGGAAATGTAACGGGAGGTATCGCTCCATCAGGACACGAGGTTGAATGGGTTTCTGAAGAATCATACTTCCTTCGCCTCAGCAAATACCAAGATCGTTTGGTCGAATTTTTCAAGTCCCATCCTGAATTTATCACTCCAGATGGTCGTCTGAATGAAATGCTGCGCAACTTTATCGAGCCAGGTTTGGAAGATTTGGCTGTTTCTCGTACAACCTTTACATGGGGTGTTCCGGTATCATCAAATCCTAAACACGTTGTCTACGTTTGGATTGATGCTCTTCTTAACTATGCGACAGCTCTTGGCTACGGTCAAGACGAACATGGTAACTTTGACAAGTTCTGGAATGGAACAGTCTTCCACATGGTAGGAAAAGACATCCTTCGTTTCCACTCAATCTACTGGCCAATCCTTCTTATGATGTTGGATATCAAATTGCCAGATCGTTTGATTGCTCACGGTTGGTTCGTCATGAAAGACGGTAAAATGTCTAAGTCAAAAGGGAATGTCGTTTACCCTGAAATGTTGGTAGAGCGTTATGGACTAGATCCACTTCGTTACTATCTCATGCGTAGCCTTCCAGTTGGTTCAGACGGAACCTTTACTCCTGAAGACTACGTTGGCCGTATTAACTACGAATTGGCCAATGACCTTGGAAACCTTCTCAACCGTACGGTTTCTATGATTAACAAGTACTTTGATGGACAAATTCCAGTCTATGTAGAGGGTGTAACAGAGTTTGACCATGCTCTTGCTGAGGTTGTAGAACAATCAATCGCTGACTACCACACCTACATGGAAGCAGTTGACTATCCACGTGCACTTGAAGCAGTCTGGACTCTGATCTCTCGTACCAATAAATACATCGACGAGACAGCACCGTGGGTCTTGGCAAAGGATGAAGCACTTCGAGATCAATTGGCAAGTGTCATGAGTCACTTGGCAGCTAGCCTTCGTGTCGTTGCTCACTTGATTGAGCCATTTATGATGGAAACAAGTCGTGCAGTCTTGAATCAACTTGGCTTGGAAGAAGTAGCAAGTCTTGAAAACTTGAGCTTGGCTGACTTCCCAGAAGATGTGACTGTAGTTGCCAAAGGAACACCAATCTTCCCACGTCTGGATATGGAAGAAGAAATCGCCTATATCAAGGAACAAATGGAAGGCAACAAACCAGCAGTCGAAAAAGAGTGGAACCCAGACGAAGTTGAACTCAAACTAAACAAGGAAGAAATCAAGTTTGAAGACTTTGACAAGGTCGAAATCCGTGTCGCAGAAGTCAAAGAAGTGTCTAAAGTAGAAGGTTCAGATAAGTTGCTTCAATTCCGCTTGGATGCTGGCGATGGTGAAGATCGTCAAATTCTTTCTGGGATTGCAAAATACTATCCAAACGAACAAGAATTGGTCGGCAAGAAAGTTCAAATCGTTGCCAATCTCAAACCACGCAAGATGATGAAGAAATATGTCAGTCAAGGGATGATTCTCTCAGCTGAACATGATGGACAATTAACCCTTCTTACAGTTGATTCAGCTGTACCAAACGGAAGTGTGATTGGGTAAAATTAAAACACTAAAGTCAGTTGAAAGATAAAGTCCTTAGACTACAAGTTTCTAAGGACTTTTCTTTGTTGACTAAACTGAGATTTTCATTGATTGGATTCGTATTAAGGTCGCAGACAATAACCACAAATATACTCACTAAGTTCTAGACAAGTAAGCTGGGTTCATGAGTGGCAACTGGAAGTTGACATTGGCTTGGATCTGAAAAAACACGGGGAAAAAGTCGCTTGCCCCTCAAAAGAAAGCGAAAATCGAAAAAAATTCTACGTTGAAAAGTCATGTGGAAGTTGCTTTTAGAACTTACCTTTATTTTTCTATCTTTATTAGAATGACTTCTAATGTAGAAGTATAATAGATTTTTTGGTATAATAAAAGTTATGGAAATCGAAAAAACCAACCGTATGAATGCGCTCTTTGAATTTTATGCGGCGCTTTTGACAGATAAGCAAATGAATTATATCGAGCTCTACTACGCTGATGATTATAGCCTTGCTGAAATTGCCGAGGAATTTGGTGTCAGTCGTCAGGCTGTCTATGATAATATTAAGCGGACAGAAAAGATTCTGGAAGATTATGAGATGAAATTGCACATGTACTCGGACTACATTGTCCGCAGTCAGATTTTTGACCAGATTTTGGAGCGCTATCCCAAGGATGACTTTCTGAAGGAGCAGATAGAAATTTTAACAAGCATTGATAATAGAGAATAAGAGGAAGAAACATGGCATTTGAAAGTTTAACAGAACGTTTGCAGAACGTCTTTAAAAATCTACGTAAAAAAGGAAAAATATCTGAATCTGATGTCCAGGAGGCAACCAAAGAAATTCGCTTAGCCTTGCTCGAGGCCGACGTTGCCTTGCCTGTTGTAAAGGACTTTATCAAGAAAGTTCGTGAGCGTGCAGTCGGCCATGAGGTCATTGATACCCTTAATCCTGCGCAACAAATTATTAAAATAGTTGATGAGGAACTGACAGCCGTTTTAGGTTCTGATACGGCAGAAATTATCAAGTCACCTAAGATTCCTACAATCATCATGATGGTTGGTTTACAGGGGGCTGGTAAAACAACTTTTGCTGGTAAATTGGCCAACAAACTCAAGAAAGAAGAAAATGCTCGTCCTTTGATGATTGCGGCGGATATTTATCGTCCTGCGGCTATTGACCAGTTGAAAACTCTGGGTCAACAGATTGATGTGCCGGTTTTCGCTCTTGGAACAGAGGTTCCAGCTGTTGAGATTGTTCGTCAAGGTTTGGAACAAGCCCAAGCTAATCATAATGACTATGTCTTGATTGATACGGCAGGTCGTTTGCAGATTGATGAGCTTTTGATGAATGAACTTCGTGACGTAAAAGCATTGGCTCAACCAAACGAAATTCTCCTCGTGGTTGATGCCATGATTGGTCAAGAAGCGGCCAATGTTGCGCGTGAGTTTAATGCTCAGTTGGAAGTCACTGGGGTCATCCTTACCAAGATTGATGGGGATACTCGTGGTGGTGCGGCTCTATCGGTTCGTCACATCACTGGAAAACCAATCAAGTTCACTGGTACAGGTGAAAAAATTACAGATATCGAAACCTTCCACCCAGACCGTATGTCTAGCCGTATCCTTGGTATGGGGGATATGCTCACTTTGATTGAGAAAGCTTCTCAAGAATACGATGAGCAAAAAGCCCTTGAAATGGCTGAGAAGATGCGTGAAAACACATTTGATTTCAATGATTTCATTGATCAGTTGGATCAGGTGCAAAATATGGGGCCGATGGAAGACTTGCTCAAGATGATTCCAGGTATGGCTAACAATCCAGCCCTTCAAAACATGAAGGTAGATGAACGCCAGATTGCTCGCAAACGTGCTATTGTGTCTTCAATGACACCTGAAGAACGTGAAAATCCAGATTTGTTAAATCCGAGCCGTCGCCGTCGTATCGCTGCAGGTTCTGGGAATACCTTTGTCGAAGTTAATAAATTCATCAAAGACTTTAACCAAGCTAAACAGCTTATGCAGGGTGTTATGTCTGGAGATATGAACAAAATGATGAAGCAGATGGGAATCAATCCAAACAATCTTCCTAAAAATATGCCAAATATGGGAGGAATGGATATGTCTGCCCTTGAAGGAATGATGGGACAAGGTGGTATGCCTGACTTATCAGCTCTAGGAGGAGCGGGAATGCCAGATATGAGCCAGATGTTTGGTGGTGGACTAAAAGGTAAAATCGGTGAATTTGCTATGAAACAGTCCATGAAACGCATGGCTAATAAAATGAAGAAAGCGAAGAAGAAACGCAAATAAAAAGGGAAGCAGAAGTGCTTTCCTTTTTTATATAAAATATGTGCTTTCTATGATTAGGCAATTTTCTTAATCGAAAAATTGACTAAATAGAAAGAGAGATTTCAAATCCTTGCGTCCATTCGGATTTTACTGTGATTTCGATTTTTAAAGCATCTGCTAATTGTTTGACTAGATAGAGCCCCATACCTGTTGATTTTTTCCTTGTATCACCTGAATCACCTGTAAAGCCTTTTTCAAAGATATGAGGGAGGTCACAAGCTTTAACTCCGCAACCATTATCCCTAATAATCAGACTTGTGCGCCCCTTATCTTTTGACATAGAAATACTGAGTTCGGGCTTGTCAGAGCTATATTTAAGGGCGTTGGCGAGGATTTGAGAGAGGATAAATTCAAAACTGCGTTGATCGGTGTAGCAGATTCCTTGTATGTTCTCTAGCTGAATCGTAAATTTCTTTTCTTTGAGCAAGGGATCAAAGTTTTCCAAAAGATCTTGGATACACTCTTGGAGGTCAAGGTCTTCAAATAGAAAATCATTTTTTTCACTTTTCACCCTGTAATAGAATAGTATCTGTGATACATTTCCTTGGATTTGATTTTTCACATAGTCCAACTTAAAAGTTGTATCCTTTGGCAACTGGTCACTTTGATTGTCCAAAAGGAGGGAAAGAAGCGATAGAGGGAGTTTGATTTCATGAGCCCATTTTTCAACATAGTCCTCGTATTCGGCTAGTAATGAGTTGAGCTTTCCTATTTCCGCTTGCCTTTGGTAAAGCGCATTTGCGATTTCTTCGATGCTTTCTTTCTCTGAGGCACTTGATAAACGCAATAATTCCAGCTCCGTATCCATCTTAGGATTGGCTATGAAGGCTTTATAGGCAGCGGATTTTTTTCTTTCTTTTCTTATCAGTAGGAATGATAGGATGAAAAAGAGCAGGACAGTAGCTAAAAGATAGAGAATGATGAGGGCTTGAAACTTTCTCACGTCTGAAAGCCAAAGCAGGACAGCTGTGAATAGATCAAATGCTAAGAGAACAAGTAACCAAGGGAGATAGGTAGCCAAATATTTAGGATTCTGTTTCATATTCCCTTCCCTCTTCCAATTTGTAACCGATGCCTCTGACGGACTTGACTTGAAGTGCAATACCAGCCTGTTTCATCACCTTTTTGAGTCTTGCAATATTTACTTGAAGGGCATTTTCATCGATGAACTCAGTTGTATTCCACAGTTTCATGCTTAGTTCTTCTTTTGTGACGACAGAATCAGTTGCCACTAATAAAGTTTCTAACAATTTCCCTTGATTTTGGGGGAGTAAAATCGAGTGTCCATTGATATAAAGGGTATAGGTCTGTCTATCCAGCAGAAAATTATCTTTTTCAAGTAGATTTTGTCTGCCTTCATAGCGTTTCAAGATATTTTCTATACGTGCCAAAAATCTTTCTTTCTTGAAAGGCTTTGTTAGATACTCATCTGCCCCTAATTTCAGGGCGTAGATTTCATCTTTTAATTGTTCACGGGAAGTGAGAACCAATATAGGGACAGAGCGTTTTGACTTGAGATTTTTACAAATTTGAAAACCTGTTTCTCCTGGCAAATTCAAATCCAGTATGATTAGATCTGTATCGTATTGCAGCACTTGCTGGCTTGTATCTTTGAAGTCAGTCAACTTATCAACTTGATAACCCGCTTTCTCTAACAAGATGACAATTTCATCTCGAATCAAGGCTTCATCTTCAATAACCAGAATATGCTTCATATCGGTTCCTCCTTTTCCTATTTTATTCTACCTTATTCATCTCTTTTGGGTTCCATTAATGACAATAAGTACTTGTTGCTATTTTTCTTTACAATTCTGATATAGATGACTTCAAAGCCAGCTAATAGCAGTACGATCAGCATGGCTGTGATAAATCTCTGCCCCATAACCATTCTTGCGCTAGTGGGCACTATTCCTGTGAGGAGGGAGCTCACTCCGAAGCTACTACTGATAAGTGCAAGGGCTATTGGTAGACCGAAATACCAGTTGACTTGCTTTTCTGACGATTTACAAAGAGTTTCGTAGTTGGCACCAAGATGGATTAAGGTCTGGTATCGTCTATAGGATTGTCTTTGTCCCATCAAAAACTGAACGCCGATAATTGTATTTGCGACAACAAGGAAGATGATAGACAGATAGATGGTGACATAGCTGGCAGAGATAATGTAAAACAATTGTCTTCCCATATTTTGTATATAGCTTTCATAGCCAAGAGAGGTTTGATTTAGCTTTTCATTGGTATCTGAGATAGCTCTCATCAAGCCTTTTTCCTTGACTAGCTCAGGAGCCAAGATACCGCTAACATAGTTCGAATAGCGACCGTCTGTATAGCTCATGAAAATCTCATCTGGAACTATGAGAGCGACAGAGAGGGTTATCTCATGATCCGTTACGATTGGCAAAGACTCCACCTCGCCAATCAATTTTACATCATTTCCCATGACTTTGATTTGAGGCTTTGTCTTTAGGACAGAGTTGACGAGACTTTCATCTGGCAGAAAATCTTTCCCCATATACAAATATGCTTCCTTATTAGTTAGTTCTAGAGGAGGAAGATTGGCAGCCTTTTTAAGTTCATTGTATTCGGAAACTGGTATGAGGTGGGAATTAGTAGACTGTTTAAATTTATGGAGCAAAATTTCCTTGTTCTTGTTGTCTTTTTGATTTTTCAACTCCTTGATGACCTCTTCAAAGGACACGGATTCGTGTTCTTTAGTTTGGCCTACTTTAATTTGCAGAATCTTTGAAAACTGTGATACTAGTCCGGCAGCTTCAAGCTCTTTTTTAACTGCATTTACATCAAGATTTTCATCTGTTTCCTGCTTGCTATCTCTAAATGTATAATCCAATACGTGGGTTTGATTGCCTGGATTGCCGCTTGTAATGGCCACACCTGCTCCAAAGAGGCACAAGGCAGAGAAAATTAAGAGGGAGCAGACAGCCAGTATAGTTGAGCGTTGGATAACTAATTCCTGAATCTGTCTAAAATTATAGGCATGAAGTTTTCGATTGTTTCCAAGCTTGACCAAAAAGTCTATAAATAAACGCATACCAAAGAAGAGTAGGATAGTTCCCAGAGTTCCTAAGAGAACGGTGATGCCCATTGTTATGACATTTTCCCAAGCTCGTCCACTCATACCCATGTAATAGGCTGTTCCTAGAAGCAAAATTCCGAGGACAGAAGCAAGAAGGTACACCCCCTTGGGGAGTAGTTTCTTCATCCCAGAAGGAGAATAGGCGAGCAGGTTTCCGATTTCCATATTGGCAGTCTTTGCACTTAAAAGGACAAAAACAGCTAATTTTACGGCTAGGAAGCCGATGACTGTATAGAGTAGAGCTGTGGTAGATAGAGAAAATTGATGTTCAATAATCCCTAGTCCCACAATTTTAGCGGTTATTAGGCTAATCAATTCTGAAATTAAGATGGAAATAGGAAGGCCTATTCCAAGGGCAAGGACACTGTTTCTCAAATCCTCGAGTAGGAGCAGTAAGAAGAGTTTGCTTCTTCGCATGCCCAGTGTGAGATAAACACCAAATTCATGTTTTCTTCTTTCCATCTGCATACTGCTTGAGAAGTAAACTAGAAAAAAGAGAATAAAGAGCGTTGCTACATAAAGAATGGGAATCATGCTAAAGAGTTTATTTACAGCGTCACTTTCTATTTGTTTTAGAAAGTGCATCACATCTTGATGAGTCAAAGAAAGGATGATGTAAAAGGAGATAATAGACAGAACCATAGAACTGAAATACAGGCCGTTATTTTTTCGATCTCTTTTGCTATTTCTTGAGACTAATTTAGAAAACATTACCATCACCTCCAGCTAGTGCAGCCATGACCTTTAGTATTCTGTGATAGAAGTCTTCTTGACTTTCTCTTGGATAATCGCGACGGATTTCATGGAATAGTTTTCCATCTTGGATAAACAAGATGCGGTTGCAAAAGCTAGCTGCTACGGAATCGTGGGTCACCATGAGAATGGTGGTTTCTTCCACTTGATTCATTTCGGATAATTTTTGCATCAAAATGGTCGCATTTTTTGAATCCAAAGCTCCTGTGGGCTCGTCCGCAAATACAATCTTAGGGTCTAAAATTAAGGCGCGCGCAGCAGCTACCCTTTGCCGTTGACCACCTGATAATTGAGAAGGGAACTTATCCAGAAGTTCAGAAATATCCAGATATTGGGAAAGTAATTCTAACCGAACCTTGCTTTCGTTGGCATCGACCTTGTGCAAAGATAAGGGAAGTAAAATATTTTCTTTTGCTGTAAGATTGTCCAAGAGCTCAAAATTCTGGAAGAGATAGCCAATTTCCTTGCCTCTATAATCTGCTAATTGGCTCCCTTTTAACTGACCTAAATCCTTTTCTTGCATTTGAATGGAACCGTCAGTTGGCTTGATGATTGTGGCTAGACAGTTAAGAAGAGTTGTTTTCCCAGAACCGCTACTCCCCATAATTCCTAAGAACTCACCTTTTACAACTTGAAAAGATATGCTATCCAAGGCTTTGGTAATATTGGGACCTTTCCCATAATACTTTTTTAATGATTCTACTCGTAAAATTGTGTCCATGTGAAACACCTCCATTTTTTGTTACTATCATTATAATATGAATCAGAGTAGAATAATACTTACGGATGATGTAAGAAATCTTTATCGCTGACTTTTATAATCAGGTTATTGGAGCTATACTTACTATATTATAGCATGGTTTCAGGGATTTAAAAAGAGGAGTAGAGGTTGAAAAATTTTCCTAATATTGAGATCATAAAAAATAATACCACTGAAGTTCATGATCCAGCGGTATTATCTTACAGGAAAATCTATTTCCGTTCTTATTTTCTATTGTTACTTCATTTAGATCTGTCAAAGAATAATTGTAGCAAGCTAGTTTTAAAGAATTCTCTTCAGCCTACACTATTTTTTATCCAAAGATAAATCTCACTATACGATTACTGGCTTTCTCTGTTGCCTTATTAATATCATCTTTTTTCCAATATGGCTTTACATCATTGCCATAAGTTTCTACAAGAGCAGTCGCTAAGGGATAAATGCTATTAACATAGCCTAATTTACTCTTTTGTGTTGTAGATACCTTTGTTCTAAACCATTGATTTCCAATTGAGCGATTGATTTTTTCCTCGAGCAAAATTTTATTTCCAAGTTTATTTACTATTGCACGAAATTCCTCTTCAGAATTAATCTCGGCATCTTTGCGAATTTCTTGTAGATTTTTACCACTTAATGGCATTATATGCTCAATATCATATTTATCTCCTAATAGGAAAGTTGATTTTGTTTCTTTAGCAAATAGATACTCGTTCAAATATACAAGTTTATGTTTATTATACTCCAATATTTCGCTTTTGATATCTTCGTTATCCCAATTATAACGAAGATGATTCTCAAAGTCTTGTTTGATTTTTAGCTCGCTAATCTCTTTATCAGCTAATTTAACCTCTTCTGCAAAAAGGAATGTCTTAAAATACTTACTTGAATAGCCAGCATCTACCAGCTCCATGATTGTAAATAGTTTCAACAGGCTTTCAACGATGATCTCGACCCCTTCCTCTTTTACATTGTCTACATCAAATCTATATAAATAGCTTGAAAGAAAAAGTTTTGCATTTTCGTTAAATTTTAACAATACCTGAACACATGGATATTCGGAAATTTTTTTCCATATTTTAGCCAATCTAATCATGTCTTTACATAAATTAACTGGAGAATTTAGCAAGTCCTTATTTATCTCTGTATAGTATCTTCGTAATCCAGGTGTAGTAACGTTTACAACACCCGAATCACTTACAGTCTCTCCACGTATAGCCCTTGTGTAGTACATATGTTGCATTAAGATAGAATCTATATTAGCAATACCATTCTTAGTTAAATCACTAATTTGGGATAAGAGGCTTGTCCAAAGATTCGTAAATTCTTTTCCATTACCATCTTTTTCTGCTATAGCATATAGTTTTGCAGATATAATGTCTGCATCATATAACGGAAGTCCATCAGAGTTAAGAGAGTTGAACATTGTTATGGCTTGCTCTACCTGCCAGCTCTTAATTTCAATCACTTCACAATTATCAGTAAAAGCTTTTGCAATTATATTTAGTTGAGAAGCAGGCAATTCCTCAATGACTGTGTAAAAGTAGTTGAAGTTGCGGAAAAAATTTGTATACTTATTATCTTTCTGCTTGTATGGGATTTTGATAACATTACTTTTCGCTTCATCGTAATCTACAGAATTTAGAATAGAAGAGATGTCTGTTTTATACCGTTCGTTAATAGAGTAGCTTTCTAAAGTTAGCAATCTTTTACATATTTCTCCGTCCCTTTCTTTGTTAGGTTCATCGGTAATATCTTCAGACTCAACCTTATAAAGAATTCCCATGATCTTTCGTCTCCGTTCTTTTAGACCACGGAGAAGTCCTGCAGAATCTTCATCGTTTGGGGTTTGTTTTATCGAATCATTAATTTTAATAAGTAATGCCTTTAATAATAGTAAAAAGGTTGTCGTACGCTGTTGACCATCAATCAATCCAAATCTTGTATCATCTTCTTGGCAATTAATAATGATAGTTCCAAAGAAGTACGAATCTTTATTGTTGCTCGCGACAAAATTTTGAATATCCTGCCAAAGTTTATCGCAATGATCTGTTCCCCAAGAATATGCTCGTTGATATTCTGGAATAGTAAAAATTGTATTATCCTCTAGTTTAAGATAATCTCCAATTTTTCGAAGTTTAGGTTCAATATTTTTTGCCATTTACTTTCTTTCTCTTATTTAAACGTGTTATTGATGATTTTTTATCCGACATAATGATTTTGATTATTTTTTACAGTTTTCTTTTTAGAAATAATTCAAAAGGAAAGGAGTATATGTTTTTCTTTTTTACAAAACGCTGAAGTTCATGCTTCAGCGCTATTATTTTTATTATAGAAAACTCTATTCCCATTCAACAGTTGCTGGTGGTTTACTTGTAATATCGTAGACGATACGGTTAACGTGGTCCACTTCATTTACGATACGTACAGAAATCTTTTGAAGGACTTCCCAAGGAATTTTGGCAAAGTCAGCAGTCATACCATCGATAGAGGTGATGGCACGGATTGCAATCGTGTAGTCATATGTACGACCGTCACCCATAACACCAACTGAACGAACGCCTGTATTAACAGTGAAGTATTGCCAGATATCGCGGTCAAGACCTGCTTTAGCAATTTCTTCACGAAGAATATCGTCTGACTCACGAACTGTTTCTAGCTTTTCTTCAGTGATTTCACCCATAACACGGATAGCAAGTCCTGGTCCTGGGAATGGTTGGCGCCATACGATATGGTCTGGCATACCAAGCTCTGTACCAAGGGCACGAACTTCGTCTTTATAGAGAGTGTTGAGTGGTTCAATCAATTCAAACTGCATGTCTTCTGGAAGACCACCCACGTTGTGGTGTGACTTAATAGTTTGAGCTGTATCTGTACCAGACTCGATAACGTCTGTATATAAGGTACCTTGAGCAAGGAATTTCACATCTTTGAGCTTACTTGCCTCGTCATCAAATACATACACAAATTCATTACCGATGATTTTACGTTTTTGTTCTGGGTCAGAAACGCCAGCAAGTTTGTCAAGGAAACGTTTAGCAGCGTCTGCTTTGACGATATTCAAACCAAACTTACCACCAAGCATGTCCATAACTTGGTCCGCTTCTCCTTTACGAAGAAGACCGTGGTCCACGAAGATACAGATCAATTGATCACCAATAGCCTTTTGGAGAAGAACCCCAACTACAGATGAATCAACCCCACCGGATAGACCAAGAAGGACACGTTTATCACCGACAGTCTCACGGATTTTTTGGATCTGCATATCGATGAAGTTATCCATTGACCAATCACCTTTAGCCTTACAGATGTTAAGGGCAAAGTTACGAAGGATATCGTTTCCGTATGCAGAATGACGAACTTCTGGGTGGAATTGAATACCGTAAATGTGTTTATCTGGATTTTCAATGGCTGCGTATGGGCAGTCAGCTGATGTACCTGTACGAACAAAGTCAGAAGGAATCTCAGTAACCGCATCACCATGACTCATCAAAACAGTCTGTTCATCAGGTGTTGATTCAAAAAGAGCTGATGGTGTATGAGTTAGAGTTGATTGACCGTATTCACGATTTCCAGCATCACCTGCAGGAACAACTTTTCCTCCAAGTTTATGGGTCAACAACTGCATACCGTAACAGATTCCCAAAATTGGAATTCCAAGTTCGAAGATTTCTGGGTCAATATCAAATGAACCATCTTCGTATACAGAGTTTGGACCACCTGATAGGATAATTCCTACAGGATTGATTTCACGAACTTCAGCAGCTGAAATTTTATGGCTTTTTAGTTCTGAAAAAACACCAATCTCACGGATACGACGTGAAATCAGCTGGTTGTATTGGCTACCATAGTCCAATACGATGATTTTTTCTACATCTTGCAAATCAGTTGAAATGTTGCTCATCTTTTTCCTTTCTCAAAAGAAATATCTTTTTTCAATATTCTATCACAAATAAGGGCGAATTACCAACTAAACAAGGCGAAGTTTGACTTTTTCTAGTTTATTGGGGTACAATAGAGAAAAGATAGAAATGAAGTGAAAAATATGCTACCCGCTTATATGAAAATCCATGATCAGATTAAAAAGGATATTGACGAACACCGTTGGGCAATTGGTGAGAGACTTCCTAGTGAACGAGACTTAGCAGAGCAGTTTGCGGTCAGTCGCATGACCCTCCGCCAAGCCGTATCTCTATTAGTCGAAGAAGGCGTCTTAGAGCGCCGCGTAGGAAGTGGCACCTTTGTTTCTAGTACTCGGGTACAAGAAAAGATGCGAGGAACAACAAGTTTTACTGAAATTGTTAAGTCCCAAGGTAAAGTACCCTCTAGCCAGCTCATTTCCTACAGAAAAACCATTCCCAATGAGCAGGAAGTTGCAAAGTTAGGAATTTCTCCAACGGAGAATATTATCCGAATGGAACGGGTCCGCTATGCCGACCAAGTTCCTCTAGTTTATGAAGTTGCTTCTATTCCTGAAAAATTCATTAAGGACTTTAAAAAAGAAGAAATCACTAGTCATTTCTTCCAGACCTTGCAAAAACATGGCTACCGTATTGGCAAATCACAGCAGACTATCTATGCTCGCCTTGCTAAGGAAAAAATTGCCCACTATTTGGAAGTTGAAAAAGGACATGCTATTCTTGGTCTGACTCAGATTTCTTACCTAGAAGATGGTACTGCATTTGAATACGTAAAAAGTCAGTATGTAGGCGAACGTTTTGAATTTTATCTTGAGAATAACTAGTCTAGAAAGGCTAGTTTTTTGCTTTCTTAAAAGATTAGAATTGTCAAAACAATCTGTCTAGGCTTGATTTTATCACTTATTTACTATAAAATGAGAAGGAAAAACGTCAAACTTTTATATTGCAAATAGGAGAAAACATGACAAAAACATTAAAACGTCCTGAGGTTTTATCACCTGCAGGGACTTTAGAGAAGCTAAAGGTAGCTGTTCAATATGGAGCAGATGCTGTCTTTATCGGTGGTCAGGCCTATGGTCTTCGTAGCCGTGCCGGAAACTTTACTTTCGAACAGATGGAAGAAGGTGTCCAGTTTGCTGCCAAGTACGGTGCCAAAGTCTATGTAGCTGCCAATATGGTTATGCACGAAGGAAATGAAGCTGGTGCTGGTGAGTGGTTCCGTAAACTGCGTGATATCGGGATTGCAGCAGTTATCGTATCTGACCCAGCCTTGATCATGATTGCAGCGACTGAAGCGCCTGGTCTTGAAATCCACCTCTCTACCCAGGCAAGTGCTACTAACTATGAAACCCTTGAGTTCTGGAAAGAACTAGGTTTAACTCGTGTCGTTTTGGCGCGTGAGGTTTCAATGGAAGAATTAGCTGAAATCCGCAAACGTACAGATGTTGAGATTGAAGCCTTTGTTCATGGAGCCATGTGTATTTCATACTCTGGTCGTTGTACTCTTTCAAACCACATGAGTATGCGTGATGCTAACCGTGGTGGATGCTCTCAGTCATGCCGTTGGAAATACGACCTTTACGATATGCCATTTGGGAAGGAACGTAAGAGTCTTAAAGGTGAAATTCCTGAAGAATTTTCAATGTCAGCCGTTGATATGTCAATGATTGACCATATCCCGGATATGATTGAAAATGGTGTGGACAGTCTAAAAATCGAAGGACGCATGAAGTCTATTCACTATGTTTCGACAGTAACTAACTGTTATAAGGCGGCTGTTGATGCTTATCTAGAGAGTCCAGAGAAGTTTGAAGCTATCAAGCAAGACTTGATTGATGAGATGTGGAAGGTTGCCCAACGTGAATTAGCAACAGGTTTCTACTATGGTACGCCGTCTGAAAATGAGCAGTTATTTGGTGCTCGTCGTAAAATTCCTGAGTATAAGTTTGTCGCTGAAGTGGTTGCTTATGATGATGCGACACAAACAGCAACCATTCGCCAACGGAACGTCATTAACGAAGGGGACCAAGTTGAGTTTTACGGTCCAGGTTTCCGTCATTTTGAAACATATATCGAAGATCTGCATGATGCTAAAGGAAATAAGATCGATCGCGCTCCAAATCCAATGGAACTATTGACTATTAAGGTTCCACAACCTGTTCAAGCTGGAGACATGGTTCGAGCTCTCAAAGAAGGACTCATCAATCTTTATAAAGAAGATGGCACCAGCGTTACAGTGCGTGCTTAATAAACATGTAGGAGACGAAAGTTTTCTAGTTGCTTTCCCTTCAATCCTACTTACCAAAGAACCTTAGGTTAAAGAAAATATATTAATTTCCATCCGAGATTCCATCTCGGATTTTTTCATTATTTTTCAGAAAGAACTAGATAATGGACGAATTTATTACAAGTTTTTTCCAAAGTTTTCTATATAATAGACTTAAAAATAGTAAAATTGTAAATAATTTTCATTAAACGCTTTCAACGTAAGTAAAAAGTTGACAAATCCAATTTTTAGGACTAAACTAAGTAAGTAAATTTTAATTAAAAGGAGAATTCGTCATGAATTTAACATTTTTCGGTCTATGTCTTGCCTGTATGGGTGTATCTCTTGGTGAGGGTATGTTGATGAATGGTTTGTTGAAATCAGTTGCTCGCCAACCAGATATCATCTCAGAACTACGTAGTTTGATGATCCTAGGGGTTGCCTTTATTGAAGGTACTTTCTTCGTTACTCTTGTCTTTTCATTTATCATCAAATAAAAGAAGTATAAATTGAAAAAGGGAGGATTTTAGATGGAAGAAAGTATTAATCCAACCATCAATATTGGTCCTGTTACCTTTAATTTAACCATAGTAGTTTTGACTTTGTTGACTGTAGCACTTATTTTTGGCTTTATTTATTGGGCAACTCGAAATATGACTTTGAGACCCACAGGAAAACAAAATGTATTAGAGTATTTATTTGATTTTGTTGTTGGATTTACAAAATCAAACCTTGGTCCAATGATAAAGGATTATTCTCTCTTTTATTTCTGTTTATTCCTATTTATGGCCATTGCAAATAATATTGGCTTAATGGCTAGAATTCAGACTACAGATGGTGTAAATCTTTGGACCTCACCAACAGCAAATTTGTCATTTGACTTGGTCTTGTCTTTTACAATTATCTTAATGACCCACGTAGAAGGAATTCGTCGTCGTGGAATCAAAAAGTATTTAAAAGCATTTGTAACACCAGGTTTTATGACACCAATGAATCTCTTAGAAGAAGTTACCAATCTCCTTTCACTTGCATTGCGGGTATTTGGTAATATCTTTGCAGGGGAAGTGATGGCAAGTATGTTAGTCCTACTTTCTCATCAGGCCTTCTATTGGTACCCTATTGCTTTTGGAACAAATCTAATCTGGACTGCATTTTCTGTTTTTATTTCTTGTGTACAAGCATATGTATTTACATTGTTATCTTCAATGTACCTAGGAAATAAAATTAATGATGAAGAATAGAAAGGAGTAGTTTATGAATGTAACAGTAGGTGAATTACTTGGTGATTTTATACTAATCGCTGGTTCCTTTATTCTCTTGCTAGTCTTGGTTAAGAAATACGCTTGGTCAAATTTGACTAGCATTTTCGAACAAAGAGCAGAAAAAATTGCAGCAGATATTGACGGAGCTGAACAAGCACGTCAAAAAGCAGAAGTATTGGCTCAGAAACGCGAAGATGAATTGGCTGGTAGCCGTAAAGAAGCTAAGACAATCATTGAGAATGCGAAAGAAACAGCTGAGAAAAGCAAAGCTAGTATTTTAGCAGATGCTAAGCTAGAAGCAGGACGCTTGAAAGAAAAAGCGAACCAAGAAATTGCTCAAAATAAAGCTGAAGCTTTACAAAGCGTTAAGGGTGAGGTAGCAGATTTGACAATCAGCTTGGCTGGTAAAATCATCTCACAAAACCTTGACGGTCATGCCCATAAAGAACTCATTGATCAGTATATCGATCAGTTAGGAGAAGCTTAATGGACAAGAAAACAGTAAAGGTAATTGAAAAATACAGCATGCCTTTTGTCCAATTGGTTTTAGAAAAAGGAGAAGAAGACCGTATCTTTTCAGACTTAGCTCAAATCAAGCAAGTTGCTGAAGAAACAGGTTTACCTTCTTTTTTAAAAAAAGTGGCAGTCGACGAGTCTGACAAGGAAAAAACGATTGCGTTCTTCCAAGATTCAGTGTCGACTTTATTGCAAAACTTTATCCAGGTTCTTATCTACAATCACAGAGCAAATCTTTTTTATGATATTCTTGTAGATTGTTTGAACCGACTTGAAAAAGAAACAAATCGATTTGAAGTGACGATTACTTCTGCTCATCCTTTAACTGATGAACAAAAGAGTCGCTTGCTCCCTTTGATTGAGAAAAAAATGTCTCTTAAAGTAAGGAGTGTAAAAGAACAAATCGATGAAAGTCTTATTGGTGGTTTTGTCATTTTTGCCAATCACAAGACAATTGATGTGAGTATTAAACAACAACTTAAAGTTGTTAAAGAAAATTTGAAATAGAAAGTGGTGTTCTTTTGGCAATTAACGCACAAGAAATCAGCGCTTTAATTAAGCAACAAATTGAAAATTTCAAACCCAATTTTGATGTGACTGAAACAGGTGTTGTAACCTATATCGGGGACGGTATCGCGCGTGCTCACGGCCTTGAAAATGCCATGAGTGGAGAGTTGTTGATTTTTGAAAACGGCTCTTATGGTATGGCTCAAAACTTGGAGTCAACAGACATTGGTATTATCATCCTAGGTGACTTTACAGATATCCGTGAAGGCGATACAATCCGCCGTACAGGGAAAATCATGGAAGTCCCAGTAGGTGAAAGTCTGATTGGTCGTGTTGTGGATCCGCTTGGTCGTCCAGTTGACGGTCTTGGAGAAATCCACACTGATAAAACTCGTCCAGTAGAAGCGCCAGCTCCTGGTGTTATGCAACGTAAGTCTGTATCAGAACCATTGCAAACTGGTTTGAAAGCTATCGACGCCCTTGTACCGATTGGTCGTGGTCAACGTGAGTTGATTATCGGTGACCGTCAGACAGGGAAAACAACAATTGCGATTGATACAATCTTGAACCAAAAAGGTCAAGATATGATCTGTATCTATGTTGCGATTGGACAAAAAGAATCAACAGTTCGTACGCAAGTAGAAACACTACGTCAGTACGGTGCCTTGGACTACACAATCGTTGTGACTGCCTCTGCTTCACAACCATCTCCATTGCTTTTCCTAGCTCCTTATGCTGGGGTTGCCATGGCGGAAGAATTTATGTACCAAGGGAAACATGTTTTGATCGTTTATGATGATTTATCAAAACAAGCGGTAGCTTATCGTGAACTCTCTCTCTTGCTTCGTCGTCCTCCAGGTCGTGAAGCTTTCCCAGGGGATGTTTTCTACCTTCACAGCCGTTTGCTTGAGCGCTCAGCTAAAGTTTCTGATGAACTTGGTGGTGGATCTATTACAGCCCTACCGTTTATCGAGACACAAGCAGGAGATATCTCTGCCTATATCGCAACCAACGTGATTTCAATCACTGATGGACAAATCTTCCTTGGTGATGGTCTCTTCAATGCAGGTATTCGTCCAGCCATCGATGCGGGTTCTTCTGTATCGCGTGTAGGTGGTTCTGCACAAATCAAAGCCATGAAGAAGGTTGCTGGTACACTTCGTATCGACCTTGCTTCATACCGTGAGTTGGAAGCCTTCACTAAGTTTGGTTCTGACTTAGATGCGGCGACACAGGCTAAGTTGAACCGTGGACGTCGTACAGTGGAAGTTTTGAAACAACCTGTTCACAAACCATTACCTGTTGAGAAACAAGTAACCATTCTCTATGCTTTGACACATGGTTTCTTGGATACTGTTCCTGTAGATGAAATTGTTCGTTTCGAGGAAGAGTTCCATGCCTTCTTTGATGCTCAACATCCAGAGATTTTGGAAACCATTCGTGATACAAAAGACTTGCCAGAAGAAGCGGTCTTGGATGCTGCGATTACAGAGTTTCTCAATCAAACCAGCTTCCAATAAGAATAGAGGTGTCAGATGGCAGTATCTCTAAATGATATTAAAACAAAAATCGCCTCAACAAAAAATACGAGTCAAATCACTAATGCCATGCAGATGGTATCAGCTGCTAAGCTAGGTCGTTCTGAAGAAGCTGCTCGCAACTTCCAAGTTTATGCTCAGAAAGTTCGTAAACTTTTGACGGATATTCTTCATGGGAATGGAGCTGGCAGTTCAACCAATCCGATGTTGATTAGCCGTCCAGTTAAGAAGACAGGCTATATCGTCATTACTTCAGACAGAGGTTTGGTTGGAGGTTATAATTCTTCTATTCTGAAAGCTATTATGGAGTTGAAGGAGGAATACCATCCAGACGGTAAAGGTTTTGAAATGATCTGTATTGGTGGAATGGGAGCTGATTTCTTTAAAGCTCGTGGTATTCAACCACTTTATGAACTACGTGGCTTGGCAGATCAACCAAGCTTTGATGAAGTTCGTAAGATTATTTCAAAAACTGTTGAAATGTACCAAAATGAACTTTTTGATGAACTCTATGTCTGCTATAACCACCATGTCAATACGCTAACCAGTCAAATGCGTGTGGAGCAAATGCTTCCGATTGTTGACTTGGATCCAAATGAAGCGGATGACAGTTACAGTTTGACCTTTGAGTTGGAAACTAGTCGAGAAGAAATTTTGGAGCAGTTGTTGCCTCAGTTTGCAGAAAGTATGATTTACGGGGCTATTATCGATGCTAAGACAGCTGAAAATGCTGCGGGTATGACTGCCATGCAAACAGCGACAGATAATGCTAAGAAAGTCATTAATGATTTGACAATTCAGTATAACCGTGCCAGACAGGCGGCGATTACACAAGAAATTACAGAAATCGTAGCAGGAGCTAGTGCCTTAGAATAGGCACTAGTCCAGCTCGTATGAAAATGAACTTAGGACCTAGTTAAGCTAGGGACCGACAGTATCTTATATAGAATAGGAGAAGGAGATGAGTTCAGGTAAAATTGCTCAGGTTATCGGTCCCGTTGTAGACGTCTTGTTTGCAGCAGGGGAAAAACTTCCTGAGATTAACAATGCACTTGTCGTCTACAAAAATGACGAAAGAAAAACAAAAATCGTCCTTGAAGTAGCCTTGGAGTTGGGAGATGGTATGGTCCGTACTATCGCCATGGAATCAACAGATGGTTTGACTCGTGGAATGGAAGTATTGGACACAGGTCGTCCAATCTCTGTACCAGTAGGTAAAGAAACTTTAGGACGTGTCTTCAATGTTTTGGGAGATACCATTGACTTGGAAGCTCCTTTTACAGAAGATGCAGAGCGTCAGCCAATTCATAAAAAAGCTCCAACTTTTGATGAGTTGTCTACCTCTTCTGAAATCCTTGAAACAGGTATTAAGGTTATCGACCTTCTTGCCCCTTACCTTAAAGGTGGTAAGGTTGGACTTTTCGGTGGTGCCGGAGTTGGTAAAACCGTCTTAATCCAAGAATTGATTCACAACATTGCCCAAGAACACGGTGGTATTTCAGTATTTACCGGTGTTGGGGAACGTACTCGTGAGGGTAATGACCTTTACTGGGAAATGAAAGAATCAGGCGTTATCGAGAAAACAGCCATGGTATTTGGTCAGATGAATGAGCCACCAGGAGCACGTATGCGTGTTGCGCTTACTGGTTTGACAATTGCTGAATATTTCCGTGATGTAGAAGGCCAAGATGTGCTTCTCTTTATCGATAATATCTTCCGTTTCACTCAGGCTGGTTCAGAAGTATCTGCCCTTTTGGGTCGTATGCCATCAGCCGTTGGTTACCAACCAACACTTGCTACGGAAATGGGTCAATTGCAAGAGCGTATTACATCAACTAAAAAGGGTTCTGTAACCTCTATCCAGGCTATCTATGTGCCAGCGGATGACTATACTGACCCAGCGCCAGCAACAGCCTTCGCTCACTTGGATTCAACAACTAACTTGGAACGTAAGTTGGTACAATTGGGTATCTACCCAGCCGTTGACCCACTTGCTTCAAGCTCACGTGCCTTGGCACCTGAAATCGTTGGAGAAGAGCACTATGCAGTTGCTGCTGAAGTAAAACGAGTCCTTCAACGTTACCATGAATTGCAAGATATCATTGCTATCCTTGGTATGGATGAGCTTTCTGATGAAGAAAAGACTTTGGTTGCTCGTGCCCGTCGTATCCAGTTCTTCTTGTCGCAAAACTTCAACGTTGCGGAACAATTCACTGGTCAGCCAGGTTCTTATGTTCCAGTTGCTGAAACTGTTCGTGGCTTTAAGGAAATCCTTGATGGTAAACACGACCACTTGCCAGAAGATGCCTTCCGTGGTGTAGGTTCTATCGAAGATGTGATTGCAAAAGCTGAAAAAATGGGATTTTAAGAGGTGATCTATGGCTCAGTTAACTGTCCAGATCGTGACACCAGATGGTCTCGTCTATGATCACCATGCCAGCTTTGTATCAGTTCGAACTCTGGATGGTGAGATGGGAATCTTGCCACGACATGAAAATATGATTGCAGTTTTAGCAGTGGATGAGGTTAAGGTTAAACGTGTAGATGATGAAAATCACGTGAACTGGATTGCAGTAAACGGGGGTGTTATCGAAGTTGCCAATGGCGTTGTCACAATTGTTGCTGACTCTGCAGAACGTGCTCGTGATATCGACGTTAGTCGTGCAGAACGTGCCAAACTTCGAGCAGAGCGTGAAATTGAAGAAGCACACGACAAACACTTGATTGACCAAGAACGTCGTGCGAAGATTGCACTGCAACGTGCCATTAACCGTATTAATGTCGGAAATAGACTATAAGAAAAAAATGAACTTGAGTTACCAAGTTCATTTTTTATGTTTTCTTAGGGAGCAAAACTGATGCAAAATTAGAATTGTCTAGAGATATAAAAGATAATTAAAAGATTGCATAGTTCAATTTGCGTAGCAGAAATCATACAAATGAAATTGATTATAGTAAAATAGAATTAGAATTATTAAGAAAGTTGGTTTTTTATTGGAAACGATAGTATTTTCAATCTCCGTTTTTTTAGCAGGGATTTTGTCCTTCTTTTCCCCTTGTATTTTCCCTCTGTTACCTGTTTATACTGGAATTTTATTGGATGATCAAGAAAGCGCAAAAAGTTTTTCTTTGTTTGGGAGAAAGGTTGCCTGGTCAGGTCTGATTCGAACTCTTTGCTTTATCGCAGGCATTTCACTCATTTTCTTTATTCTAGGATTCGGTGCTGGTTACTTTGGTAACATTCTCTATGCCAATTGGTTTCGCTATACCATGGGAACAATTATTATCATTTTAGGCCTTCACCAGATGGAAATTTTTCATTTTAAGAAATTAGAGGTTCAAAAAAGCTTTACTTTTAAGAAATCAGAAGCCAATCGTTATTGGTCAGCCTTTTTACTCGGTATTACTTTTAGCTTTGGTTGGACGCCTTGTATTGGTCCAGTTTTAAGTTCTGTTTTAGCGCTTGCGGCTTCTGGAGGCAATGGCGCTTGGCAAGGAGCTATCTATACCCTAATTTACACTCTTGGGATGGCCATTCCTTTCTTAGTTTTGGCTCTAGCTTCAGGTGTAGTAATGCCTTATTTTAGTAAAATCAAGCGTCATATGATGCTACTGAAGAAAATTGGTGGTTTCCTCATTATTTTAATGGGAATTTTGTTACTATTAGGACAAGTAAATGTTCTAGCTGGTATTTTTGAATAAAGGAGAAAAAGATGAAAAAAGTAATGTTTGCTGGCTTAAGCCTCTTGTCACTAGTTGTATTGATGGCCTGTGGCGAGGAAGAGACTAAAAAGACTCAAGCACCAGAACAATCCCCAAAACAACAGCAACAAACGCCTGTACAACAAATTGCTGTTGGAAAAGATGCTCCAGACTTCACCTTGCAATCTATGGATGGTAAAGAAGTTAAGTTATCTGATTATAAGGGGAAAAAAGTCTACTTGAAGTTTTGGGCTTCATGGTGTGGTCCATGTAAGAAAAGTATGCCTGAGTTGATGGAATTAGCAGCGAAACCAGATCGTGATTTTGAAATTCTTAGTGTCATTGCACCAGGAATTCAAGGTGAAAAAACTGTCGAGCAATTTCCACAATGGTTCCAAGATCAAGGATATAAAGATATCCCAGTACTTTATGACACAAAAGGAACCACCTTCCAAGCTTATCAAATTCGAAGCATTCCTACAGAATACCTGATTGATAGTCAAGGAAAGATTGGAAAGATTCAATTTGGTGTCATCAGCAACGAGGATGCAGAAGCAGCCTTTAAAGAAATGAACTAGAATCAAGATTTTAAAATAGTATTTATACAATCAATCCCCTAGATTTTAGATAGTATTAATCTAAGATTTAGGGGATTTTTGCTATCAATAAATTAAGTTTAAAAAAGAAGGGAGTTCTGTATTATACAGATTCCCCTTCTTTTTCTTTAAACATAATATTTATTTTTTAGCTTTAAGAAGTTTATTATATCATAGCTTCTCGTTGATAAAGCGGATAAACTGATTCCACCAAACTTTTAAGAAGAAGGCTTTTTCTACTTTCTTTTCTGCTACCATTTCAAAACTAGGACGTTCTGTGGTGATGTAACCTTGACCAATCAAGTCTGAGTCTTCATAAGTCAAATGTCCAACCACTGTTCCGGCTTCAAGTGGTGCTGGAATTGCCTTAGAATCAGGTGTGAATTGAACAGATTGAGAAGATTGATTCCCAATACGTTCAATTAGAGAAATATCATCTTTAGCAACAGCAGTGACTGTATCTTCTTTTCCGTCTTGTACAGGGACTTTGCTATCTTGATAGGCATCACCTTTCTGAACGATTTTGCGAAGTGTGAATGTAGAAGAGATATAATCCATTAGTGAAGATGTAGCTGTGAAGCGAGCGTAAGGATTATTGTCTTGATGATCCGCATTCAAAACAACTGTGATAACCCTCATGCCTTTTTCGACAGTAGTACCAACAAAAGACTCTCCAGCCTTATCTGTGGTCCCTGTTTTTAATCCATCAAAACCACCGCGATAAGCAGGCATACCCTCTAACATGTAATTGGTAGAAGTGATTGTCATTCCAGCAAAAGTAGAAGAAGGTTTTTTCGTGATTTCTAAGACTTGTGGGTATTTTTTGATGAGGTTGCGAGCAACGATAGCGACATCATAAGCACTGAGCTTATTTTCCTCATCTTTTTTAGAGCCTGGGTAAATGTTATCACCTAGACTCTCATTGTTAAGCCCCGTCGTATTGACAACAGTTGCATCCGAAATTCCCCATTCCAAGAGTTTTGCCCTCATCATATCGACGAAATCTTTTTCTGAGCCTGCAATTTTCTCAGCTAGCGCAATAGCCGCACTGTTGGCGCTAGATACCAGGGTTGCCTCAAGTAGTTGTTCGACGGTATAATTACGAGCTTCCATAGGAACGTTACTCGCTTCAGAATTTGTCGTTAATTTGTAAGGATAATCAGAAATATCTACCGGAGTTGATAGTGTAATACTGCCGTTTTCCAAGGCTTCATAGACAAGATAAACAGTAATTAACTTTGTGATTGAAGCAATTTCAACTGGCTGGGTTGCATCTTTCTCATAGAGAATTTTACCAGTATTTGCCTCAACAGCAATTGCATGTTTAGCAGCAATATTAAAATCTTGAGCAGCAACAGTAGATGCTGAGCCAATAATGGAAAGGCTTAAAAGAGTTAAAATTATTTTTTTCATAGTAAGTTTATTCTATCATAAAGAAAAAAATATTCCCAGTTTCATGATAGAAGAAAGAAGCTTTTTTGAAAGTGTGGTAAAATAGATGAATGGAGGTACTTCATGTTTCGTAAGAATAAATTATTTTTTTGGACCAGTGAGATTTTACTATTAACCATCATCTTCTATTTATGGAGACAGATGGGAGCGATTATTACACCTTTTGTAAGCGTTGCAAACACTATAATGATTCCCTTTCTTTTAGGTGGTTTTTTATATTATTTGACCAATCCTATTGTAAATTTTTTACAAAAGTATTTCAAAATTAACCGTATCATTGGTATTTTACTAACCTTGTGTACCTTGGTCTGGGGGCTAGTTATTGGGGTAGTTTATCTTTTACCGATTTTGATTAATCAGTTGACCAGTTTGATAGCAACAAGTCAGACAATTTATAGTCGTTTGCAAGATTTGATTGTGGATTTATCTACTTATCCAGCCTTTCAAAATTTAGATATTCAAGCGACAATTCAACAATTAAATCTATCCTATGTAGATATTCTACAAAATATCTTAAATAGTGTGACGAATAGTGTTGGAAGTGTCTTATCTGCGCTCTTTAGTACCGTTTTGATTATTATCATGACCCCTGTGTTCTTAATTTATTTTTTGTTAGACGGTAACAAGTTCTTGCCGATGCTTGAACGTACTGTTTTAAAGAGAGATAAGCTACATATTGCAGGCCTATTAAAGAATTTGAATGCGACAATTGCTCGCTATATTAGTGGAGTTGCAATTGATGCGATTATTATTGGGTGTTTGGCCTTTATTGGATATAGTATTATTGGTTTAAAATATGCATTGGTCTTCGCCATCTTTTCAGGATTAGCCAATCTCATTCCTTATGTAGGACCAAGTATTGGCTTGATTCCAATGATTATCGCTAATGTCTTTACTGATCCTCATAGAATGCTGATTGCAGTTGTTTATATGCTGATTATTCAACAAGTAGATGGAAATATCCTCTACCCTCGAATCGTTGGTGGGGTAATGAAGGTTCATCCAATTACGATTTTAGTATTGCTTTTGTTATCAAGTAATATCTATGGTGTCATTGGCATGATTGTCGCAGTACCAACCTATTCTATCTTGAAAGAAATTTCTAAGTTTTTATCACGTTTGTATGAAAATCATAAAATAATGAAAGAACGAGAAAGAGAATTAGCTAAGTAAAAGTCAGGAAATTCCTGATTTTTCTTTTTGTTTAGCTAAGTGATAGGAGCAGAAGTGTCGTTTAGATTAGTAGATTAAGAATAATTCACAAAAACTTTGTAAAACACTTGCAATTTAGCTGAAATTTGATAAAATAGTAAGGAAAGTTAGACTGTATTGCCTACTGTCTATCTATAAAATATATTTTATTGGAGGCTTTTACTCAAATGGCAAAAGAAAAATACGATCGTAGTAAACCACACGTTAACATTGGTACTATCGGACACGTTGACCACGGTAAAACTACCCTAACTGCAGCTATCACAACTGTTTTGGCACGTCGCTTGCCTTCATCAGTTAACCAACCTAAAGACTATGCGTCTATTGATGCTGCTCCAGAAGAACGCGAACGCGGTATCACAATCAACACTGCGCACGTTGAGTACGAAACTGAAAAACGTCACTACGCTCACATCGACGCTCCAGGACACGCGGACTACGTTAAAAACATGATCACTGGTGCTGCTCAAATGGACGGAGCTATCCTTGTAGTAGCTTCAACTGACGGACCAATGCCACAAACTCGTGAGCACATCCTTCTTTCACGTCAGGTTGGTGTTAAACACCTTATCGTCTTCATGAACAAAGTTGACTTGGTTGACGACGAAGAATTGCTTGAATTGGTTGAAATGGAAATCCGTGACCTATTGTCAGAATACGACTTCCCAGGTGACGATCTTCCAGTTATCCAAGGTTCAGCTCTTAAAGCCCTTGAAGGTGACTCTAAATACGAAGATATCGTTATGGAATTGATGAACACAGTTGATGAGTACATCCCAGAACCAGAACGTGACACTGACAAACCATTGCTTCTTCCAGTCGAAGACGTATTCTCAATCACTGGACGTGGTACAGTTGCTTCAGGACGTATCGACCGTGGTATCGTTAAAGTCAACGACGAAATCGAAATCGTTGGTATCAAAGAAGAAACTCAAAAAGCAGTTGTTACTGGTGTTGAAATGTTCCGTAAACAACTTGACGAAGGTCTTGCCGGAGATAACGTAGGTGTCCTTCTTCGTGGTGTTCAACGTGATGAAATTGAACGTGGACAAGTTATCGCTAAACCAGGTTCAATCAACCCACACACTAAATTCAAAGGTGAAGTCTACATCCTTACTAAAGAAGAAGGTGGACGTCACACTCCATTCTTCAACAACTACCGTCCACAATTCTACTTCCGTACTACTGACGTTACAGGTTCAATCGAACTTCCAGCAGGTACTGAAATGGTAATGCCTGGTGATAACGTGACAATCGTCGTTGAGTTGATCCACCCAATCGCCGTAGAACAAGGTACTACATTCTCTATCCGTGAGGGTGGACGTACTGTTGGTTCAGGTATGGTTACAGAAATCGAAGCTTAATTCGATTTAGTTCCCAGAAGAACAATTATTTAAGTCAGACACTAAAAGAATCTTGCTTTGCAAGGTTCTTTTTCATTATGTCACTATTAGTCCGTCTAGCTCCGTTAGGTGTGAGACAAATAAATGATGGCTGTGAAATATTTTTACTTTTCATGGAAAAATTGTTTTGAGAAAGGTTCCATCTTTTTTTGGGGGAGTAATTTGTTGATATAAAAAAGACAAACACTAAAATGATGTTTGTCTTTGGTGTGTAGCTCCATTAGTTGGTCAGTTATAATTATGTTAATTAGCAAATCTGATGCAGACCGCTTCTGGGACATGGAAGTCATTAGAAAGTTCTGCTAGACGACCAGTTTCAGGATTGCGTTTAAAGACGGTTGCATTGTCAGAGTCTTGATGGATAGCAATGACAAATTCTTGATCTGGTGTCAAATCAAAATCACGTGGAGTCTGACCATGAGTCGGAACGATTTCTAACAACTCTAAACTACCGTCCGCAAGGATTGTATATACTGCGATAGAATCATGACCACGGTTAGAAGCGTAGAGATATTTACCGTCTTTAGAGAGACGAATAGCAGCAGTACCATTAAAGCCTTCATAACCGTCTGGTAGAGTTGAAATGACTTGCATGCGTTCAAATTCGCCAACACCATCGTAGATTAGAACCTCGATAGTGCTATTAAGTTCACAAATGAGATAAGCAATTTTATAATGATTATGGAAAATAATATGGCGTGAGCCTGCTCCTGGCTGGCTGTGATAGGTATAGAGTTTAGATAATTTTCCTTCTTGATCAAGATCATAAGTGATGACTTGGTCAGTTCCCAAGTCGCAAGTCACTAGATAGTGGTCAGGTGTTAAATCTGTATAGTGAACATGTGGAGAAGCTTGATTTTCATGTGGACCTTGGCCACTGTGTTGATCCACATCACTAAGTAGAAGACGACCATCTTCCTGACGTTTATAAACAAGGACTTGTCCCTTGTGGTAGTTTGCTGCGTACACCAAATCACGCTTTTCATCAACGGCAACATAACAGTGGGGAGCTCCTTCTTCCACGACATGATTTAATAAGGTTCCATCAGTTTGATAGGCTGCAATCCCCCCCTTATCGTCTTGACTACCAACAGTGTATAAATGTTGGTGTTGGTCAAAGGCAAGGTAGGTCGGACTTGGCTCAGCTGCAAAAAGTTCTAGATTTGAAAGCTGACCAGTTTCTGTATCGAAGTCTGCCTTGTAAATCCCTTGGGAAGTCCGACGTGTATAAGTTCCAAAATAAACAGTTTCTTTCATAACTTTACCTCTTTATAAAGATAAGTCTATTATATCACAAAATGAATTTATAATATGCTATGCGGTGCAATTGAGTAGTATGTAAGCACTTTAAAAAAGAGTTATTTTGATTTAAAAATGGTATAATGAGAGAATGACAGAAAGGAATTATTTATGGAACAAAAAGAGAAACATTTTAGCCTATCTTGGTTTTTCAAGTGGTTTTTGGATAACAAGGCCATCACGGTATTTTTAGTAACCTTGTTATTGGGACTCAATCTGTTTATTTTGAGTAAGATTAGTTTTCTATTTTCACCTGTTTTGGACTTTTTGGCAGTTGTGATGTTGCCAGTTATTCTGTCCGGTTTGCTATATTATTTGTTGAATCCTATTGTTGACTGGATGGAGAAGCATAAGATTAATCGCGTCATAGCAATCAGTATTGTCTTTGTCATCATCGCTATCTTTATCATTTGGGGCTTGGCAGTAGCTATTCCAAATCTGCAACGTCAGGTCTTAACATTTGCTAAGAATGTTCCGGTCTACCTGGAAGATGCTGATCGCGTTATTGATGATTTGGTAACCAAGCGTTTGCCAGATGATTTCAGGCCTCAGTTAGAGCAAGTTTTGACAAACTTCTCAAGTCAGGCTACAGTTTGGGCAAGTAAAGTTTCTTCACAGGCAGTCAACTGGGTGAGTGCCTTTATTAGCGGGGCTTCTCAAGTGATTGTTGCCTTGATTATCGTTCCTTTCATGCTCTTTTATCTCTTGCGTGATGGGAAAGGCTTGCGTAACTATTTAACCCAATTCATGCCAACGAAATTGAAGGAACCTGTAGGACAGGTTTTGTCAGATGTGAATCAACAGTTGTCCAACTATGTTAGAGGACAAGTAACAGTGGCTATTATTGTAGCAGTAATGTTTATCATCTTCTTCAAGATTATTGGTTTACGCTATGCAGTTACGTTGGGGGTTACTGCTGGTATTTTAAATCTGGTTCCTTATTTGGGTAGCTTCTTAGCCATGCTTCCTGCCCTAGTATTGGGCTTGATTGCTGGGCCAGTCATGCTTTTAAAAGTAGTGTTTGTCTTTATCGTAGAACAAACTATTGAAGGCCGTTTTGTCTCTCCATTGATTTTGGGAAGTCAATTAAACATCCATCCTATTAATGTTCTTTTTGTCTTGTTAACTTCAGGATCCATGTTTGGTATCTGGGGAGTCTTGCTCGGTATTCCAGTTTATGCCTCTGCTAAAGTTGTCATTTCAGCCATTTTTGAATGGTATAAGGTAGTCAGTGGCCTATATGAACTAGAGGGAGAGGAAATCAAGAGTGAACAATAGTCAACAGATGTTACAGGCCTTGGAAGAGCAAGATTTAACCAAGGCTGAGCACTATTTCGTCAAAGCTTTAGAAAATGATCCAAGTGACCTTCTGTATGAGTTAGCTACTTATCTTGAAGGGATTGGTTTTTATCCTCAGGCAAAGGAAATTTACCTGAAAATCGTAGAGGATTTTCCAGAGGTTAATCTTAATCTAGCAGCAATTGCTAGCGAGGATGGTCAAATCGAAGAAGCCTTTGCTTATCTTGAAGAAATCCAAGCAGACAGTGACTGGTATGTTTCAGCTTTGGCACTTAAAGCAGACCTTTACCAGCTGGAAAGTTTGACAGATGTGGCGCGTGAGAAATTATTGGAGGCCTTGACTTACTCAGAAGATCCTCTCTTGATATTGGGATTAGCAGAGTTGGATAGTGAGTTGGAAAATTACCAAGAAGCTATTCAAGGCTATGCCCAGTTAGATAATCGTACTATTTATGAGCAAACAGGCATTTCTACCTATCAACGGATTGGCTTTGCCTATGCCCAGTTAGGGAAATTTGAAACAGCTACAGAGTTTTTAGAAAAAGCCCTGGAGTTAGAATACGATGACCTAACAGCTTTTGAGTTGGCCAGTCTTTACTTTGATAGAGAAGAATACCAAAAAGCTGTCCTCTACTTTAAGCAACTTGATACCATTTCACCTGATTTTGAAGGATATGAGTATGGTTACAGTCAGGCCTTACATAAGGAACATCAAGTTCAAGAAGCTCTGCGTATCACTAAGCAAGGCTTAGAGAAAAATCCCTTTGAAACTCGCCTCTTGCTGGCTGCTTCACAATTCTCTTATGAATTGCATGATGCCAGTGGTGCAGAAAACTACCTCCTTACTGCAAAAGAAGACGCTGAGGATACGGAAGAAATCTTACTCCGTCTAGCCACTATTTATCTAGAACAGGAACGTTATGAGGACATTCTAGACTTGCAAAATGATGAGCCAGAGAATCTTTTGACCAAGTGGATGATTGCTCGTTCCTATCAAGAAATGGACGATTTGGATACTGCCTACGAGCATTATCAAGAGTTGGCAGGAGATTTAAAGGATAATCCAGAGTTTCTGGAACCCTATATCTATCTCTTGCGTGAATTGGGTTATTTTGAAGAAGCAAAAGTCAATGCGCAAGCTTACTTAAAACTGGTTCCAGATGATGTACAAATGCAAGAATTGTATGAGAGATTGCAGGAATAAAATGTTTTAAAGCTATATCTTATCATTTTTCATAGTATCATCTACAGGTTATTTTATCTATTGTATGGTGAGAGTATATTTGAGTTATTGTGTTTGTATTCGAATTTACAATACAATACATAAGAAGTGAGATAAGTAATATTTTTAAAAGCACAATCTTAGATTTTATAACAATAAAAAGAAAAGTTCTCATTTTATAAGAAACTCAGACTGAAAACAAAGCCCTTAGACTAAAAGTTTCTAAGGGCATTTTTTCTAAAGTCGTATAATAGATGTCAGAAAAGTTGTGAGATGTTTCCTATGTTTCATAAAGAAAATCCAGACAATAACCGCAATCAGGTTGTCTTTTACACGCTAGATGAACTCGTTCCGCAAGAACATTTTCTTAGTCAGATTGGACAAGTTATTGATTTTCCTTCATCTATGACTGAATCGTATCCAATAACCGCAAATATACTCACAAAGTTTTGATAATCAAGCTAAGTTTATGTGGAAGTTAAGATTGACTTAGATCGGAAAAACCACGGAAAACAGGGCGGGAAACTTTTTTGCATTGAAAAGTATTTTGCAGAGGTTTCAAATTTTTTAAGGATAGGAGATCTGGAGAAATAAAAAAGACAAACACTAGAATAATGTTTGTCTTCGGTATGGAGTTCTCATTTAATGAGAACCTAGTTACAATTAGTTTTTAGAAGCTTCTTGGAATTCTGGGTTTTTCCATGCTTCGTCAATGATAGCTTGTAATTCTTTAGCAGATGCTTGCATTTTTTGAGTTTCTGCGTCGTTCAATGGGATATTTACCGGACGAACAATACCATGTGCACCAACAACAGCTGGTTGACCGATAAAGACGTTTTTAACTCCGTATTGACCTTCTTGGAATACTGAAAGTGGAAGTACTGCGTTTTCATCGTCAAGGATTGCTTTAGTAATACGAGCAAGAGCTACTGCGATACCGTAGTATGTTGCACCTTTTTTGTTGATGATTGTGTAAGCTGCGTCACGAACACCTTCGAACAATTCAATCAATTCAGCTTCTTGAACATTTTGAGTGTCTTTAAGGAATTCTTCAAGGTTTACACCAGCGATGTTAGCGTGTGACCAAACAGCGAACTCAGAGTCACCGTGTTCACCCATAATGTAGGCGTGCACTGAACGAGCATCAACATCCAATTTTTCAGCAAGTGCTTGACGGAAACGAGCTGAGTCAAGTGAAGTACCTGAACCGATAACGCGTTCTTTAGGGAATCCAGAGAATTTCCAAGTTGAGTAAGTCAAGACGTCAACTGGGTTAGCAGCAACAAGGAAGATACCTTTGAAACCTGATTCAACAACTTGAGTTACGATTGATTTGTTGATAGCAAGGTTTTTACCTACAAGGTCAAGACGAGTTTCACCTGGTTTTTGAGGCGCACCTGCAGTGATCACAACAAGGTCAGCGTCTGCACAGTCAGAGTATTGAGCTGCATAGATTTTTTTAGGTGAAGTGAAGGCAAGGGCGTGACTAAGGTCAAGCGCGTCACCAACAGCTTTTTCATGCAATTGTGGAATTTCGATAATTCCAAGCTCTTGTGCAATTCCTTGGTTAACAAGTGCAAAAGCGTAAGAAGAACCTACAGCACCATCACCGACAAGGATAACTTTTTTGTGTTGTTTAGTTGAAGTCATTATTCTAAACATCTCCTTAATTTTATTCAGGGGTTTCCCCAGTTATTTCAATTTTATCACTTTTAAAAAGCTTTGTCACGGATATACATTTCAGTTCTTGATGTAAACGTTTTAGCGATTTTAGATACCTGAAATATGGCGGACATTATGGTATAATATAGTTAATTACTAATAGTGAAATGAGGCATTTATTAATGCAGGATAGAAATTTAGTGAATGTCAATCTGACAAAGGAGATGAAGACGAGTTTTATCGATTACGCCATGAGTGTTATCGTAGCGCGGGCCCTTCCTGATGTTCGAGATGGCTTGAAACCTGTTCACCGTCGGATTCTCTACGGAATGAATGAACTGGGTGTTACTCCAGACAAACCTCATAAAAAATCTGCTCGTATTACAGGGGATGTCATGGGTAAATATCACCCACACGGGGATTCCTCTATCTATGAAGCCATGGTTCGTATGGCTCAATGGTGGAGTTACCGTTACATGCTTGTAGATGGTCATGGGAACTTTGGTTCCATGGATGGTGATGGTGCTGCCGCCCAGCGTTACACTGAGGCACGTATGAGCAAGATTGCTCTAGAGATGCTTCGTGATATCAATAAAAATACGGTTGACTTCGTTGATAACTATGATGCCAATGAACGTGAACCCTTGGTCTTGCCAGCACGCTTTCCTAATCTTTTGGTTAATGGAGCAACTGGTATTGCTGTTGGGATGGCAACCAATATTCCACCTCATAACCTGGGTGAAACTATTGATGCTGTGAAGTTGCTCATGGACAATCCTGAAGTGACCACTAAGGACTTGATGGAAGTCTTGCCTGGGCCAGATTTTCCAACTGGTGCTCTTGTTATGGGGAAATCAGGTATTCATAAGGCTTATGAAACAGGTAAAGGATCGATTGTCCTTCGTTCACGTACTGAAATTGAAGAAACTAAGACTGGCCGTGAGCGTATTGTTGTAACAGAATTTCCTTATATGGTCAATAAAACAAAGGTGCATGAGCATATTGTTCGTTTAGTCCAGGAAAAACGCATTGAGGGCATCACAGCAGTCCGTGATGAGTCAAACCGTGAAGGTGTTCGATTTGTTATCGAAGTTAAGCGCGATGCCTCAGCCAATGTTATCCTCAACAATCTCTTCAAGATGACACAGATGCAAACCAACTTTGGTTTCAATATGCTTGCTATCCAAAATGGTGTACCCAAGATTTTGTCCCTTCGTCAGATTTTGGATGCTTATATTGAGCACCAAAAAGAAGTGGTTGTTCGTCGTACTCGTTTTGATAAGGAAAAAGCAGAAGCGCGTGCTCATATCTTAGAAGGTCTCTTGATTGCGCTAGATCATATCGATGAAGTGATTCGTATCATCCGTGCTAGTGAAACGGATGCGGAAGCACAAGCTGAGTTGATGAGCAAGTTTAAGCTTTCTGAACGTCAAAGTCAAGCTATACTTGATATGCGTCTTCGTCGTTTGACAGGTTTGGAACGCGATAAGATTCAGTCTGAGTATGATGACCTCTTGGCTCTGATTGCAGATTTAGCAGATATTCTTGCTAAGCCGGAACGTGTTTCTCAAATTATCAAGGATGAATTAGATGAAGTCAAGCGTAAGTTTGGAGACCAACGTCGTACGGAATTGATGGTCGGTGAAGTCTTGAGTCTTGAAGATGAGGATCTAATTGAAGAAGCTGATGTCTTGATCACTCTTTCTAACAAAGGATACATCAAACGTCTGGACCAAGCTGAGTTTACTGCTCAAAAACGTGGGGGGCGTGGTGTTCAAGGAACAGGTGTTAAGGATGACGATTTTGTTCGTGAGTTAGTGTCAACTAGTACCCATGATCACCTGCTCTTCTTCACAAATAAAGGACGTGTCTATCGCCTGAAAGGCTATGAAATTCCTGAGTATGGTCGTACTGCCAAGGGATTACCAATAGTTAATCTTTTGAAATTGGATGAAGGTGAAAGTATTCAGACCATCATCAATGTTGAGTCTGAACGTAGTGACGATGCTTACCTCTTCTTCACAACTCGTCATGGTATTGTGAAGAGAACCAGCGTTAAGGAATTTGCTAACATTCGTCAGAATGGTCTCAAGGCTTTGAATCTCAAGGATGAAGATGAGCTGATTAATGTCTTGTTGACGGAAGAAGATACGGACATTATCATTGGTACCAAGTTTGGTTATGCAGTTCGCTTTAATCAATCAGCCGTTCGTGGCATGAGTCGTATCGCCACTGGTGTAAAAGGTGTTAATCTTCGGGAGGGGGACACAGTTATTGGTGCCAGTGTAATCACAGACCAGGACGAGGTTCTTATCATCACTGAAAAAGGATATGGTAAGCGCACAGTTGCGACTGAATATCCAACAAAAGGTCGTGGTGGTAAAGGAATGAAGACGGCTAATGTAGCTGAAAAAAATGGTCCTTTATCCGGTCTCTTGACAGTTAAAGGTGATGAAGATTTGATGATTATCACTGATACAGGTGTCATGATTCGAACTAACGTTGCCAATATTTCACAAACAGGTCGCTCAACTATGGGAGTTAAAGTGATGCGCCTGGACCAAGATGCTAAAATTGTAACCTTTACTACGGTTGCAGCAGCAGAAAAAGAAGAAGTTGGGGCAGAAAACGAAACAGAAGGTGAAGCATAATGTCTCATAAAAAGAATAATAAGAAAATCAAACGAAAAAATCTGCTGACAAATATCTTGGCTGTATTTCTCATACTGATCTCTATTGCTTTAATTTTTAATGCAAAGATTCGTGATGCCTTTATTGCTTGGAATAGTAATAAATACCAAGTTAGTCAAGTATCAAAAGAAAAAATAGAAGAAAATCAGGACACAGAGGGAAATTTTGATTTTGATTCAGTAAAAGCCATTTCCTCTGAAGCTGTTTTAGCCTCTCAATGGGATAATCAAAAATTACCTGTTATCGGAGGAATTGCAATACCTGAGCTTGAAATTAATTTACCTATCTTTAAGGGGATTGCAAATGTCAATCTTTTATATGGTGCGGGTACCATGAAGCGTGACCAAGAAATGGGTAAAGGGAATTATTCATTAGCTAGCCATCATATTTTCACAGGTGATAATGCTAGTCAGATGCTTTTTTCTCCACTAGATCGTGCGAAAAAAGGGATGAAAATTCACTTGACAGATAAGAATAAAGTGTATACCTATGAAATTAGTGAAGTGAAACGAGTTACACCAGATAGAGTAGATGAAATTGATGACCGAACGGGTGTTGATGAAATTACTTTAGTAACTTGTGAGGATGCAGCAGCTACTGAGCGGATCATTGTAAAAGGTGATTTGAAAGAAACAAAAGATTATTCACAAACATCTGACGAAATTTTGACAGCCTTCAATCAACCATATAAACAATTTTATTAGTTCTAAAATAATCAGTGAAGATTAAGTTTCATTGATTCTTTTAATATTTTCATAAAATAAACTTTTATGAAATACAGAAAACGTTTCCTTAATTCTAAAGTTTGTGATATAATTATCACAAATAAAAGTTTTAGGAGTTTATTATGGTTTCTTCAGAATTTATCTCAAAGATTGAATTTGCTTGCAAGAAGAAGGAAAGTCTTTATAGTCAAAGCAAATTTAAGTATGCGATTCGTTCGATGTTCGCAGGTGCCTTTTTAACCTTCAGTACAGCTGCGGGTGCAGTTGGGGCTGACTTGATTAATAAAATTGCACCAGGTAGTGGACGTTTCCTATTCCCCTTTGTCTTTGCTTGGGGATTGGCCTACATTGTTTTCTTGAATGCCGAGTTGGTAACATCAAACATGATGTTCTTGACTGCTGGTAGTTTCTTGAAAAAAATCTCTTGGAGAAAAACAGCTGAGATTTTACTTTACTGTACCTTGTTCAACCTTATCGGGGCTTTGATAGCAGGTTGGGGCTTTGCTCATTCAGCAGCCTATGCACATCTGACTCACGATAGTTTCATCTCAGGTGTTGTTGAGATGAAGTTAGGCCGTTCAAATGAATTAATCTTGCTTGAGGCGATTTTGGCAAATATTTTTGTAAATATTGCGATTCTTTCATTTGTTTTGGTCAAAGATGGTGGTGCCAAACTTTGGCTTGTGTTGTCAGCGATTTACATGTTTGTATTCTTAACAAACGAGCACATTGCTGCGAACTTTGCTTCTTTCGCGATTGTAAAATTCAGTGTTGCTGCTGATTCAATTGCTAACTTCGGTGTTGGAAATATGCTTCGTCACTGGGGGGTAACCTTCATTGGGAACTTGATCGGTGGTGGTCTCTTGGTTGGTCTTCCATATGCCTTCCTCAATAAAAATGAAGATACTTATGTAGATTAAGAAAATGAGCACGATTGAGTCGTGCTTTTTTCGTTTTTAAAATAGAGTAATAGCTATTTCTTATATCAAAATATAGAAAACTGATATTTGTAAACTATACCTTAAGGTGCTACAATATCCTTAATCAAACTATTTGGAGGTCGTTTTATGACTCGTGATTTTAAATTTGAAACTTTGCAACTACATGCTGGTCAAGTTGTGGATCCAGCTACCAAGTCTCGTGCAGTGCCAATTTATCAGACAACATCCTTTGTTTTTGATGACACGCAGGAAGGTGCCGATTTGTTTGCCTTGAGAAAGCCAGGTAATATCTATACTCGTATCACCAACCCTACAACAGCTGCCTTTGAAGAAAGAATCGCTGCTCTTGAAGGTGGTGTCGGAGCTCTTGCAACCGCATCAGGTATGGCCGCAGTGACTTATACGATTTTGGCGCTTGCCCATGCTGGTGATCATGTAGTAGCGGCATCAACTATTTACGGCGGGACTTTCAACCTCTTGAAAGAAACCCTTCCTCGTTATGGTATCACAACAACCTTTGTGGATGTGGATAATTTAGAGGAAGTGGAAGCAGCGATCAAAGACAATACCATGCTTGTATTGATTGAAACCTTGGGCAATCCCTTGATTAACATTCCTGACTTGGAAAAATTGGCTGAGATTGCTCATAAACATCAGATTCCACTTGTTTCCGATAATACCTTTGCTACACCTTATTTGATTAACGTTTTTTCTCACGGTGTAGATATTGCCATTCACTCTGCGACTAAGTTTATCGGTGGACATGGTACGACAATTGGAGGAGTGATTGTCGATAGCGGGCGTTTTGATTGGGCAGCTTCAGGAAAATTCCCTCAATTTGTTGAGGAAGACCCAAGCTACCACAATTTGAGCTATACTCGTGATGTGGGTGCAGCAGCCTTTATTATCGCTGTCCGTGTTCAATTGCTTCGTGATACAGGTGCAGCCTTGTCGCCATTTAATGCCTTCTTGTTACTCCAAGGACTTGAAACACTTTCTCTTCGCGTGGAACGCCATGTGCAAAATGCTGAGAAAATTGTTGATTTCCTTGTCAACCATCCTAAGGTAGAAAAAGTCAACTATCCAAAACTTGCTGATAGTCCTTACCATGCCTTGGCTGAGAAATATTTGCCAAAAGGTGTGGGCTCAATCTTTACCTTCCATGTCAAAGGTGGGGAGGCAGAAGCACGCAAGGTAATTGATCATTTAGAAATCTTTTCTGACCTAGCAAATGTGGCAGATGCCAAATCGCTTGTTGTCCATCCAGCAACAACCACTCATGGTCAATTGTCAGAAAAGGACCTAGAAGCAGCAGGTGTTACACCAAACCAAATCCGCTTGTCAATCGGTCTTGAAAATGTTGATGATTTGATCGAAGATTTGCGCTTGGCCTTGGAAAAAATTTAAAGTAAAAAAAGATAAACGGTGGGTTTCGACTCGCTGTTTTTGATTTTCCTTCAGGCATGATATAATGGTTACAGAAGTCTAGAAAGAGGAACGATATGAACGAAATCAAATGCCCCAACTGTGGGGAAGTCTTTACAGTAAATGAAAGTCAGTATGTTGAACTTTTGTCTCAAGTGAGAACGGCAGAGTTTGATAAGGAATTGCACGATCGGATGAAGCAGGAACTGGCCTTGGCAGAGCAAAAGGCCATGAATGAACAACAGTCTAAACTAGCTCAAAAAGACCAAGAAATTGCTCAATTGCAGAGTCAAATCCAAAACTTTGATACAGAAAAAGAATTGGCCAAGAAAGAGGTTGAACAGACAAGCAATCAGGCCTTATTGGCTAAGGATAAGGAAGTACAGTCCTTGGAAAACCAATTGGCGACCTTACGTTTAGAGCATGAAAATCAACTACAGAAGAGCCTCTCCGACCTAGAAAAAGAACGAGACCAGGTTAAAAATCAGCTTCTCTTGCAAGAAAAAGAAAACGAGCTTTCTCTTGCTTCTGTTAAGCAAAACTATGAAGCACAGCTCAAAGCAGCCAGTGAACAAGTCGAATTTTATAAGAATTTCAAGGCACAGCAGTCTACAAAAGCTATCGGGGAAAGTCTGGAACACTATGCAGAGAGTGAGTTTAACAAGGTCCGTAGTTTTGCCTTTCCAAATGCTTACTTTGAAAAGGATAACAAGGTTTCTGCGCGTGGGTCTAAGGGGGACTTTATCTTCCGTGAATGTGATGAAAATGGGGTCGAAATCATTTCCATCATGTTTGAGATGAAAAATGAAGCTGACGGAACAGAGAAGAAGCACAAGAATGCAGATTTTTACAAGGAATTAGACAAGGACCGTCGTGAAAAGAACTGTGAATATGCGGTTTTGGTGACGATGCTTGAAGCCGATAATGACTACTTTAACACAGGGATTGTTGACGTTAGTCACGAGTATGAAAAGATGTATGTGGTTCGCCCTCAGTTCTTTATCCAGTTGATTGGGCTTTTGAGAAATGCTGCGCTTAATTCTCTTAAATATAAGCAGGAGTTGGCTTTGGTGCGTGAGCAAAATATCGATATTACACATTTTGAGGAAGATTTGGACGCCTTTAAACAGGCCTTTGCTAAGAACTATAATTCAGCTTCGACCAACTTTGGTAAAGCAATCGATGAAATTGATAAGGCTATCAAACGCATGGAAGAGGTTAAGAAGTTCCTGACAACATCTGAAAACCAACTTCGCCTCGCAAACAATAAATTGGAAGATGTTTCAGTCAAAAAATTGACTCGAAAAAATCCAACCATGAAAGCGAAGTTTGAAGCATTGAAGGGGGAGTAAAATTACCTTAGAAACAGGAGTTCTTATGAAAAAAACTTTGAAATTATCGGATGTCTATATTGCATATTTACCACTAGTTGTGTTTCTTCTTAATCTCCTATATGGTCTTTTAAATATTGAAGGGGTAGGTGACTCAGACTCAAGATATAGTTTATTATTTGGTGTTTTTGGCCTTGTTCCAACAGTCTTAGGCTACGGAATTAGCTTTTTAGCCAATCTTATTGTAGGTATAACTTATGTGATAAAGGCAAAAAATCGAACGAAATGTCTGATTGCATTCCTATTGATTGGCAATATTTTTTTAGCAATTTTTCTGATGTTTGTGCTAAGGTTTAAAATGATCGTTTCCTTTGACTTTATAAAAGATATTGACCTTTGGAGTTTCATTTTTTCATTATTTTTATTTCCGTATTTAGATTGGATTTATCAAAAGGTTGAGTACAATCAAAAAGTGAGTAGATTTGTAGTCATTATAGTATTAGCGGGAACTCTTTCTCCATTTCTAGGCAGTGAAATTCAAACTTACTTGAGAAATAATGCCAAAGTACAACAATTACAAGAGTTTTATCATTCTAGGGGGTTGAACTACGAATTAACACTTAAGTCTTCATACTATGATAGTAATATTTCCGATGTAGGTGTCTTTGATGTTTTCGATAAGGGAGTTACATTAAAAGTGGGTGCTAAGTACACGCGTCAAAAATTGAAATATGTTACTTTCATTGATCAAGACTACGGCCTAAAGGAATTTATAGAAAATGCTGTTTCAAGTGATGAAGCTCAAATAGTTCTAAAAGATTTTAAGTCAGTAGTAGAAGATGCTATAAAAAAGAAAGGTTATGATTTATCTGTATTTGATGCTGAAGATCAACCATTAGCTAGCCCAGGTTTTCAAATATCACGTTCGTTTAGAATCACTTCTTTTATTAAAGAAAAAGCAGCTCAAAATCAAAACTCATCTAGTCCAGAAAAACAAGCATTTGGAGGATATGCAGCAATTTCTCTTAAAGACTATATGAAAGAGGGAGCCCTTCGTTTATGTTTAACACTTAGTGAACGTGACAAATTGAAGTTAGATGACATTGATTTTTCAGGACTCTCCGATGGACACTACATGATCAATAATGAATATTTTATAGTGAACAACGGAATGTATACAATAGTTGAAGATGAAGGTGATTTTGAAAATTTTTTACAGAGAGAATCTAGTAAACAATTTTATTTGGAGGATTTTTATAAAATTGAAAAGCTTAATTAAATTATTAGCAAATAAAGATGTAAAATTTCTTTATAATATTTGTATTCGATTATCTACATATTTATTAGTTGTTGCAGTTTATATAGCAATTTTGGGTTTGTTTTTATTGTTTAAACAGAATATTATTGCAGTACGTTATCTGTTATTTTTGTCGGTATTATTTATAGTTATTGGCATCTTTTTAAATTTATTGACATGGAAAGTTCTTCTATATTGGAAGGTGGTTTTGATTGATTTTAAGAAATATCAATTTTTCTTTGAATACAATGTTAGTCATTCCAATAAGTTTAATAAGAAATTTAATGAAGTAAGTTTTGAATTAATCACAGGAGAATTATCTTACCTCAGAGGAGATTTTTTATTATCACTTAGTCAATATTCAAATATCAATCTTTCTAATATTTCTAAAAAAAATAGAAAAATATTTGAATTGAAGAAATTATATTATAATTTTCTATCTTCTATCCATATTCAAGATGAGCAAAATATTGCTTTCTTTGAGGAACAATTGTCCAAGGCGCCAGATTCGAAAGATGGTAAGGCTAAACTCGTTGCTAAAGCTCAAGCCATAAAAGATATTGTGTTCAATAAAGAAGCGAACGACTACTTCGACATTACTGAACCAGAAAATAAGCTAGCTCGAATCATGTTTTCTTATTATGGCGCTCTCAATGCCCAATTAAAAGGAGATGAAGCTCGTGCCCGTAGTTTGTTTGAAAGTATCGCTCATGAAAAACCAGAACTCTTTTATGTTCAGGAAGCTAGGAAGTATTTAGAAAAATGAGCTGATATAGTTTTAAAATCTGTCTAAGATAGAATATGTTGATGTAAAGTGAAAAGGGAATTAGAAAGTAACAAATGAACGGTATTATCAACTTAAAAAAAGAAGCGGGGATGACCTCGCATGATGCGGTTTTTAAACTGCGTAAGATTTTGGGAACTAAGAAGATTGGTCATGGTGGAACCCTGGATCCGGATGTGGTGGGTGTTTTGCCGATTGCGGTTGGCAAGGCGACACGCATGGTCGAGTTTATGCAGGACGAGGGCAAGGTCTATGAGGGGGAAATCACTCTGGGCTATTCCACGACGACTGAGGATGCCAGTGGGGAAGTGGTCGCAGAGACACCTGTTTTATCGCCCTTGGATGAAAAGCTTGTTGATGAAGCAATCGCCAGTCTGACAGGACCTATTATTCAGATTCCGCCTATGTATTCGGCAGTCAAGGTCAATGGTCGCAAGCTCTATGAGTATGCGCGTGCTGGTCAGGAAGTGGAGCGTCCAGAGCGTCAGGTGACCATTTATCAATTTGAGCGGACAAGTCCGATTGCTTATGAGGGGAATTTAGCACGTTTTACTTTTCGTGTGAAATGTAGCAAGGGGACTTACATCCGTACCTTGTCAGTTGATTTGGGAGAGAAGCTTGGTTATGCTGCCCATATGTCTCAGTTAACTCGTACTAGTGCTGCTGGCTTACAATTAGAAGACGCACTTACCTTGGAAGAAATTGCTGGGAAAGTGGAGGCTGGCCAATTGGACTTTCTCTATCCTCTAGAGATTGGGACAGGGGACCTTGTCAAAGTTTTCCTAAGTCCAGAAGAGGCTACAGAAGTGCGCTTTGGTCGTTTTATAGAACTCGAACAAACAGAACAAGAATTAGCTGCCTTTGAAGATGATAAATTGCTAGCCATTCTAGAAAAACGGGACAATCTCTACAAGCCAAGGAAGGTTTTTCGTTAGTATAATTGAAGTGTAGAAATTGGAATTGTTTCCCCTAGATTATCCAAACCAGACTATAAATTTTGCAAAAAATGTGATAGAATAGACGACGGATAAAAAAACGGAGGATAGCATGCAAAATAGACCAATCATTATCGGAGTGACAGGTGGTTCTGGTGGTGGTAAGACCAGTGTTTCAAGAGCCATTTTATCGCATTTTCCTGATGAAAAGATTTCCATGATTGAGCATGATTCATACTACAAGGATCAGTCTCATTTGACCTTTGAAGAGCGTGTCAAAACCAACTACGACCATCCTTTTGCCTTTGATACAGACTTGATGATCGAGCAGATTAAGGAATTGTTGGCAGGGCGTCCGGTGGATATTCCGACTTACGACTATACAGAGCATACACGAAGTAGCAAGACCTATCGTCAAGAACCTCAAGATGTCTTTATCGTTGAGGGGATTTTGGTCTTGGAGGATAAGCGCCTGCGCGATTTGATGGATATTAAGATTTTTGTGGATACAGATGATGATGTGCGCATTATTCGTCGGATCAAGCGTGATATGGAAGAGCGTGGCCGTAGCCTTGATAGCGTCATTGACCAGTACTTAGGTGTGGTTAAACCTATGTATCATCAGTTTATCGAACCAACCAAGCGTTATGCTGATATCGTCATTCCTGAAGGGGTCAGCAATACCGTGGCTATTGACCTGTTGACAACCAAAATTGAAAAGATTTTGGATGAAGCTCGAAATAGCAAATAATCAGATGTGGAGGCCTTGCCTCCTTTTTCTATTTTTCCCTCATAATGGTACATAAATGGAGATTTTTAGGCATATTTTTGGTATAATAATACCCATGAAAGAGCAAGAAAATGAATAGTAGGTGGAGATGGAAAAGTATTTATCGGTAACAACTTTGACCAAGTATCTAAAAATGAAATTCGATAAAGACCCTTATTTGGAACGGGTCTATTTAACTGGTCAAGTTTCCAACTTTCGTAAACGACCTACACACCAATATTTTTCCCTAAAAGATGACCATGCAGTTATTCAAGCGACTATTTGGTCTGGGATTTATCAGAAATTAGGTTTTGACCTGGAAGAAGGAATGAAGATCAATGTGATTGGGCGTGTGCAGGTCTATGAACCAAGTGGTAGCTACTCCATCATCATTGAAAAGGCAGAGCCTGATGGAGTTGGTGCGCTTGCGATTCAGTTTGAGCAACTCAAGAAAAAATTGACAGAAGAAGGCCTGTTTCAAGAACGCTTCAAGCAACCTCTGCCCCAATTTTCTAAGAGAATTGGTGTAGTGACCAGTCGCAGTGGAGCCGTTATTCGAGATATTATCACGACCGTCAGCAGGCGATTTCCAGGTGTCGACATTCTTCTCTATCCGACCAAGGTTCAAGGTGAAGGTTCTGCGGAGGAAATTGCTCGTAATATTGCGCGTGCTAATCAACGGGACGATTTGGACTTGCTGATTATTGGTCGTGGTGGTGGTTCCATAGAGGATCTCTGGGCCTTTAACGAAGAAATTGTGGTACGAGCTATTTTTGAATCTCGTTTGCCAATCATTTCTAGTGTGGGACATGAGACAGATGTGACCTTGGCAGATTTTGTGGCAGATAGACGAGCTGCGACGCCGACAGCGGCAGCTGAACTAGCAACACCTGTGACCAAGTTGGATTTATTAGCTCATTTGCAAAATCAGGAAAAACGGATGGCAACGGCAGTCCGAAATGTCCTATCTAAGAAACAAGAAGCTTTGAAAAAATGCAGTCAGTCTGTTATCTTTAGACAGCCAGAGCGCTTGTATGATGGTTATTTGCAACGCTTAGATCAACTGCAATTGCGCTTAAAACAAAGTTTGCGAACACAGATTTCCGATAACAAACAAGTAGTCCAAGCAAGGACACATCAACTAGTCCAATTATCGCCTGTTACCAAAATTCAACGCTATCAGGACAGACTAGCTCAATTGGACAAGCTCCTCCGTAGCCAAATGGCGCTGGTTTATGACGCCAAGGTTGCTGAGGTCAAGCGACTTTCAGAAGCCTTGCTGATGTTGGATACCAGTCGAATCGTGGCGCGTGGTTATGCAATCGTCAAAAAAGAAGAGTCTGTAATAGATTCGGTTGAGAGTTTGAAGAAAAAAGACCAAGTGACGCTGTTGATGCGAGATGGTCAAGTAGAATTAGAGGTTAAAGATGTCAAAACAAAAGAAATTTGAGGAAAATCTAGCAGAATTGGAGACCATTGTCCAAAGCTTGGAAAATGGTGAAATTGCTCTGGAAGATGCGATTGCTGCCTTTCAAAAGGGCATGGTCTTGTCAAAAGAGCTCCAAGCCACCTTGGATAAGGCTGAAAAGACCTTGGTCAAGGTCATGCAAGAAGACGGAACAGAAAGTGATTTTGAATGAAGAAGCAAGAAAAATTAGCTCTTGTCGAGTCGGCCTTGGAAGATTTTTATGGAGACCAGCAGTTTGCCTCTAGTTTGCGAGAGTCTGTTCTCTATTCCATTCATGCTGGTGGCAAGCGTATTCGACCCTTTCTCTTGTTAGAAGTTCTGGAAGCCTTACAAGTTACCATCAAACCTGCTCATGCGCAGGTGGCTGCAGCATTAGAAATGATTCATACAGGTAGTTTGATTCACGATGATCTTCCAGCTATGGATGATGATGATTACCGTCGGGGACGCTTGACCAATCACAAGAAATTCGGTGAAGCTATGGCCATTTTGGCTGGAGATGCTTTATTCCTAGATCCTTATGCCTTGATAGCGCAGGCAGATTTGCCAAGTCAGATCAAGGTGGACTTGATTGCTAACTTATCCCTAGCTTCAGGAAGTCTGGGCATGGTGGCAGGGCAGGTTTTGGACATGGAGGGTGAACACCAGCATTTGTCTTTGGAAGAACTCCAGACTATTCATGCTAATAAGACTGGAAAATTACTAGCTTATCCCTTCCAAGCAGCTGCTATTATAGCCGAATTGGCACCTGAAATACAGGTGAAGCTGAAAACTGTTGGGGAATTAATCGGACTTGCTTTTCAAGTTCGAGACGATGTACTGGATGTGACCGCTAGTTTTGAGGAAATCGGCAAGACTCCTCAAAAGGACCTACAGGCTGAAAAATCAACCTATCCAGCCTTGTTGGGCTTGGAAGAGGCTATTGCCTTTTGTAACCAGACTTTGGATCAGGCTAATGCAAAATTAGAAGAAATTACCCAGCAGGTTCCCTTTGAAACAGAATCGATTGTAAAAGTAGTAGAAAGTTTGAGAATCAATGCCTAAGGAAAGAGTGGATGTACTAGCTTATAAACAGGGCTTGTTTGAAACGAGAGAGCAGGCCAAACGTGGTGTAATGGCTGGCCTAGTCGTAGCAGTCCTTAACGGAGAGCGTTTTGACAAACCAGGAGAGAAAATTCCAGATGACACCGAGCTAAAACTCAAGGGGGAGAAACTCAAGTATGTTAGCCGTGGTGGTTTGAAACTGGAGAAGGCCTTGCAGGTCTTTGATTTGTCGGTGGATGGCGCGACTACGATTGATATCGGTGCTTCTACTGGAGGTTTTACCGATGTCATGTTGCAAAATGGTGCTGAATTGGTCTTTGCAGTCGATGTCGGTACCAATCAGTTGGCTTGGAAATTACGCCAAGACCCAAGAGTAGTCAGCATGGAGCAGTTCAATTTCCGCTATGCTGAAAAGACTGATTTTGAAAAGGAACCGAGCTTTGCCAGTATTGATGTGAGTTTCATTTCCCTCAGTCTGATTTTACCAGCCTTGCACTGTGTCTTGGCTAATCAAGGTCAGGTTGTGGCTTTGGTTAAGCCCCAGTTTGAAGCAGGACGTGAGCAGATTGGAAAAAATGGAATCATTCGTGATGCCAAGGTCCATCAACATGTCCTTGAATCTGTCACAGCTATGGCAGTAGAGGAAGGCTTTTCAGTCCTTGGATTGGACTTTTCTCCCATCCAAGGCGGTCATGGAAATATTGAGTTTTTAGCGTATTTGAAAAAAGAAGAGTCAGCAAGCAATCAGGTTCTTGCTGAAATTGAAGAAGTAGTAGAGAGGGCGCATAGTCAATTTAAAAATGAATAAAAAAGAGAGACTTGAAAAAATTAGACGATTTGTGACAGATTATCAAATCGGTACGCAAGAAGAAATCGTTGAACATTTGAAAGAGGCGGGCATCACTGCCACTCAGGCAACGGTATCCCGAGATATCAAAGAGCTAGGTATTGTCAAAATTCCTTTGAGAGACAACACCTATGTTTATGAATTGCCAAAATCAATCGTAAAAAGTTTGCAACTGGCTGAAGACAATATTGAGTCAGCTGAATTGATGGACAAGATGATCAATCTCCAGGTTATCCCAGGAAATACAGCTTTTGTAAAAGCTCAGTTAATCGAGACATTTGCCGACAAGATTTTCAGCTGCTTAGCTGATGATAGTTCGATATTAGTCATTGCCAGAAGTGAAAGTCTAGCTGAGGAAATCTTTGAACAAGTAAAAAATTGGTAGGTCTATATGTTACTTGAAATTTCGATAAAAAACTTTGCCATTATTGAGGCCATTTCCCTCAATTTTGAAAAGGGAATGACTGTCCTGACTGGTGAAACGGGTGCAGGGAAGTCGATTATCATTGATGCCATGAATATGATGTTGGGAGCTCGTGCGACGACAGATGTTATTCGTTATGGTGCGCCAAAGGCAGAGATTGAGGGGCTTTTCTCAGTTGAGAATAGTCGCCTTTTACAGGACATTTTTGATGAGCAAGGTTTGGAAATGGGTGATGAGATTATCATTCGTCGAGAAATCTTGCAAAATGGTCGGAGTATCAGTCGTGTGAATGGCCAGATGGTCAATCTGTCTGTTTTGCGTGCTATTGGGCAACATCTGGTAGATATTCATGGTCAGCATGACCAAGAAGAGTTAATGCGTCCTCAACTTCATATCCAGATGTTGGATGAATTTGGTGATACAGGCTTTTGGGCCTTGAAAGAAACCTATCAAACGAGTTTTGATGCCTATCGAAAAATGCGTAAGCAGGTTCTGGAAGTCAAGAAAAACCAACAGGAACACAAGGCACGTATCGAAATGTTGGAATTTCAAATGGCAGAGATTGAGGCAGCAAACTTGAAAGCTGGAGAAGATCTGGCTCTCAATCAAGAGCGTGATAAACTGCTCAACCATAAAAATATTGCGGATACGTTGACCAATGCCTATAGTATGTTGGACAATGAAGATTTTTCAAGTCTGGCCAATGTTCGTTCAGCCATGAATGATATGGAAAGTGTCGAAGAGTACGACCCTGAATACCGTGAAATTTCAAGCTCACTGTCTGAGACCTACTATGTCTTAGAAGACATTAGCAAACGTTTGGAAGCTATTATTGAGGACCTTGATTTTGATGGCAATCGCCTCATGCAGGTTGAGAATCGTTTGGACCTCCTTCATACCATTACCCGTAAGTATGGTGGGACTGTAGACGATGTCTTGCTTTATTTTGCCAAGATTACGGAAGAATACAATCTCTTGACAGGCAATAATCTTTCTTCTGAGGACATGGAAGCAGAGCTCAAGAAATTGGAAGTCAATCTTGTTGATTTGGCAGGTCAGCTTGCATCTGCACGTCATGACTTGGCCCAGCAGCTCGAAGCTGAGATTAAACAAGAACTGCAAGATCTTTATATGGAAAAAGCCCAGTTTCAAGTTCGTTTTAGCAAGGGCAAATTCAGCCGTGAGGGCAATGAAACGGTTGAGTTTTACATTTCAACCAACCCTGGCGAAGACTTTAAACCCTTGGTTAAGGTTGCGTCTGGTGGAGAATTATCTCGTCTCATGCTAGCCATTAAGTCCGCCTTTTCACGTAAAGAAGGTAAGACAAGTATTGTCTTTGATGAAGTGGATACAGGAGTTTCAGGTCGTGTAGCTCAGGCTATCGCGCAGAAGATTCACAAGATTGGTCAGCATGGTCAGGTTCTTGCTATTTCCCATTTACCACAAGTGATTGCGATTGCGGATTATCAATTCTTTATTGAGAAGATTAGCAATGAGCATTCAACGGTTTCGACTGTTCGTCTCTTGACGGTTGAAGAGCGAGTGGAAGAAGTTGCTAAGATGTTGGCAGGTGATGATGTGACGGAAGCAGCCCTGACGCAAGCCAGAGAATTGTTGAGAAACAGGGAGAAATAAGATGACAGACTATTATGTAATTGGAGATGTTCATGGAAAAGCTGGGATGCTGGAAGACCTTCTCAAAACATGGGACGGCCAGACCCAGTTGCTCTTTCTAGGGGACTTGATTGACCGTGGTGAGGATAGTCGCCGTGTTCTTGAAATGGTCAAGGACTTAGTGGACAATCAAGGGGCGATCTGTTTATCAGGAAACCATGAGTATATGTTTCTGACTTGGCTTGATGACCCAGAAGAAAGCTATGATCATTATCGTCGAAATGGTGGAGATACAACTATTAACTCTATCCTAGGTCGTCCCTTGGATGCACTAGTTGATGGAGTAGAAGATGCCAAGCGTGTTGCCACTGAAGCAGCAGACTTGGTCGAATTTATTCGTCAAATGCCGTTTGTGGTAGAGACAGATAAGTATATCTTTGTACATGCTGGTATTGATTTGACCTTAGACGACTGGCATGAAACCACAGATTATAAAAAAGTCTGGCTTAGAAAACCATTCCACGAAGCAGAAAATCATACTGGAAAAATCATTGTCTTTGGCCATACACCGGTATATGGTTTGTTAAAGCAAGAGCGTGGTACAGCTGATCTTTGGACTACAGAAGATGGCAAGATTGGGATGGACGGAGGAGCTGTTTATGGTGGTGTCCTTCATGGGATTGTCTTTACAGACCAAGGAATGACAGAACACCACTTTATCGAAAATGACGGCTTTGTTGCTGAAGATTAGTACTCCTGGCAGGGTATGGTCTTGTCAAAATGTCAAAAACAATTTATAATAAATAGATACCCTGAAAGGAAGAGAATCATGAACTTAGAAGAATTGAAAAAACGACAGGAGAAGATCCGTAACTTCTCTATTATCGCCCATATTGACCACGGGAAATCAACTCTAGCAGACCGCATTTTAGAAAAAACAGAGACGGTTTCAAGTCGAGAAATGCAGGCCCAGCTTTTGGATAGCATGGACTTAGAGCGGGAACGTGGGATTACCATTAAGTTGAATGCCATCGAGTTGAATTACACTGCAAAAGATGGGGAAACCTATATCTTCCACTTGATTGACACGCCGGGGCACGTTGACTTTACCTATGAAGTTTCGCGTTCGCTAGCTGCCTGTGAGGGAGCGATTTTGGTGGTTGATGCTGCCCAAGGAATTGAGGCTCAAACCCTTGCCAACGTTTATCTAGCCTTGGACAATGATTTGGAAATCATGCCAGTCATTAATAAAATTGACCTGCCAGCAGCAGATCCTGAGCGCGTGCGTACAGAGATTGAAGATGTCATTGGTTTGGATGCCAGTGAAGCAGTTTTGGCTTCTGCCAAGGCTGGTATCGGTATCGAGGAAATCCTCGAGCAAATCGTAGAAAAAGTACCAGCACCAACGGGTGATGTAACGGCGCCACTTAAGGCCTTAATTTTCGACTCTGTTTACGATGCCTACCGTGGGGTTATTCTTCAAGTGCGTGTCATGGATGGGGTGGTTAAACCTGGCGATAAGATTCAGCTCATGAGTAATGGCAAGACTTTTGATGTGACCGAAGTCGGTATTTTTACTCCCAAAGCAGTTGGTCGTGATTTCCTTGCGACTGGTGACGTTGGTTATATTGCAGCTTCTATCAAGACGGTTCAAGACACTCGTGTGGGTGATACTGTTACTTTGGCAACCAATCCTGCTGCAGAGCCATTACATGGCTACAAGCAGATGAATCCTATGGTCTTTGCGGGTCTATATCCTATCGAGTCAAACAAGTACAATGACCTACGTGAAGCGCTTGAAAAATTACAACTGAATGATGCTAGTCTTCAGTTTGAACCAGAAACATCTCAGGCACTTGGATTTGGTTTCCGTTGTGGTTTCCTTGGACTTCTCCATATGGATGTTATCCAAGAGCGTTTGGAACGTGAGTTCAACATCGACCTCATTATGACAGCTCCGTCTGTTATTTACAAAGTTAATTTGACCGACGGTGAGTCTATGGATGTGTCTAACCCATCTGAGTTTCCAGACCCAACTAAGATTGCGACTATTGAAGAGCCTTATATTAAGGCGCAGATCATGGTACCACAGGAGTTCGTCGGAGCAGTGATGGAGCTAGCTCAACGTAAGCGTGGGGACTTTGTGACTATGGATTATATCGATGATAACCGTGTTAATGTTATCTATCAAATTCCACTGGCTGAAATCGTCTTTGACTTCTTTGATAAGCTTAAGTCTTCGACGCGTGGTTATGCAAGCTTTGACTACGAATTGTCAGAGTATCGTCCGTCTAAGCTGGTCAAAATGGATATTCTTCTCAATGGAGACAAGGTGGATGCCCTCAGCTTTATCGTTCACAAGGATTTTGCCTACGAACGAGGAAAACTCATCGTTGATAAACTTAAGAAAATTATCCCTCGTCAACAATTCGAGGTACCAATTCAAGCAGCAATTGGACATAAAATTGTGGCTCGTACTGATATCAAGGCCCTTCGTAAGAACGTACTTGCTAAATGTTATGGTGGTGACGTTTCTCGTAAGCGTAAACTGCTTGAAAAACAAAAAGCTGGTAAAAAACGTATGAAAGCCATCGGATCAGTAGAAGTTCCGCAAGAAGCCTTCCTTAGCGTCTTGAGTATGGATGAAGAATAATGATTCTATATAAAACTCTTGAAATACATTCAAGAGTTTTATATTTTTAGTTAAAAATTGTAACTTAACTCCATTTATGGTAGAGTAAAATACGGAGGTTATATGGAATACTAAAAGTTATTATGACTAGGAAAATTTTAAATAAAATTGATAAAGAACTGGGGCAGAAAATGAATTAGAATAATGATTCTATTTTACCGCTTGGATCTATAATTGTTAGTAAAGAAGGGGCGATTCCTTTAACTTATGATGAAAGTATTAGAAGAAAAACAAATTAAAACTGAAAAGTTATATGGTTTTACTCGATATTTATTAATTGAAATAAATAATGGTTACGGGTTACTGGATTGTGAATCTACGACTTGTTTTGGTTATTTTTATAAAATTTATAAGATTGATTTTGATTTATTTTATAAGATAAAAAAGCAATCTGAGGATAAGCGAGAAGATATAACAAAAAATATAAAATTAAGTAGATTTTTCATGCTACCGATAATGATAGTGATTTTTTTCATTCTTTTAATAGAATTTATTGGCTTTAATAAATTTAATCTTGTTTTATCTCATAGCTTTACGTATTTTATCTTTTCTGCATTACCTGTTATATTATCAGTATTATTTCGCTTGGGCTATTCTTATAAGCAAAAACTGATGATTAATAAAATTTTTATATTAGAAAATTCTCGTCATTACCATGTAGTTGAAAAGTTTAGTAATTTTAAATTAAAAAATTGGCTTCTCCTAATTATAAATGTGGTTATTGCCAGTTCTTTACTTATTTATATTTATGTATATGGTAATTTAATTGTTATGTTTTTTACGACGATATATCTATATTTATTAACTTTTAGTAAGAATATACGATTGAATCAAGCAAATACAATGAATATTAAAATATTTGTTGAAAAAGGATATTCGGAAAGTGATTCAATGTTATTATAGAATTCAATAATTGGATAAATAGATACTCGATACGACTTAGTCAGTTTTCATAATCAAGAGTATATTCTATATTATCAAATCCAATGTTTGAACTAAAATTGGAAAAAATTCTTATACTTTATTTGTTTTTATTAAAAATTGTAAATTAACTCCATTTATGGTAGAGTAACATATGGAGGTTATTATGAAAAAAATTTTACTTTTAGCATCTATTTTGCTTACAAGTGTCACGTTAGTGGCATGTTCAAATAAGAGTCAAACAGAATCTAGCACGAATGTGATTACTAGTTCTTCAAGTAGCCAGGAAGGGTCTACCCCGACGACTACAAGTTCTGATAAGAAGACTGAAGAAACACAGGTTATTGGTTCTGATGAGTATGGGTTCGTTAAAGTACCAAAGTCTTGGATTAAGTTCAATGAAGTACAGGGAGGCAATGATATTCAATATTCAGACGGTACGGATGTCAATATTGTCACCTTGAATACTTTTAAAGCAGAACAATTTGGTATTTCTGATAATGAATTTCAAAAACTTGAAACAGTTCGTATTTCTGATAGTATTTTTACTTCAAAAGAAAGTAATCCAGAATTCACTAAAGTATGGGGTTCTAAGTCAACTATTGGAGGTTATGAAGCCTATGTAGTTAACGCAATTTCTAAGTCTGGAAAATACATCATTACATGGATTTTTAAATCTAGTGATGGTAAGTTCAGATATGTTGCTTTAGAAGGGACTCCAGAAACATTAAAAAATCTACTTCCCATGATTGAAGAGAGTTGGACAATTCAAAAATAATTATTAAAGCAGGATTGGTATCCTGTTTTTTTGTTTAAGTCATTAAAAACCGTTTTAAATGTTTGTTTTAAATGTTTGTTTTGCTTATAAAGATAAAAAATAAACAAAATAATCAAAAAAAGGACAAAAAACAACAAAAAATATTGACAACGATTTCATATAGTGTTATACTTATAGCATAAAGTTAATGGAAAGAAGGGAAAACCTTATGGGATTAGATCATTTCTTTGACAAAAACCTTGTGTTTTGCTTAGAAGCGGATAATCAAGAACATCTCTTTGATCAGGTCGCAACTTTATTGGAAGAACGAGAAATCGTGACTCCGACCTATCGTGAAGCCCTGATCACGCGTGAAAAGTCATTTCCAACTGGCTTAGATATGGAATTTTTGGGTAAGGATTTGCCGAATGTGGCTATTCCTCACACAGATATTGTTCATAATCTTGCCGAAAAAGTTGTGGTAGTTCGATTAGAAAAACCAGTGACTTTCCACAATATGATTGCGCCAGATAAGGAAGTGGAAGTATCCTTACTCTTCTTTATCATTAATAACTCAAGTTCAAGCCAAACCAACATTCTTGCTCAGTTGATGGACTTCTTTACTGGAAATGGTCATCTTGAAGACCTATCAAAAATTTCTGAACCAGAAGCCATCTATGCTTATATTGCTGAAGCAATTGCTTAATCTTGTCTATTAAAAATATTAAATCGGAGGAAATCCATATGATTAAAATTCTTGCTGCCTGCGGTGCAGGTGTTAACTCAAGCCACCAAATTAAAAGTGCTCTTGAAGAAGAACTTTCAAACCGCGGTTTCGATGTTCACTGTGACGCGGTAATGGTCAAAGACGTTAATGAAGACCTTATCAAAGGTTATGACATCTTCACACCAATTGCTGCGACAGATCTTGGTTTTGACCCAGGTATTCCAGTTATCGAAGCTGGACCAATCTTATTCCGTATCCCAGCAATGAGTGCTCCAGTATTTGACAATATTGAAGCAGCTATCAAAGAACACGGATTAAGCTAATTTTAATTTGTTAACATTCATATAACTATAAAAAGGGAGGAACTATTATGGATGTCATTATCAATCTGGCCAACGATATCTTTAAACCTATCTTGGCTATGGGTGGCCCTATCATCATGCTGATCATTTTGACAGTGTTGGCCCTACTTTTTGGAGTGAAATTCTCCAAAGCGCTTGAAGGTGGTATCAAACTTGCCATCGCTCTTACAGGTATCGGTGCCATCATCGGTATGTTAAATGGTGCTTTCTCAGCATCACTTGCAAAATTCGTTGAAAACACTGGTATTCAATTGAACATCACCGACGTTGGTTGGGCACCACTTGCTACCATCACTTGGGGATCTGCTTGGACACTTTACTTCTTGCTTGTAATGTTGATTGTCAACGTTGTGATGCTTGCAATGAAAAAAACAGACACACTTGATGTCGATATCTTCGATATCTGGCACTTGTCAATCACTGGTCTTTTGATCAAATGGTATGCAGACAACAATGGTGTAAGCCAAGGGGTTTCACTCTTCATCGCGACAGCAGCAGTTGTACTTGTAGGTATTTTGAAGATCATCAACTCTGATTTGATGAAACCAACATTCGACGACCTTCTTAACGCACCAAGTTCATCACCAATGACTTCAACTCACATGAACTACATGATGAACCCAGTTATCATGGTCTTGGATAAGATTTTTGATAAAGTTTTGCCAGGTCTTGATAAATATGACTTTGACGCTGCAAAATTGAACAAGAAAATCGGTTTCTGGGGATCTAAATTCTTCATCGGTTTCATTCTTGGTATCGTTATTGGTTTGATGGGAACTCCACATCCAGTTGCTGGAGTAGAAGATGCATCTTCATGGGAACTTGTTATTAAAGGTTGGTTGTCTCTTGGTTTGACAGCCGGTGTAGCTTTGGAACTCTTCTCACTTATCGGTTCATGGTTCATTGCTGCCGTAGAACCACTTTCACAAGGTATTACAAACGTTGCTACTAAACGTTTGGAAGGACGTAAGTTTAACATCGGTCTAGACTGGCCATTCATCGCTGGTCGTGCTGAAATCTGGGCTTGTGCAAACGTACTTGCACCAATTATGTTGATTGAAGCTGTGCTTCTTTCAAACGTCGGAAATGGTATCTTGCCACTTGCAGGTATCATCGCTATGGGTGTTACTCCAGCTCTCTTGGTTGTAACACGTGGTAAATTGCTCCGTATGATTATCTTCGGAACACTCTTGTTGCCACTCTTCCTTCTTTCAGGTACACTTATCGCGCCATTTGCAACAGAACTTGCTAAAGGTGTAGGTGCCTTCCCAGAAGGTGTGAGCCAAACTCAATTGATCACTCACTCAACTCTTGAAGGACCAATCGAAAAACTTCTTGGTTGGACAATTGGTAACACTACAACTGGTGATATCAAAGCAATCCTTGGTGCTGTAGCCTTCCTTGTATTCTATATCGGTATCTTTGCATGGTACAGAAAACAAATGATCAAACGTAACGAAGAGTACGCAGCAAAAGCAAAATAATGCGCTCCTATAAAATGTAAATTGTTGAAACTAGGTTGTCATACCATTAGGAGTGACAGCCTAGTTTTTTATAAACTATCAAGAAATCGGAGAAAATAATGGTAATTGAATTAAAATCAGAACAATTAAGAGTTCAATTTAACAGTTTTGGTGGAGCTCTTTCTTCTATAAAAGATGCTGAGGGACTGGAGTATTTGTGGCAAGGGGATCCCACTTATTGGAGTGGACAAGCTCCTGTTCTCTTCCCCATTTGTGGTTCTTTGAGAGAGGATACAACCCTCTATATAGATGAAAAGGGAGAAGAAAGTCAAGGAAAGATTCCTCGTCATGGTTTGGTTCGCAAGGAAGAATTTGAATTAGTTGAACAGACAGATAATAGTGTAACTTTTGCAATTGAAGACGATGAGAATAGCTATCAAAACTATCCTTATCATTTCCGCCTAGAAATCACTTATATCCTTACAGGAAAGACAGTACGGACTCAATACAAAATTTTCAATAAAGAAACTAGCAAGGTCATGCCTTACTTTATTGGTGGACATCCAGGATTTAATTGTCCTCTACTAGATGATGAGATCTATGAAGATTACTATTTAGAGTTTGAGAAAGAAGAGACTTGCTCTGTTCCTCGTCCTTTCCCAGAAACAGGTATGCTGGATTTTCAAGATAGAAGTCCATGGCTAGAGGGTCAAAAAGAAAAAGATCTTAATTATGATCTTTTCAGTACAGATGCAGTTACCTTAGATGAATTGCAATCTAGAACAATTTCCCTTCGTTCTCGTAAACATGATAAGGGATTGAAAGTGCACTTTGCAGAGTTTCCAAACCTCATTATATGGTCAACTTTGAATAAGGGACCTTTCATTGCTTTTGAACCATGGTCTGGCTTGTCAACATCCCTTGAAGAAGGAGATCATCTAGAAGATAAGAAGAATGTTCGCCTCCTAGAACCTGGTCAAGTGGATCAAATTGGTTTTGATATCGAAATTTTTTAATTAAAAAAAACACAAAAACAAACATTAATTGTTGACTTTTTTAAGAAATAGGAGTATATTATGTTTGTAAACAACAAATGATGTTTGTCACAAACAAACAATCGCTTGTTATATTTTCTTTCGTGGAGAAAGATTATTTCTAGGAAACTGGTTTCCTAAACTTGAATAAGGTGTCATTCATCTCATTCAATCCAATTTGTCAATAAACTGCTAGAAAACTTTTTGTAGGTAAACTGCTAACTATAAAAGGTTTTACTAGCCTAGAAAAATAAAAAGGAGTATACAATATGTCTATTGTTATCGGTGCAGATGCTGCAGGTTTGAGATTGAAAGAAGTTGTGAAAGACTTCTTGGAAAAAGAGAACTTCCACGTTGTGGATGTTACAGCTGATGGTCAAGACTTTGTTGATGTGACTCTTGCTGTTGCTGCAGAAGTAAACAAAGAAGAACAAAACCTTGGTATCGTGATTGATGCTTATGGGGCTGGTCCATTTATGGTTGCAACTAAGATCAAAGGAATGGTTGCTGCAGAGGTATCTGACGAACGTTCAGCTTATATGACTCGTGGTCACAACAACTCACGTATGATCACTATGGGTGCACAACTTGTTGGTGATGAATTGGCTAAAAATATCGCTAAAGGATTTGTTAACGGTAAATACGATGGTGGACGTCACCAAATTCGTGTCGACATGTTGAACAAAATGTGCTAATTAGATTACAGTAAGAAAGGTAAGTTAAAAATGAGAATTGCAATTGGATGTGACCACATCGTAACAGATGAAAAAATGGCGGTTTCAGAATTTTTGAAATCAAAAGGATATGAAGTCATTGACTTTGGTACATATGACCATACACGTACTCACTACCCAATCTTTGGTAAAAAAGTTGGTGAAGCCGTAACTAGCGGTCAAGCTGATCTTGGGGTATGTATCTGTGGTACTGGTGTTGGTATCAATAACGCTGTTAACAAAGTTCCAGGTGTACGCTCTGCCTTGGTTCGTGATATGACAACAGCACTTTATGCTAAAGAGCAATTGAACGCTAACGTTATCGGTTTTGGTGGTAAGATTACTGGTGAATTGCTCATGTGTGATATCATTGAAGCTTTCATCCATGCTGAATACAAACCATCTGAAGAAAACAAAAAATTGATTGCGAAAATTGAACACGTTGAAACTCACAATGCTCATCAAGCAGATGCAAACTTCTTTACAGAATTCCTTGAAAAATGGGATCGCGGTGAATACCACGACTAAGAGGTGACCTATGATTTTAACAGTCACAATGAATCCGTCCATTGATATTTCCTATCCCTTGGATGAGTTGAAGATTGATACTGTCAATCGTGTGGTGGATGTAACCAAAACGGCTGGTGGTAAGGGACTCAATGTTACCCGAGTACTTTCAGAATTTGGGGATTCTGTTCTTGCTACTGGTTTAGTGGGTGGCAAACTTGGTGAGTTTTTGGTTGAAAATATCGATGATCAAGTAAAGAAAGATTTCTTCTCAATTCAGGGAGAAACTCGAAACTGTATCGCTATTCTTCACGGAGACAATCAAACAGAAGTTCTTGAAAAAGGTCCTGTTGTATTGGAGCAGGAAGGTCAAGACTTTTTGGTACATTTCAAAAATCTCCTGGATTCAGTTGAAGTAGTCGCTATTTCAGGTAGTCTCCCAGCTGGTCTTCCAGTTGATTACTATGCGAGCTTGGTAGAACTTGCTAATCAAGCTGGTAAACCTGTAGTCTTGGACTGCTCTGGTGCTGCTCTTCAGGCTGTTCTTGGATCACCACATAAACCAACAGTCATCAAACCAAATAATGAGGAATTGTCTCAACTTCTAGGAAGAGAAGTTTCTGAGGATTTGGATGAATTAAAAGAAGTTCTTCAAGAACCTTTGTTTGCAGGTATTGAATGGATTATCGTTTCACTTGGTGCCAACGGTGCTTTTGCCAAACATGGAGATACTTTCTATAAGGTAGATATTCCTAGAATTCAGGTGGTAAATCCTGTCGGATCTGGAGATTCTACTGTAGCAGGAATTTCTTCAGGACTTCTTCATAAAGAATCGGATGCAGAATTACTCATCAAGGCAAATGTCCTTGGTATGCTCAATGCTCAAGAAAAAATGACTGGTCATGTCAACATGGCCAACTATCAAGCTCTATATGATCAATTAATAGTAAAAGAGGTATAAAATGGCTTTAACAGAACAAAAACGTGCACGCTTAGAAAAACTTTCTGATGAAAATGGAATCATCTCAGCTCTTGCATTTGACCAACGTGGTGCTTTGAAACGCCTCATGGCTCAACACCAAACAGAAGAACCAACTGTGGCTCAAATGGAAGAACTTAAAGTTTTGGTAGCAGATGAATTGACTAAATACGCATCATCTATGCTTCTTGACCCTGAGTATGGACTTCCAGCAACAAAAGCTCTTGATGAAAAAGCTGGTCTTCTCCTTGCTTATGAAAAAACAGGTTATGATACAACAAGCACAAAACGCTTGCCAGACTGCTTGGATGTTTGGTCTGCAAAACGTATTAAAGAAGAAGGTGCAGATGCAGTTAAATTCTTGCTTTACTATGATGTAGATAGCTCAGATGAACTCAACCAAGAAAAACAAGCTTACATCGAACGTATTGGTTCTGAGTGTGTGGCTGAAGATATCCCATTCTTCCTTGAAATTCTTGCTTACGATGAAAAAATTGCTGACGCAGGTTCTGTAGAATATGCGAAAGTAAAACCACACAAAGTTATTGGTGCTATGAAAGTCTTCTCAGACCCACGCTTTAACATTGATGTCTTGAAAGTAGAAGTTCCTGTTAACATTAAATATGTTGAAGGCTTCGCTGAAGGTGAAGTAGTTTATACACGTGAAGAAGCAGCAGCCTTCTTCAAAGCCCAAGATGAAGCAACTAACTTGCCATACATCTACTTGAGTGCTGGTGTATCAGCTAAACTCTTCCAAGATACTCTTGTATTTGCCCATGAATCAGGTGCAAACTTTAACGGAGTTCTTTGTGGCCGTGCTACATGGGCTGGATCAGTTGAAGCATACATCAAAGATGGTGAAGCAGCAGCTCGCGAATGGCTTCGCACAACTGGTTTTGAAAACATTGACGAACTCAACAAAGTTCTTCAAACAACAGCGACTTCATGGAAAGAACGCGTGTAAGTAAGTCCTCCTAGGTTAGGAACATGAATCTAAAAAAATTTAAAAAAAGTTGTATGTAAAGGTTTACAAAATAACTTACTTGTGCTATACTTAAATCACAAGTTAATACAAGGTGAGTGTTACTAAGTAATATTAGGCATGATCACAGGTGAATTAGAAATCGGCTGATTTTCTAGTTCATTTGTGGTCATTTTTTGTACTCATATACCTTTAAGATATAAAAGGAGGTTGACATGTATCGAATTCTAAATCCAATAAATCATAATGTTTCGCTTGTCAGGAATGATAAGGGAGAAGAAGTGATTGTAATTGGTAAGGGGATTGCATTTGGGAAGAGGAAGGGAGATTTGATTACTGAACATCAGGTTGAGAAAATCTTTCGGATGAAGACCGAAGAGTCAAGAGAAAACTTTATGGCTCTCCTAAAAGATGTTCCGCTTGATTTTATCACAGTGACCTATGAAATCATTGATAAGCTATCAAAGAAATATCATTATCCGATTCAAGAGTATCTCTACGTAACCTTGACAGATCATATTTACTGTTCTTACCAAGCTCTAGCACAAGGAAGGTACAAGGATAGTAATCTGCCAGATATTTCCACTAAGTATCCTGTCGCTTTTCAAATCGCAAATGAAGCATTTGAAATTTACCGCCAGAAGCTAGCAGATCATTTTCCTGAGGACGAGATTATTCGGATTGCTTATCATTTCATTAATGCCGAAGGTGAAAATGAAGTAGAACTTGTGGAGTCGATTGATAAGAGGAAAGAAATTCTCAGGAATGTTGAAGAAGTTTTAACGGACTATGCAATTCAACGAACTAAAGAGAATAACCATTTCTATGATCGCTTTATGATTCATTTGAATTATTTCTTGGATTATTTAGACAGATCTAGAGATGATAACCAATCACTTCTGGATATGGAAGATCACATTAAACAATCCTATCCAAAAGCGTTCGAGATTGGTTCCAAGATCTATGATGTGATTACGCAACATACAGGTCTTGATTTGTATAAAAGTGAACGAGTTTATCTAGTTCTACATATCCAACGTCTATTATCATAAAAATTATTTAAAATTATATAAGGAGAATTCTATCATGAATAGAGAAGAAGTAACATTGTTAGGTTTTGAAATCGTAGCCTATGCTGGCGATGCTCGTTCAAAATTATTGGAAGCCTTGAAGGCTGCTGAAGCTGGTGATTTTGCGAAAGCAGATAGCTTAGTCGAGGAAGCTGGTTCTTGCATTGCAGAGGCTCACCACGCGCAAACAAGTCTATTGACTAAGGAAGCTTCTGGTGAGGACTTAGCGTATAGTGTGACCATGATGCATGGTCAAGACCACTTGATGACAACTATTTTGTTAAAAGATTTGATGCACCATTTAATCGAACTCTACAAGAGAGGAGTTAAATAATGAATAAACTAATTGCATTTATTGAGAAAGGAAAACCTTTCTTTGAGAAATTATCTCGTAATATCTATCTTCGTGCTATTCGTGATGGTTTCATTGCAGGTATGCCTGTTATTCTCTTCTCAAGTATCTTTATCTTGATTGCTTTTGTACCAAACTCATGGGGCTTTAAATGGTCTGATGAAGTTGTAGCCTTTCTGATGAAACCTTATAGCTATTCAATGGGGATTCTGGCTCTCTTGGTAGCTGGTACAACAGCTAAATCACTGACCGACTCAGTAAACCGTAGCATGGAGAAAACCAATCAAATCAACTATATGTCAACATTGTTGGCAGCAATTGTTGGTTTGTTGATGTTGGCAGCTGATCCGATTGAAGGCGGTTTTGCAACAGGATTCCTTGGAACAAAAGGTTTGCTTTCAGCCTTCCTTGCTGCCTTTGTTACCGTAGCAATCTATAAGGTTTGTGTTAAGAACAATGTTACCATTCGTATGCCTGACGAAGTTCCACCAAATATTTCACAAGTCTTTAAAGATGTGATTCCATTCACTCTATCTGTTGTTTCTCTTTATGCTCTTGATTTACTAGCTCGTCATTTTATTGGTGCAAGCGTAGCTGAATCAATCGGTAAATTCTTTGCACCATTATTCTCAGCAGCAGACGGATACCTTGGTATTACCATTATCTTTGGTGCCTTTGCCTTCTTCTGGTTTGTTGGGATTCATGGTCCATCTATCGTTGAACCTGCTATCGCAGCTATTACCTATGCAAATGCCGAAGTCAACTTGAATCTTCTTCAACAAGGGATGCACGCTGACAAGATTCTTACTTCTGGTACACAAATGTTTATCGTTACTATGGGTGGTACTGGTGCGACACTGGTTGTTCCATTCATGTTCATGTGGTTAACAAAATCAAAACGTAATCGTGCAATCGGACGTGCTTCAGTAGTTCCAACATTCTTTGGTGTAAATGAACCAATCTTGTTTGGTGCACCGCTTGTATTGAACCCGATTTTCTTCATTCCATTTATTTTTGCTCCTATCGCAAACGTATGGATCTTTAAATTCTTTATTGAAACTCTTGGAATGAATTCATTTACTGCTAATCTACCATGGACAACCCCAGCTCCACTAGGTCTAGTTCTTGGTACGAACTTCCAAGTGCTATCATTCATTCTTGCTGCCCTTCTAATCGTGGTTGACGTAGTCATTTACTATCCATTCCTTAAAGTCTATGATGAACAAATTCTTGAAGAAGAGCGTTCAGGTAAATCTAATGATGAATTGAAAGACAAAGTTGCTGCAAACTTCAACACTGCAAAAGCAGATGCTATTCTTGAAAAAGCTGGTGTAGAAGCAGCGCAAAATACAATCACTGAAGAAACAAATGTCCTCGTTCTCTGTGCAGGTGGAGGGACAAGTGGACTTCTTGCGAATGCTTTGAATAAGGCAGCTGCAGAATACAATGTCCCTGTGAAAGCAGCAGCAGGTGGCTATGGCGCTCACCGTGAAATGTTGCCAGAGTTTGATCTTGTTATCCTTGCTCCTCAAGTTGCTTCAAACTTTGAAGATATGAAAGAAGAAACAGATAAACTCGGTATTAAACTTGCCAAGACAGAAGGCGCTCAATACATCAAATTAACTCGTGATGGAAAAGGTGCTCTTGCATTCGTACAAGCTCAATTCGATTAACGATAGGGACTGTGAAACAGTCTCCTATCGTTACGGAAATCGCTATGGCGAATTTCCTAATCGCCTTATTAATTCGTCGGTAAAAAGACATCGTTTTTACCTCCTCATGTCACAATTCGATTAAGGCTAGGTACTCTGAAATAGTCTTCTATCGTTACGGAAATCGCTATGGCGAATTTCCTAATCGCCTTATTAATTCGTCGGTAAAAAGACATCGTTTTTACCTCCTCATGTCACAATTTGGTGACTTGGTACAAGAAGTGAGATGGAGAAGGATGGCTCACTGACTCCTCTCCTCTCACTTTTACTTTATTTAAAACAAGAAATAGGTGAAAAGTATGACAAAAACATTACCAAAAGACTTTATTTTCGGTGGCGCAACAGCTGCCTATCAAGCAGAAGGTGCTACACATACTGATGGAAAAGGACCAGTTGCGTGGGATAAATATCTTGAAGATAATTACTGGTACACTGCAGAACCAGCCAGTGACTTTTACAATCGATATCCAGTTGACCTCAAGCTAGCAGAAGAGTATGGTGTTAATGGTATTCGAATTTCTATTGCTTGGTCACGTATTTTCCCGACTGGTTACGGTCAAGTAAATGCTAAAGGTGTTGAGTTTTATCATAATCTATTTGCAGAGTGTCACAAACGTCACGTTGAGCCCTTTGTAACTCTTCATCACTTTGACACACCAGAAGCTCTCCACTCAAATGGCGACTTCTTAAACCGTGAAAATATCGAACACTTTGTAGATTACGCTGCCTTCTGTTTTGAAGAATTTCCAGAAGTAAACTATTGGACAACATTCAATGAAATTGGACCAATCGGTGATGGTCAATACTTGGTTGGGAAATTCCCTCCAGGTATTCAGTACGACCTTGCCAAAGTTTTCCAATCGCACCACAATATGATGGTTTCTCATGCGCGTGCGGTAAAATTGTACAAAGATAAAGGCTATAAAGGCGAAATCGGTGTCGTGCACGCTCTCCCAACCAAGTACCCACTTGATCCTGAAAATCCTGCAGATGTTATTGCGGCAGAGTTGGAGGACATTATCCATAACAAATTTATCTTGGATGCAACTTATCTGGGTCACTACTCTGAAAAGACTCTGGCAGGGGTAGAGGCTATCTTGGCTGCCAATGGTGGTAGCTTAGATTTTCGTGAAGAAGATTTCGAAGTATTAGAAGCCGCAAAAGACTTGAATGACTTCCTAGGAATTAACTACTATATGAGTGACTGGATGGAAGCCTTTGATGGAGAAACTGAAATCATCCATAATGGTAAAGGTGAAAAAGGAAGCTCTAAATACCAAATCAAAGGTGTTGGTCGTCGTGTAGCTCCTGATTATGTACCACGTACGGATTGGGATTGGATTATCTACCCTCAAGGTTTGTATGACCAAATCATGCGTGTGAAGAAAGATTATCCTAACTACAAGAAGATTTACATCACTGAAAATGGACTTGGTTATAAAGATGAGTTCGTTGATAACACTGTTTACGATGATGGTCGTATTGATTACGTGAAGCAACACTTGGAAGTCTTGTCTGATGCTATTGCAGATGGGGCTAATGTAAAAGGTTACTTCATTTGGTCATTAATGGATGTCTTCTCATGGTCAAACGGCTATGAAAAACGTTACGGTCTCTTCTATGTAGACTTTGAAACTCAAGAACGTTATCCGAAGAAATCAGCTCACTGGTACAAGAAAGTAGCGGAAACTCAAGTGATTGAGTAGTAGAATGAGTAATTAGATATAGAATTCTAGTGAGGCAAAAAGATGTTCAAAGATTTTATCCAATCTATTTATGAAAAAGTTTATATTATCAATTTTGATAAATGTTCTCAAATACCTTGTTTGACTAATGAGGAGCTGAAAAAACTTGGGAAATGGTATGTCTCTACCGGTAAAGAATGGATTTGCCATTCAGACTATGAGCTGGAAGAATTTAAAAATATCTTTTTAAATTTTATCAATCCTGAAGAATGGGATAATATCTCCTTTGATTCAGATTTTATGCCGTTTCAACAATCATAAATAATCTAGGAAACTCTTTGTAAAAGTTTTCATCAAAAAATGCGTCATATCAAGATTCTTATTTTCTTGATATGACGCATTTTATTTTTTATCAATCCTCAGTTTTATGGTTTAGAAAGAATAATTTTTGTTTGTTTTGAAAGTTGTTCAAACGTTTCTTTGCTCAGTTTAGAGTCCGAAACGATGGTATCAATATCAGAGATATTATAGAAGGTATAAAAATCAAATTTATTGAACTTACTATTGTCAGCTAGTAAGTATTTTTTATTGGAATTATTGAGGGCGATGCGTTGTGATTCGCCTTCCTCTTCACTAAAGGTCGCAATCGCATTGTCCTTAATACCATTACAGCTAACAAAGGCTTTAGAAAATTGTAAATTGGCCAAGTTTTGCAAGGTTAGTGTTCCCACAAAGGCTCCAGTGATAGAGCGATAGTTGCCACCGATTAAAATCAAATCTGTTAGTTTTCGTTCGTTTAGGATGAGAAAGACTGGTAAACTGTTTGTTACAACACGAATATTATCAATTGGAAGTTCACGGGCAAAAGATTCCAAGGTTGTCCCTGGACCAATAAAAATGGTTTCACCTTCATCGATTAAATGGCCTGCAAAACGGCTAATTTCTTGTTTTTCTGCAATCTGTAAGCTTTGTTTTTCAATATTGGAACGTTCATTGTTTAAAATGGAGCCTGTGCGAATTTTCTCAGCTCCCCCGTGTACTCGAACAAGTAAATCTTTGTCTGCCAACTCTTGCAAGTAGCGTCTAGCAGTCATATCTGACACATCCAAGCGAGTCATGATTTCTTTTACAGTAATAGTTCCCTTTGTATTTACCGTTTCTAGAATATTATCTAGTTTTTCCTGCTTTAACATCGTTATCACCTCTATTTCTATTACTATTTTATCATAAAGTATTCAATCAATCAATTTAAAAAACAAAAGAAAACAAAAACAAAAATATCATGGTTGTTTTAAACAAACCATGATATTTGTTATCAGTTCTGGGATAATTGAATTAATCCAAACCGTAGTTGTAGTCATCGTCTTGCATAGCTTCAACTTCACCAAGAAGGTAACCATTTCCGACTTGAGAGAAGAAGTCGTGGTTGGAAGTTCCTGTTGAAATACCGTTCATGACGATTGGGTTGACATCATCAGCTGAATCTGGGAAGAGTGGATCTTGTCCCAGATTCATGAGTGCCTTGTTAGCATTGTAGCGAAGGAAGGTTTTGACTTCTTCTGTCCAACCAACACCGTCATATAGGCTTTCTGTGTAGCCTTCTTCATTCTCGTAAAGAGTGTAGAGCAGGTCGTACATCCATTCTTTGAGTTTTTCTTGCTCTTCTTCAGGCAATTCATTGAAACCAAGTTGGAATTTGTAACCAATGTAAGTTCCGTGAACAGACTCGTCACGAATGATCAATTTAATGATTTCCGCAACGTTGGCTAGTTTGTTGTTACCGAGGTAGTAGAGTGGTGTGAAGAACCCAGAGTAGAAGAGGAAGGTTTCAAGGAAGACGCTGGCTACTTTCTTTTCAAGTGGACTACCGTTTAGGTAGATTTCGTTGACAATCTCAGCCTTCTTTTGGAGGTACGGATTGGTATTGGTCCATTCGAAAATTTCTTCAATCTCAGCCTTAGTATTCAAGGTAGAAAAGATTGATGAGTAAGATTTAGCGTGGACAGATTCCATAAATTGGATGTTATTGAAAACAGCTTCTTCATGTGGTGTACGGATGTCTGCGCGAAGGGCTTGAACCCCAGTTTCAGATTGCATGGTATCCAAGAGAGTTAATCCACCAAAGACTTTACCGACCAGGTCTTTTTCCTTGTTTGATAACTTTCTCCAGTCATCCAAGTCATTTGACAAGGGAATACGTGTATCAAGCCAGAATTGCTCCGTCAGTTTTTCCCAAGTTGATTTGTCGATGACATCTTCGATGGCATTCCAGTTAATGGCTTTGTAGTAAGTTTCCATTTTGAAATCTCTTTCTGTGTTTAGTATTGTGAACTCACAATTACTTCTATTTTATCATAATTCTAGAGGAGTATCGTACAAAAAGTCGGAAGTCCGACTTTTGTGTTTTTCCATAGTATAGATGCTTATTCCAGTTTAGTTTAGCAGGGTGAATGAATCACGAATCTGAGAAAATGTAGCTTCCTCAAGCAAAGATTAAATCACACAGCTTTCACATTGGTTGGCACCGACTTCTCCACCGTCATCTGTAAAGGTACGGACGTAGTAGATAGACTTGATACCCTTGTTAAAGGCATAGTTACGAAGGATAGACAAGTCACGTGTCGTTTGTTTGTTTTCTTTCTTCCATTCGTATAGACCTTTTGGAATGTCACTACGCATGAAGAGGGTGAGTGAAAGTCCTTGGTCCACGTGCTCAGTTGCAGCAGCATAGACATCAATCACCTTACGCATATCCATGTCGTAAGCAGAAGTGTAGTAAGGAATAGTTTCTGTTGACAATCCTGCAGCTGGATAATAGATTTTACCGATTTTCTTTTCTTGACGTTCTTCGATACGTTGTGTAATTGGGTGGATAGAAGCAGAAACATCGTTGATGTAACTGATAGAACCATTTGGCGCTACAGCAAGGCGATTTTGGTGGTAAAGACCATCTGCTTGAACCTTGTCACGAAGTTCAGCCCAATCAGCTGCACTTGGGATAAAGACATCTTTGAAGAGTTCTTTAACACGGTCTAATTTTGGAACAAACTCGCCAGTTATATACTTGTCGAAGTAGCTTCCGTTAGCATAGTCTGATTTTTCAAAGTTATGGAAGGTGATACCACGTTCACGAGCGATATTGTTTGACTCAACCAAAGTCCAGTAGTTCATAAGCATAAAGTAGATGCTTGTAAATTCAACAGACTCAGGCGATCCATATTCAATCAATTGTTGTGCAAGGTAGCTGTGAAGTCCCATGGCACCAAGTCCAAAGGTGTGAGCTTGGCTATTTCCATGGTCGATGGTAGGCACAGCTACGATGTGTGAACTATCTGTAACGAAAGTAAGGGCACGAACCATAGCACGGATAGAACGACCAAAGTCAGGTGAAGTCATCATGTTAACCACGTTGGTTGAACCAAGGTTACATGAAACGTCCGTTCCCATTTGAAGGAATTCTTGAGCATCGTTGATCAAGCTTGGTTCTTGGACTTGAAGAATTTCAGAACACAAGTTACTCATGATAATCTTACCATCAACAGGGTTTGCACGGTTAGCCGTATCAATGTTGACTACATAAGGGTAACCAGACTCTTGTTGCAATTTAGAGATTTCAGTTTCCAAATCACGCGCCTTGATTTTTGTCTTGCGGATATTTGGATTTGCGACTAGTTCATCGTATTTTTCAGTGATATCGATGTAGTTAAATGGCACACCGTATTCAAGCTCTACAGAGTATGGGCTGAAGAGGTACATTTCTTCATTTTTACGAGCTAGTTCGTAGAATTTATCTGGTACTACAACACCAAGCGAAAGGGTCTTAACACGAACTTTTTCATCAGCGTTTTCTTTTTTAGTTGAAAGGAAGGCGATAATATCTGGGTGGAAGACGTTGAGGTAGACAACACCGGCACCTTGACGTTGCCCCAATTGGTTTGAGTAAGAGAAGCTATCTTCGAAAAGCTTCATAACAGGAACGACACCTGAAGCAGCTCCTTCATAGCCTTTGATAGGTGCACCAGCTTCACGAAGGTTGCTGAGGGTAATTCCCACACCACCACCGATACGTGAAAGTTGAAGAGCTGAGTTGATAGAACGTCCGATAGAGTTCATATCATCAGTTACTTGGATTAGGAAGCAAGATACTAACTCCCCACGGCGAGCACGTCCAGCATTCAAGAAGGAAGGAGTAGCAGGTTGGTAGCGTTGGTGGATGATTTCATTGGCAATATCGATTGCAACAGCTTCATTGCCATCAGCGAAATAAAGGGCGTTAAAGAAGACACGGTCTTCCATGCTTTCAAGATAATATTCACCGTCATTAGTCTTTAAGGCATATTGATTGTAAAACTTATAGGCAGCCATGAAAGACTTGAATTGGAAGTTTTGTTCTTTAATAAATTGAGCTAATTCTTCCAAAAATTCTGGACGGTATTTCTTGATAAAGGCTGTTTCGATGTAGTTGTGTTCAATGAGGTAGTTGATTTTATCTTTGATTGAATCAAAAACCATAGTGTTTGGAACTACATTTTCTTTAAAGAAGGCATCCAAGGCTTCCTTATCTTTATGAAGCATGATTTGTCCATTGACAGGACGGTTGATTTCGTTATTGAGACGGAAGTAAGTCACGTCCTCAAGATGTTTTAATCCCATAAAATTTCCCTTATCTAATTACAAAAGAAAGGCTTCTAAGTTAGCCCTAGAAGCAGTTTCTTCTGGATGATGTACTAAGATTATGCTAATTGTTTCAATTTTCCTGGTTGGAAACCTGAAAAGACTTCAGTTGGTGTTTGGATAACAGGAGCTGCGCTGAAACCGAGCTCTTTAACTTGATCGATATACTCAGGTTGCTCATCAAGATTGATTTCACGATAAGCGACATTATTACTGTCCAAGAAACGTTTGGTCATCTTACATTGGACACAGTTGTTTTTAGAATAAACGGTTACCATTGTGTAACTCCTCTTTCAAAATAGATTACTTTCTTAGTATATCAGAAAATAAATTTTTGTCAATGATTTGAAACTAAATATAGTGGTCTATTTTTCTGCTCAAGCTCACAAAACACAATATGTAGTGTTTGTTTTGTGAGATAGTGATAATTATCCTATAAGTTGTTTTTTGAAAAACTATATCCTGTGTTTTGTTATCTAGAATAGAAGATTTTCAGCAAGTTATCTGAAAGGAAATCGAATAAATCCCATAAAATGCTTGAAAAAAATCCTAGAAGATGATATAATACCAAATTGTAAGGGTTATCACATATAACTCAAAAAAGAAAGAACAAAAGGAGAGTCAAACTATGGCTTCTAAAGATTTCCACGTAGTGGCAGAAACAGGTATTCACGCACGTCCAGCAACATTGTTGGTACAAACTGCAAGCAAATTTGCTTCAGATATCACTCTTGAGTACAAAGGTAAGTCAGTTAACCTTAAATCAATCATGGGTGTTATGAGTCTTGGTGTTGGCCAAGGTGCTGACGTAACTATCTCAGCTGAAGGTGCAGATGCAGATGACGCTATCGCTGCAATCTCAGAAACAATGGAAAAAGAAGGATTGGCATAAGGAAAATGACAGAAATGCTTAAAGGAATCGCAGCATCTGATGGTGTTGCAGTTGCAAAAGCATATCTACTCGTTCAACCGGATTTGTCATTCGAGACTGTTTCAGTCGAAGATACAAACGCAGAAGAGGCTCGTTTGGATGTAGCTCTTGAAGCTTCTCAAAACGAGCTTTCTCTTATCCGTGAGAAAGCTGTAGGTACGCTTGGTGAAGAAGCGGCTCAAGTTTTTGACGCTCATTTGATGGTTCTTGCTGACCCAGAATTGATCGGTCAGATTAAAGAAACAATTCGCGCTAAGAAAGTCAATGCTGAAGCAGGTCTTAAAGAAGTGACTGACATGTTCATCACTATCTTTGAAGGAATGGAAGACAATCCATACATGCAAGAACGTGCAGCGGATATCCGCGACGTGACAAAACGTGTATTGGCAAATCTTCTTGGTAAGAAATTGCCAAACCCAGCTTCTATCAATGAAGAAGTAATTGTGATTGCGCATGACTTGACACCATCTGATACAGCTCAATTGGACAAAAACTTTGTAAAAGCTTTTGTAACAAATATCGGTGGACGTACAAGCCACTCAGCTATCATGGCACGTACACTTGAAATTGCAGCTGTATTGGGAACAAATAACATCACTGAAGTAGTGAAAGACGGTGATATCCTTGCTGTTAACGGAATTACTGGTGAAGTGATTATCAACCCAACAGATGAACAAGCGGCAGAATTTAAAGCAGCTGGTGAAGCTTATGCTAAACAAAAAGCTGAATGGGCACTTTTGAAAGATGCTCAAACAGTGACTGCTGATGGTAAACACTTCGAGTTGGCTGCTAACATCGGTACTCCAAAAGACGTTGAAGGTGTTAACAACAACGGTGCTGAAGCTGTTGGACTTTACCGTACAGAGTTCTTGTACATGGATTCTCAAGATTTCCCAACTGAAGATGAGCAGTATGAAGCATACAAGGCTGTTCTTGAGGGAATGAATGGTAAACCAGTGGTTGTTCGTACAATGGATATCGGTGGAGATAAGGAACTTCCTTACTTCGATATGCCACACGAAATGAACCCATTCCTTGGATTCCGTGCCCTTCGTATCTCTATTTCTGAAACTGGAGATGCAATGTTCCGTACACAAATCCGTGCCCTTCTTCGTGCTTCTGTTCATGGTCAATTGCGTATCATGTTCCCAATGGTTGCCCTTTTGAAAGAATTCCGTGCAGCTAAAGCAGTTTATGAAGAAGAAAAAGCAAACCTTCTTGCTGAAGGTGTTGCAGTTGCGGATGACATCCAAGTTGGTATCATGATTGAAATCCCTGCAGCAGCGATGCTTGCAGACCAATTTGCAAAAGAAGTAGACTTCATGTCAATTGGAACAAACGACTTGATCCAATACTCAATGGCAGCAGACCGTATGAACGAGCAAGTTTCATACCTTTACCAACCATATAACCCATCAATCCTTCGCTTGATCAATAACGTTATCAAGGCAGCTCACGCTGAAGGTAAATGGGCTGGTATGTGTGGTGAGATGGCTGGTGACCAAAAAGCTGTTCCACTTCTTGTCGGTATGGGCTTGGATGAGTTCTCTATGTCAGCAACATCAGTCCTTCGTACACGTAGCTTGATGAAGAAATTGGACACTGCTAAGATGGAAGAGTACGCTAACCGTGCCCTTACAGAGTGTTCAACAATGGAAGAAGTTCTTGAACTTCAAAAAGAATACGTTAACTTTGATTAATCGAAAAGTCCTTGCAACTAAGTTGCAAGGTTTTTTTATAGTTTAATAGCAGAAATTTTATTAACTAGTTCATAAAAAGCTTGACAATAAAAAAAATCGGAGTAGAATATTAACTAGTTAAATAACTAGTTAAGGAGTTTTTATGAAGAAACAAAATTTGTTTTTAGTGTTGTTAAGTGTCTTTCTTTTGTGTTTAGCTGCTTGTGGGCAGAAGGAGAGCCAGTCAGGTAAAGGGATGAAAATTGTGACCAGTTTTTATCCTATCTATGCCATGGTCAAGGAAGTATCTGGTGACTTGAATGATGTTCGAATGATTCAGTCAAGTAGCGGAATTCACTCCTTTGAACCTTCAGCAAATGATATCGCAGCCATCTATGATGCAGATGTCTTTGTTTACCATTCGCATACGCTCGAATCTTGGGCAGGAAGTTTAGATCCCAATCTTAAAAAATCCAAAGTTAAGGTTTTAGAGGCTTCAGAAGGAATGACCTTGGACCGAGTCCCTGGTCTAGAAGATGTGGAAGCAGGTGAGGGAGTTGATGAAAAAACGCTCTATGATCCTCATACTTGGCTAGATCCTGAAAAAGCTGGCGAAGAAGCTCAGATTATCGCTGATAAACTTTCAGAGGTGGATAGTGAACACAAAGAAACTTACCAGAAAAATGCGCAAGCCTTTATCAAAAAAGCTCAAGAATTGACTAAGAAATTCCAGCCTAAATTTGAAAAAGCGACTCAGAAAACCTTTGTAACCCAACATACGGCCTTTTCTTATCTAGCGAAGAGATTTGGACTTAATCAACTTGGTATTGCAGGCATCTCTCCAGAACAAGAACCAAGTCCAAGACAACTAACAGAAATTCAGGAATTTGTTAAAACCTATAAGGTTAAAACGATTTTTACAGAAAGTAATGCTTCTTCGAAAGTAGCTGAAACTCTTGTCAAATCAACAGGTGTGGGTCTTAAAACTCTGAATCCTTTAGAGGCAGACCCACAAAATGACAAGACTTATCTAGAAAACCTAGAAGACAATATGAGTATTTTAGCAGAAGAATTGAAATGAGGAGATTATGAAAATCAATAAAAAATATCTAGCTGGGTCAGCAGCTGCACTTGTTTTAAGCGTCTGTGCTTATGAACTAGGTTTGCATCAAGCCCAAACTGTAAAAGAAAATAACCGTGTTTCATACATCGATGGCAACCAACCAAGCCAAAAGGCAGAGACTTTGACACCTGATGAAGTCAGTAAAAAAGAAGGTATAAATGCCGAGCAAATCGTTATCAAGATTACGGATCAAGGTTATGTGACTTCTCATGGAGACCATTATCATTACTATAATGGCAAGGTTCCTTATGATGCTATCATTAGTGAAGAACTGCTGATGAAAGATCCAAATTATCAGTTGAAGGATTCAGACATTGTCAATGAAATTAAGGGTGGTTATGTGATTAAGGTAGACGGGAAATACTATGTTTACCTGAAAGATGCAGCTCATGCGGATAATATTCGAACAAAAGAAGAAATCACTCGTCAGAAGCAGGAACACGGTAGTAATCACGGAGGTGGTTCTAGCGATAAAGCGGTAGTCGCTGCTAGAGCTCAAGGCCGCTATACAACGGATGATGGTTATATCTTTAATGCGTCTGATATCATTGAGGACACGGGTGATGCCTATATCGTTCCTCATGGCAATCATTTCCACTATATTCCTAAGAGTGACTTGTCTGCCAGTGAATTAGCTGCAGCTCGAGCCTTCCTAGCTGGGAAAGGTAATCAACCAAGCTCAGTTGGATATCGTCCTTCAACAAATTCTTCTAGCAGTAGCGCATCAGAGGCATCGAATAATAGTTCATATGGACAAACGAATCAAAGCAATGTTGAGGTAAATACCAGAAGATGGACTCCAAGTGTTAGCCCACAAGTGGATAATAGCTATCAAGCTAGTCCGAGTGAAGACGTATCCAGTCTCTTGAAACAACTTTATGCCTTGCCACTCAGTCAACGACATGTGGAATCAGATGGACTTGTCTTTGATCCGGCGCAGATTACAAGAAAAACTGCGAATGGTGTTGCAGTGCCACACGGAGATCATTATCACTTTATTCCTTATTCTCAAATGTCTGATTTAGAGCAGAAGATTGCGAGAATGATTTCTGAAAATTATCAAGGAAATCATACTACTGCAGGTGGCAAAGAATTAAAACCAATTCCGAATCCAAGTCTTCCAAATTTAATTCCATCTCCTGTTTTGCCAGCTCTTACCTTAAAACCTTTGAAACCTATTGTAAAGCCGGCTCCTACTCCAAATCCTAAAATAGACTCAAATTCTTCTTTGGTTAGCCAGCTGGTACGAAAAGTTGGAGAAGGATATGTATTCGAAGAAAAAGGAATCTCACGCTATGTCTTTGCGAAAGATTTACCATCTGAAACTGTTAAAAATCTGGAAAACAAGTTATCAAAACAAGAGAGTGTGTTACACGCTTTAACTGCTAAAAAAGAAAAGGTTGCTCCTCGTGACCAAGAATTTTATGATAAAGCATATAATCTGTTGGCCGAGGCTCATAAAGCTTTGTCTGAAAATAAGGGTCGTACTTCTGATTTCCAAGCCTTAGACAAATTAGCAGAACGCTTGAATGATGAATCTTCTAATAAAGGAAAATTGGTAGATGATTTATTGGCATTCCTAGCACCAATTACCCATCCTGAGCGACTTGGAAAACCAAATTCTCAAATTGAATATACCGAAAACGAAGTTCGTATTGCTCAATTAGCTGATAAGTATACAACGTCAGATGGTTACATTTTTGACGAACATGATATTATCAGTGATGAAGGGGATGCCTATGTAACAACTCATATGGGTCATAGTCACTGGATTGGAAAAGACAGCCTTTCTGATAAGGAAAAAGCTGCGGCTCAATCTTATACTAAAGAAAAAGGAATTCTACCTCCGTCAGCAGACGCAGATGCTCAAGCAAATCCAACTGGAGATAGTGCAGCGGCTATTTACAATCGTGTGAAAGGGGAGAAACGAATTCCACTCGTTCGACTTCCATACATGGTTGAGCATACAGTAGAAGTTAAAAATGGTAATTTAATCATTCCTCATAAGGATCATTACCATAACATTAAATTTGCTTGGTTTGATGATCATTCATACAAGGCTCCAAATGGTTATACTCTGGAAGACTTATTTGCGACGATTAAGTACTATGTTGAACATCCTGATGAACGTCCACATTCTAATGACGGATGGGGAAATGCCAGCGAGCATGTCTTAGGTAAGAAAGACCACAGTGAAGATCCCAAAAAGAACTTCAAAGCGGATGAAGAACCAGTAGAGGAAACACCTGCTGAGCCAGAAGTTCCTCAAGTAGAGACTGAAAAAGTAGAAGCCAAGATCAAAGAAGCAGAAGCTTTACTTGCTAAAGTAACGGATGCTAGTCTGAAAGCCAATGCGACAGAAACCCTAGCTGGTTTACGAAATAACTTGAACCTGCAAACCATGGATAATAATGGTATCATGGCAGAAGCAGAAAAATTACTTGCGTTGTTAAAAGGTAGTAATCCTTCACCTGTAAATAAGGAAAAAACAAATTAATGAAAAATGGGAGTCTCGATAAAGAGACTTTCATTTTTATTATGTATATACGAAAAATTCTTGACAAGCAGTACTAAAAAGAGTAAACTATTAACTAGTTAATTAACTGGTTTATTATGTTATAGTGAATCAAATAGAGTTAAGAAAAGAGGAAAGAATGAAAATCAATAAAAAATATCTAGCTGGGTCAGCAGCAGCACTTGTTTTAAGTGTCTGTGCTTATGAACTAGGTTTGCATCAAGCTCAAACTGTAAAAGAAAATAATCGTGTTTCATACATTGATGGTAACCAACCAAGCCAAAAGGCAGAGACTTTGACACCTGATGAAGTCAGTAAAAAAGAAGGTATTAATGCCGAGCAAATCGTTATCAAGATTACGTATCAAGGTTATGTGACTTCTCATGGAGACCATTATCATTACTATAATGGCAAGGTTCCTTATGATGCTATCATTAGTGAAGAACTGCTAATGAAAGATCCGAATTATCAGTTAAAAGATTCCGATATTGTCAATGAAATTAAGGGTGGTTATGTCATTAAGGTAGACGGGAAGTATTATGTCTATCTTAAGGATGCAGCGCATGCTGATAATGTTCGCTCAAAAGAAGAAATCACTCGTCAGAAGCAGGAACACGGTAGTAATCACGGAGGAGGTTCTAGCGATAATGCGGTAGTCGCTGCTAGAGCTCAAGGCCGTTATACAACGGATGATGGTTATATCTTTAATGCCTCTGATATCATTGAGGACACGGGTGATGCCTATATCGTTCCTCATGGCAATCATTTCCACTATATTCCTAAGAGTGACTTGTCTGCCAGTGAATTAGCTGCAGCTCGAGCCTTCTTATCTGGTAAAGGTAGTCAAACAAGCTCAGTTGGGTATCGTCCTTCAACAAATTCTTCTAGCAGTAGCGCATCAGAGACATCGAATAGTAGTTCATATGGACAAATGAATCAAAGCAATGTTGAAGCAAATACCAGAAGATGGACTCCAAGTGTTAGACCACAAGTGGATAATAGTTATCAAGCAAATCCAAGTGAAGACGTATCTAGTCTCTTAAAACAACTTTATGCCTTGCCACTCAGTCAACGACACGTGGAATCAGATGGACTTGTCTTTGATCCAGCACAGATTACAAGAAAAACTGCGAATGGTGTTGCAGTGCCTCACGGAGACCATTATCACTTTATCCCTTATTCTCAAATGTCTGATTTAGAACAGAAGATTGCAAGAATGATTTCTGAAAATTATCAAGGAAATCATACTACTGCAGGTGGTAAAGAATTAAAACCAATTCCGACTCCAAGCCTTCCAAATCCAACTCCGACTCCAATCCCTGCTCCAGAGCCTACCCCGATACCAAGTCCACAACCTGTACCAAATCCTCAACCAACTCCAAGCAATCCAATTGATGGAAAATTGGTAAAACAGGTGATTCGAAAGGTGGTTGATGGTTATGTCTTTGAAGAGAATGGAATTTCGCGTTATATTTCTGCCAAGGAACTTTCAGCAGAAACTGTTGCAGCCATTGATGATAAACTTGCTAAACAAGAAAGTTTGTCTCATGAGTTAGGAGCTAAGAAAACCAATCTTGCATCTGGTGATCAAAAATTTTACAACAAAGTTTATGATTTACTAGCAACAGTTCATCAAGATTTGGTTTCCAATAAAGGGCGCCAAGCTGATTTTGACGCTTTGGATAGACTATTGGAACGTCTCAACGATGAGTCAAGTGATAAAGTTAAGTTAGTTGATGATATCCTTGCTTTTCTAGCGCCGATTCGTCATCCAGAACGTTTAGGAAAACCAAATGCACAAATAGCTTACACAGATGATGAGATTCAAGTAGCCAAGTTGGCAGGAAGGTATACAACAGAAGATGGCTATATCTTTGATCCTCGTGATATCACCAGTGATGAGGGGGATGCCTATGTAACTCCGCATATGAGCCACAGTCATTGGATTAAGAAAGAAAGTTTGTCTGAAGCTGAAAGAGCAGCAGGTCAAGCTTATGCTAAAGAGAAAGGTTTGACGCCTCCTTCAACAAATCATCAAAGTTCAGGAAATACTGAGGCTAAGGGAGCAGAAGCGATTTACAATAGAGTAAAAGCAGCTAAGAAGGTACCACTTGACCGTATGCCTTACAATCTCCAACATACTGTGGAAGTTAAAAATGGAAGTTTGATTATACCTCATTATGACCATTACCATAACATCAAATTTGAGTGGTTTGACGAAGGACTTTATGAGGCACCTAAGGGGTATACTTTAGAAGAGCTATTTGAAACTGTGAAGTATTATGTCGAACATCCAAACGAACGTCCGCATTCAGATAGTGGTTGGGGCAATGCGAGCGACCATGTTCAAAGAAACCACAATAGTCAAGCTACTAACAATCAAACAGAGAAACCAACAGAGGAGAAAACTCAGACAGAAAAAATTGAGGAGGAAAAACCTCGCGAAGAAAAACCGAAAAATGAGAAAGCACAATCTCCAAAACCAAAAGAACCAGAGGAATCAGAAGAAGAATCACCATCGGAACCAGAGGAACATCAGGTTGAAACTGAAAAGGTTGAAGAAAAACTGAGAGAGGCGGAAGAGTTACTTAAAAAGATTAAGGATCCAATTCTTAAGTCCAATGCCAACGAAACTCTTACAGGATTAAAAAATAATCTGTTATTTGGTTCTCAGGACAACAATACTATTATGGCAGAAGCTGAAAAGCTATTAGTCTTGTTAAAGGAGAGTAAGTAACTATACAACTATTATAGAAGATAAAAAGGGAGCAGAATATGGATTCTGTTCTCTTTTTTATGAAATTGTGTAAAAATTCTTGACATATTTTCTAAATAAAGATAAACTATTTACTAGTTAATTAAATGGTTAAACACTAGTTAAGGAGTTATAGTGAAAAAGAGGACGATTTTAGTATTGATGATCAGTGTATTGGCTCTGGTATTAGCTGCTTGTGATCAAAAGGAAAGCCAGTCAGGTAAAGGGATGAAAATTGTGACTAGTTTTTATCCTATCTATGCCATGGTCAAGGAAGTATCTGGTGACTTGAATGATGTTCGAATGATTCAGTCAAGTAGCGGAATTCACTCCTTTGAACCTTCAGCAAATGATATCGCAGCCATCTATGATGCAGATGTCTTTGTTTACCATTCTCATACACTTGAATCTTGGGCAGGAAGTCTGGATCCCAATCTAAAAAAATCCAAAGTTAAAGTTTTAGAAGCTTCAGAAGGAATGACATTGGATCGTGTCCCTGGTCTAGAAGATGTGGAAGCAGGTGATGGAGTTGATGAAAAAACGCTTTATGATCCTCACACTTGGCTAGATCCTGAAAAAGCTGGCGAAGAAGCCCAAATTATCGCTGATAAACTTTCAGAGGTTGATAGTGAACACAAAGAAACTTACCAGAAAAATGCGCAAGCCTTTATCAAAAAAGCTCAAGAATTGACTAAGAAATTCCAGCCTAAATTTGAAAAAGCGACTCAGAAAACCTTTGTAACCCAACATACGGCCTTTTCTTATCTAGCGAAGAGATTTGGACTTAATCAACTTGGTATTGCAGGCATCTCTCCAGAACAAGAACCAAGTCCAAGACAACTAACAGAAATTCAGGAATTTGTTAAAACCTATAAGGTTAAAACAATTTTTACAGAAAGTAATGCTTCTTCGAAAGTAGCTGAAACTCTTGTTAAATCAACAGGTGTGGGTCTTAAAACTCTGAATCCTTTAGAGGCAGACCCACAAAATGACAAGACTTATCTAGAAAACCTAGAAGACAATATGAGTGTTCTAGCAGAAGAATTGAAATGAGGAGATTATGAAAATAAATAAGAAGAAACTTGCTGCTGGTGCAGCTGTCGTCCTTTCTTTAAGTCTGTGTATTTATGCATTGAATCAACATCAGACAGGAGAGAATAAAGATACGAATCGTGTATCTTATGTCGATGGGAAACAAGACACTCAAAAAACAGAGACACAAACACCAGATCAAGTCAGCAAAAAAGAAGATATCCAGGCTGAACAGATTGTTGTGAAAATCACTGATCAAGGTTATGTGACTTCACACGGTGATCATTTCCATTATTATAATGGGAAAGTTCCTTTTGATGCGATTTTCAGTGAAGAACTTTTGATGAAAGATGCCAATTATCAACTTAAAGACGCTGATGTTGTTAACGAAATCAAAGGTGGTTACATTATCAAGGTGGATGGTAAGTATTATGTTTACCTTAAGGATGTGGCACATGCGGATAACGTTCGTTCGAAGGACGAAATTGAACGCCAAAAACAAGGTCATACTCACGATGCACCAACATCTAATAGTGCAGTGGCGCTTGCTCAATCTCAAGGTCGCTATACTACTGATGATGGCTACATCTTTAATGCATCTGATATTATAGAGGATACTGGTGATGCTTATATCGTCCCTCACGGAGGACATTACCACTACATTCCAAAGAGTTCCTTGTCTGCTAGTGAATTGGCTGCAGCACAAGCTTACCTCTCTGGAACTAGAAATCAGCCTAGTGTGACTGACTATCGTCCAAGTACAAATGGGACTGGTCAAACTCCCAAGCCTATTCAACAGGCTGAAATACCAAGTAATAAATCCGAGAGTCTTCAAAGTCTATTACAGCAGCTTTATGCTCTTCCAAGTACTCAACGATATACTGAATCGGATGGTTTGACTTTTGACCCTGCTAAGATTTCAAGCAGAACACCAAGTGGTGTAGCGATTCCTCATGGAAATCACTATCATTTCATTCCATATACAAAGCTTTCTGCATTAGAAGAAAAGATTGCGAGAATGATTCCTCTAACTAGTGACAGTGAGAAACCAACACCATTGGAGAATCCAAGCAAACCAGCAGAAAAACCTACTCAGCAAAACCATCATCATGAGCAAGACGGTGACCATGGAAGTCAGGCACCTAAGCATGACGAACATAAACATGACGCTCATCATGATGAAGACCATGATCATGGTTTTGATGCCAATCGTGTCATCAGTGAGGATGATCAAGGCTTTGTCATGTCACACGGTGATCATAATCATTACTTCTTTAAGAAAGATTTGACAGCAGAGCAAATTAAGTCGGCTCAAGATCATTTAAGAGGTAAGACGCCAGTAACACCAAGTCCAGCACATGATGATGAACACGATAAAGATAATCATGGGAACCATCATGATGAAGACCATGATCATGGTTTTGATGCCAATCGTGTCATCAGTGAGGATGATCAAGGCTTTGTCATGTCACACGGTGATCACAATCATTACTTTTTCAAGAAAGATTTGACAGCAGAGCAAATTAAGGCCGCCCAAAATCATCTGAAAAGTAAAACGCCATCAGTACCAAGTACAGCCCATGAAGATTACGATGAAGATACACACGGTCATCACCATGACGAACATGGCCATGATTTTGATGTCAATCGAATTATCAGTGAAGATGCGGCAGGATTTGTCATGACTCACGGAGACCATAATCATTACTTCTTCAAGAAAGATTTGACAGCTGACCAAATTAAGGCCGCGCAGGATCATTTGAGAGGTAAAACGACAGTAACACCAAGCCCAGCCCATGATGATGAACACGATAACGATAATCATGGCCACAAACATGATGAAGACCATGATCACGGTTTTGATGCTAATCGTGTCATCAGTGAGGATGAACAAGGCTTTGTCATGAGTCATGGTGACCACAATCATTACTTCTTCAAGAAAGATTTGACAGCAGAGCAAATTAAGGCAGCTCAGGATCATTTGAAAACACATCATGATGCGGAGCCTGTAAAACCTCTTGCTAAAACGGTAGAGTCTTTCTCAAGAGATGCTAGCGATGAAGAAAAGATTGCTTATATTTCTAAAACATACGGAGTTCCACTTGAAGCGATTAGAATTTCAAACGGATTCTTTGTCTTTGGAAATCCAGACCAAGCCTACGATCCAACTCATATCCATCCATACGCTGTTCGTAAGGAACATGTTCGACTCCCACTCCAAACTGGAAATCCAGAACTTGATTTCTTAAATGAACTCTATACCACTGCTTTGCGAGATGGTGTGTCTCCATATAGCTTGCAGGTAGAAAATGGTAGTTTTGTGATTCCTCATGGCGACCACAATCATTACATCAAGGTTCAAACTAAGGGATATGAAGTGGCTTTGAAAAACAAGATTCCAGCCCTACAATCCAATTATCAACCTGGAGCTTTTGATGAGAAGGCAGTTTTGGCAAAAGTAGATCAACTTTTAGCTGATAGCAGAAGCATCTACAAAGACAAGCCTATCGAACAAAGACAGATTGAGTTGGCTTTGGGTCAATTTACTGAAAACATGAAGAAACTTTCAACCAACTCGACTGCAGGTTATCTTGCAACACTTGACCTCTTTGATAAGCAATATATCCATATTGATGAAAGTGTCAAACCAGTTGAAACAAGTCCATTAGACAAGAAATATCAAGCCTTGATTGATAAAATCAATACACTAGATACAGATTCTTATGGACTTCCTAAGAAAGACCTTCTGGTTCGACTCCAAGAAGCTAAATTGGCTAAAGATGAGGCTGCTTTAGCAGCGGTTGAATCACAACTTCAAGCTCTTCAAGACTTTAATGATCGAACAGGTGTTACAACTGTAGAATACATCAAGTATTTCTACGAACACGTAAATGACGGTCGTTTAAATGATGAACTTCGAAACAAAGTGGCTCAGTTGACTTGGACCTTGTATCAATCTCAATCCTTCCTTAAGGCAGCGGAATTGAACAAATTGTTCCCAAGTATCTATCAAGCAAAACAAGAAGTAGAAGAAGCTTTAAAAGCTCAACCAACCATTGCTAAATCGACTAAGACAGTTCTAGATACTGAAAAAGTTGATAACCAAAGTGCTAAGACAGCTATTTATGGCTTCTTGAAAGAATTGTACGGAGACTTCATGCCCGAAGAACATGTCAATCATGTTAGCAAGGAAGAAGTAGAAAGTCTCTTGAGCAAGGCAACTCAACTCTTGGAACAAATCCAAGAAGAAGGAATCAGACAATCCTTGGCAGAAGAAGTAGAAAATCTCAAAGCTGCTACAAACAAGGTTGATGCAGACTTGGATGAAGTAAACAGCCAGGTAAAAGATGTCTTGACTCGTATCGCTAGCGCCCTTCAACAAGAGAAGGAAAATGCAGAGCAAGATCCTCAGACACTTGTACTTTATCAAAAACTCTACGATATTCTTATGTCGCTTCACGCATACTTAGAAAACAATAAGGGTTCTGATGCCGACTTTGATAAGGTGGATGCATTACTAGATCAACTTTCTGCTAAGAGTAAGGATAAAGCTGCTTTACTTGAATTGACAAAAACTATCCTAGTCTTGAATCAAGAAATCAAGTCAAAAGCTAGCGCAAGTGAAGAAGCAAGTCCAGCAACAAATGCTGAAGCAAATACTGATAAGACCAGTCCCGAAACAGAAACATCAACAGCTGAGAAATCTAACAGTGAAACTGCAAGCAACGAAAACAAAGCAAGCAACACAATCGATTCTAAACCTGCTGAATTAGCTTCAGAAAAGGAAACAACAGAATCTACAACAAGTACTGGAAATCAAGACAAACCTGCTGAATAACTAAAAAAGACGAGGTAGCTGAGCTACCTCGTCTTTTTAGTCTTTATAAGCTACGATACCAATGATGGTATCAACTGCACGTTCCATGGTCTGAAGACTGACGTATTCAAAACGTCCATGCATATTTTCTCCACCCGCAAAGATATTGGGAGTAGGGATTCCCATAAAGGAAATTTTAGAGCCGTCTGTCCCTCCACGGATTGGTTCGATTATAGGAGTGATACCTAAATCTTCCATAACGGCTTTAGCAATGGTAATTGGAGTCATATCTTTTTCAATGACTTCTTTCATATTGTAGTACTGGTCTGTCAAGTTTAGAGTGACACGGTCGCTACCAAGTTCTTGATTCATCTTATCAGCGATTGACTGCATAGCTGCTTTACGCGCTTCAAAGGCATCTTTTTCAAAATCACGAATGATGTAGCTTGCACGCGCCTCTTCGACACTACCTGTCACATCCATTAGATGGTAAAAACCTTGGTAACCTTCAGTTAACTCAGGTCGATCATTTTCTGGAAGTTGATTGTGAAAATCAATTGCTAGCTGAAGGGCATTGACCATTTGACCTTTGGCAGTACCAGGGTGGACATTGCGTCCTTGGAAATGCAATTCAGCACCAGCTGCTGAAAAGGTCTCGTACTGAAGCTCACCTAGCGGCCCACCATCCACTGTGTAGGCAAAGTCAACATCAAAATCTTCAGCATCAAATTTATTGGCACCTACACCGATTTCTTCATCTGGACCAAAACCAACACGAATCTCACAGTGTTTAATTTCAGGGTGAGCAGTTAGATATTCAATGGCTGTCATAATCTCAGCAATTCCTGACTTGTCATCAGCACCTAGCAAGGTTGTACCATCGGTTGTGATAAGCGTTTGTCCTGGATATTTCTCAAGACTCTTAAAGTCAGCTGGATCGAGTTTGAAACCAGAATTTCCTAGTTCAATCACACCACCATCGTAGTTTTCAATTACCTGTGGATTGACTCCTTCGGCATTAAAATCAGCAGTATCCATGTGAGATATAAAGCCAATCTTACGTGTTAAAGATGGATCATTGGCTGGTAAGGTTCCAATTGCAAAACCATTTGGTAGATAATAAACATTTTGTAATCCAACACGTTTCATTTCAGGAATAAGAACATTTGTAGCAAAATCAACCTGACTCTGCGTACTTGGAGTAGTAGTAGAGTGTTCATCAGAGCGCGTATTGACCTTAACGTAGGTTAAGAAGCGGTCCAAGAGATTGGGATAAGTCATAAAAAACTCCTTTTGAATTCATTTTTTCCATTGTATCATAGAAAAGAGAGAAAAACAAAAGACTGAAGTTAGGGAAATTCGCTATGTTGGCGTTTACTTATCAACGAATTCATGATAAAATAAACTTGATAAAAATATCACAAGGAAGCGATTATGAAAAAAGCAATTTTAATGATGACTTTCGGTTCGCCAGAAGAGATTACCTTTGAAGGTGTGGCTGATTTTTTCACAAATATTCGTCGTGGAGTGAGACCTCAAGACCACGAGATTCAAACTCTCTATGATAATTATGTACTAATTGGAGGGACGCCTCTGCAAAGAATTACCCGAGAAGAGGTTGCCTTGGTAGAAGCTAGGCTGGGGAATGAGTATAGTGTTTATTTTGCTAATAAGTTTTCCAGACCTTTTATTCCAGATGTGATCAATCAGATGGAAGCAGACGGAATCGAGCAGTGTATTTGCTTGATTTTGGAGCCTCATTATTCTTTTTACTCTGTCATGGGATACGAGAAATTTTTAGAAAGCAAACAAATTCAATTTTTAGTTATTAAGGACTGGTATCAAGAAGAAGCACTCTTAAACTATTGGGCAGATGAAATTGCTAAGATTTTAAAAGAAGAAGTGAAGCAAGATAACTTTAAAGTCGTCTTTTCAGCCCATAGTGTACCAATTTTTGCCTTGGATTTTGGAGACCCTTATATCGACCAAATTTTTGAAAATAGCAAGCTAGTCGCTGAAAAGCTGGGGTTGAGTTCCGAGCAATATACTAACACTTGGCAAAGTGAAAGTGATATTGGGATTCCATGGATTAAGCCAGATGTCTTGGAGTATCTTAGAGAGCAGAAAGAACATCCAGACCATTATATTTTTGTTCCTATCAGCTTCATCAGCGAGCATATTGAAGTCTTGTTTGACAACGATGTGGAATGTTATGACTTGTGTCAGGAATTTGGGGTGAACTATCATCGTCCACCAATGCCAAATACAGATTCTCGTTTGATTGATGCCTTGGTCAATACAGTCAGAGCCAATGAACATCAAGAATTTAAGGAATTTCTCCCAGAAGAAGAAACCTTTGATGAGTTAGTTCCTTCAGATGAGACTAAAAATATTTTGGCCGAATCTGAAGATTTACAAATGCCGGAATTTGTGAAAAAACTGATTGAGAAAAAAGGTCGGGAAAATGTTAAGATGCCTTATCTTATTAAGAAAATGCTTGAAAAAGCAGGCAAGTTACCTAAAGAGTAAAGAAAAAAGGATTTAGCCTTGCGCTAAATCCTTTTAATTGATTATTTTTTCTCAAGAAGAGCTTTGATTTCCTGAAGTACTTCCAACTCAGTTGGACCAGCTGGAGCTTCTTCAGCTTCTTCTTTCTTAGTAAGGCTTTGAGCTTTTTCAATACCTTTGATAACGAAGAAGAGAACAGTACCGATAACTAGGAAGTTGATAACAGCACTCAAGAATTTACCATATGTAACACCATTCCAAGCAAGCTCAGCGATGTTTTGTACTTTCGCAGCTTCCAAGGCTGGATTCAAAATAAGTGGAGTGATGATATCGTTAACAAGTGATGTAACGATTGCACCAAAAGCAGTAGCAATGATTACACCGACAGCAAGGTCAACAACGTTACCACGAAGCAAAAATGCTTTAAGATCTTTTAACATTTTCATAATTTCCTTTCAAAAAATTTTACACTTTATTATATATTAATTAAGAAGTTCTTGCAAGCTATATGCTTAAATTTTTTCTTATTTTTTAAAAATAAATACCTTACTAAAAATGTAATTGAGGATAATTATTAAGAATTGTGCAATAACTGTTTCAATACTATTCACCTTATTAATATTATCATTTACAAATTGTCCGATAATATTAGGAAACTGAGTTACAAAGAGAAAAGTTAAAAACAAGTCTAAAAGAAAAGTAGAAAGACGTGCTAGAGTAAATTTCATTAAACGGATTGACCAATTCTGCCTAGCTTGCTTGAATACAATTGTATCATTTGTAATAAATGCAAACAGAATACCGATACTATTTGCGAGTCCAGTAGCAAGGAGTTCTCTATGAGTTAGTTGATAAATGACTAATCTGGATAGGATAGCTATAAGAGTAGTAGCTATACCAAAAAAGAGATAGAGTAAAAGCTCATTTTTCAAGAGACTTTGAATGCGTTTTTTCATGCTTTTAGTATAGCATAAAGCAGGCTATTGTGCTATACTAGTAAGGTTGATTCAAGCAACCCTTGGTGCTTAGCTTCTTTCACCAAGCATATTACACGCGGGAAACCGCCAAAGGAGAAAAGATGAAAAAATTAACTATTCGTGATGTAGCAGATATTGCAATTGTTGCTGCTATTTATGTCGTTTTAACTGTCACACCACCCCTAAATGCCATTAGCTATGGTGCTTATCAGTTCCGCATTTCAGAAATGATGAACTTTATGGCTTTTTACAATCCTAAGTACATCATCGGAGTTACCATCGGTTGTATGATTGCTAATTTCTTTAGCTTCGGACTGCTAGATGTTTTTGTTGGTGGTGGATCAACCTTAGTATTCCTTAGTCTAGGTGTTTGGCTTTTTGCAAAATACAGTAAAGATTACCTCTTTAATGGATTGATTCGAAAAGATCATTTCTTCTTTTCAATCCTCTTTTCAATTTCTATGTTTACTATTGCTGCCGAGTTAAATATTGTAGCAGAATTACCATTTTTCCTTACTTGGTTTACAACAGGAATTGGTGAATTTGCCTCATTGATTATTGGCGCGATTATTATTGGTAAAATTGCTCGTCGAATTGATTTAAGCAAATAGAAGAAGATAAGCTAGGTAGCTCTTACCTGGCTTTTTCTTATGGAAAATTTCTAAGGAAACTTGACAAGTTTTTCTAACTATAGTATACTTTTTAAGTAAGCTGATTTAGCTCAGTTGGCAGAGCGCATCCATGGTAAGGATGAGGTCGCCGGTTCAATCCCGGCAATTAGCATGATATTTACATGGAAACTCTTGAACACAAGAGTTTTTTCTTATGCTCGCGAGAAAAAATTCTGACTTTTGTATAATAAAAGTCATCCTGCAAAAATTTTTTATTGACAAAACCACTTATTTCTAGTAATATAATAGACGCGATGAGTCGATAGGTAGTCTTCGGACTACTATTGAGCATAAGGAGGTCATAACGCAGGAGCGGACCTTGATGAGTTGTGTGAACCTGCTCATCACATGAAGATGCCTCTTAGTCCCTTGTCTAGCGACTGGGGATTTTTATTTTCCAAAAAATGATGAAAAAGCTTTGCAATTCATGGAAAAAGTAGTATAATACATCTATTATAGAAATTTTTAGAAAATTCCGAAAGAGGTTATTTATGGGATATACAGTTGCTGTAGTCGGCGCGACAGGTGCTGTCGGTGCTCAGATGATAAAAATGTTGGAAGAATCAACACTTCCAATCGATAAAATCCGTTTACTTGCTTCTGCACGTTCAGCAGGCAAGACTTTGAAATTTAAAGATCAAGATATTACGATTGAAGAAACGACTGAAACAGCTTTTGAAGGAGTTGATATTGCTCTCTTTTCAGCAGGTGGTTCTACATCAGCTAAGTATGCACCATACGCAGTTAAAGCTGGAGCGGTAGTAGTTGATAATACATCTTACTTCCGTCAAAATCCAGATGTTCCTTTGGTTGTACCAGAGGTCAATGCTCATGCACTTGATGCCCACAACGGTATCATTGCCTGCCCTAACTGTTCAACAATCCAAATGATGGTGGCTCTTGAGCCAGTTCGCCAAAAATGGGGCTTGGACCGTATCATTGTTTCAACTTACCAAGCCGTTTCAGGTGCTGGTATGGGTGCGATTCTTGAAACACAACGTGAACTTCGTGAAGTATTGAATGATGGTGTAAACCCACGTGATTTGCATGCGGAAATCTTGCCTTCAGGTGGTGACAAGAAACACTATCCTATCGCCTTCAATGCTCTTCCACAAATTGATGTCTTCACTGACAATGATTACACTTACGAAGAGATGAAGATGACTAAGGAAACTAAGAAAATTATGGAAGATGACAGCATTGCAGTATCTGCAACATGTGTGCGTATTCCAGTCTTGTCAGCTCACTCTGAGTCAGTTTACATCGAAACAAAAGAAGTGGCTCCAATCGAAGAAGTGAAAGCAGCTATCGCAGCCTTCCCGGGTGCTGTTCTTGAAGATGATGTAGCTCATCAAATCTATCCTCAAGCCATTAATGCAGTTGGTTCACGTGATACCTTTGTTGGTCGTATCCGTAAAGACTTGGATGCTGAAAAAGGAATCCACATGTGGGTTGTTTCAGATAACCTGCTCAAAGGTGCTGCTTGGAACTCAGTTCAGATTGCAGAAACTCTTCACGAACGTGGATTGGTTCGTCCAACGGCCGAATTGAAATTTGAATTAAAATAGTCATATTGTTTAGGAGTTCATATGAACTCCTTCTTTGAAATAGAGAGGTGTTTCTCATGTCTTATCAAGATTTAAAAGAGTGTAAAATCATCACAGCCTTTATTACTCCCTTCCACGAGGATGGTTCCATCAACTTTGATGCCATTCCAGCCTTGATTGAGCATCTGTTGGCCCATCATACAGACGGCATTCTTCTAGCAGGGACGACTGCCGAGAGTCCAACTTTAACCCACGATGAAGAGTTGGAACTGTTTGCAGCTGTACAGAAAGTTGTCAATGGGCGTGTTCCTTTGATTGCGGGTGTGGGTACCAATGATACGCGTGACTCTATCGAGTTTGTCAAAGAAGTAGCAGAATTCGGTTGTTTTGCTGCTGGGCTTGCTATTGTTCCTTACTACAACAAACCTTCTCAAGAAGGAATGTATCAGCACTTTAAGGCCATTGCGGATGCTTCTGACTTACCTATTATAATTTATAATATTCCAGGTCGCGTAGTGGTAGAGTTGACTCCAGAGACCATGCTTCGTTTGGCTGACCATCCAAATATCATTGGTGTCAAAGAATGTACTAGCTTGGCTAATATGGCTTACTTGATTGAGCACAAGCCTGAAGAATTCTTGATTTATACAGGTGAAGATGGAGATGCTTTCCATGCCATGAACCTTGGTGCGGACGGGGTTATTTCTGTTGCCTCTCATACAAATGGGGATGAAATGCACGAGATGTTTACTGCCATTGCAGAAAGCGATATGAAGAAAGCCGCGGCGATTCAACGTAAATTCATTCCTAAGGTTAATGCCCTCTTCTCTTATCCAAGTCCTGCTCCAGTTAAGGCAGTTCTTAACTATATGGGATTTGAAGCTGGCCCAACTCGTCTACCTCTTGTTCCAGCACCAGAAGAGGATGCCAAACGCATTATCAAGGTTGTCGTAGATGGCGACTACGAAGCGACTAAGGCAACTGTAACAGGTGTCTTAAGACCAGATTACTAATAATTACAATAAAATCCATGACCGATTGAACGATCATGGATTTCTTATTTTCCTAAACAGAATTGGCTAAAGAGTTGGGTGATGAGTTCATCTGGAGCAGCATCTCCAGTAATTTCTCCGAGAATTTCCCAAGTACGGGTCAAGTCAACTTGAAGCAAGTCAACAGGCATACCCAGTTCAAGACCTTCATTAACAGCTTGTAGGCTTTCAACAGCCTTCTCAATCAAGGAAATATGACGGGCGTTTGACAAGTAAGTAGCATCTTGCTCAACCAAACCAGCATTTTCAAAGAAGAGGTTGTTGATTCTCTCTTCAATCTTATCGATGTTTTGGTTTTTAAGGACTGAGATACGAATAACGTCTTCAGGGAGTTCTGAAGCTTCAATTGCTTCAGGAAGATCAGTTTTATTAAGAAGAATAATAAGGTTTGTATCTTGGCTAATTTCAAGAAGTTGTCTGTCTTGAGCAGTCAGTGGTTCACTAGCATTTAGCACTAGTAAAACTAAGTCAGCTTCCTTAAGTGCTTTTTTTGAACGCTCAACTCCAATTTGTTCAACGATATCATCCGTTTCACGAATACCGGCCGTATCAATCAATTTGAGAGGAACACCATTGATGTTGACGTATTCTTCGATGACATCTCGAGTAGTACCAGCAATGTCTGTAACGATAGCCTTGTCCTCACGCAAGAGGTTGTTGAGAAGGCTTGATTTCCCAACGTTAGGGCGTCCGATGATAGCAGTTGAAATTCCTTCACGGAGGATTTTACCGCGACGGGCTGTCCTAAGGAGATTAGTTAGCAATTGCTCAAACTCTATAGTCTTTTCACGGATAATAGCAGTAGTGGCTTCCTCAACATCGTCATACTCAGGATAGTCGATATTGACCTCGACTTGGGCAAGTGTGTTAAGGATTTCTTGACGGGTATTATTGATAAGATCAGAAAGGGAACCATCGAGTTGTTTAACCGCAATGTTCATGGCCTTGTCTGTCTTGGCGCGGATGATATCCATCACGGCCTCGGCCTGTGTCAAATCCACACGACCGTTTAGAAAGGCACGTTTAGTAAATTCACCAGGTTCTGCCAACCGAGCTCCTTCACGGATAGCTAGCTGGAGAATCTCATTGGTCACCGCAATCCCACCGTGGGTGTTAATCTCGATAATATCCTCACGAGTGAAGGTCTTTGGAGACTTCATAGCTCCAACCATAACCTCGTCCATGACTTTTCCTGTCTGAGGGTCAACGATGTGACCATAGTTAAGGGTATGGCTAGCAACCTGACTCAAGTCTTTTCCTTTAAAAATCTTTTGCGCAATAGCAAAACTGTCTGTCCCGCTCAGGCGGACAATACCAATAGCCCCTTCACCTAGTGGAGTAGAGATAGCAGCGATGGTATCAAATTCACGTGTAATCATAATATTTCCTTTAATTAATAGCTCTTTTCTTGAAAATTTTTCCAAGTATCTTTTCAAATTGTAACAAATTTAGGCTATTTCTTCAATGGATGCTACTTGGAGATTGAAAAAGCCTAAGCAATTCTGCTTAAGCTAGCTTATTTGGTGCGCATTTCACCTTGAGGGAAGTAGGTTCCTTCTGGCATGTCGTTGATGATGACATGAACAGCAGATTGAGGTGCTCCAGTGTTACGGACAACAGCTTCTGTTACTTCCTTAGCAAGAGCCTTCTTTTGCTCGAGCGTGCGTCCTTCAAATAAATCGATGCGTACAAATGGCATAATAGCTTCCTCCACTAGTTTTTGATTTCTTCTATTTTACCACATTTTGCCGTTTAAAGCTTAAGAAAATTATGATATACTAGAATGTAGCAAAAATTTAGAAATGGACGTGAAGCAAGAAACATGGCACAGTTGTATTATCGTTATGGGACCATGAACTCTGGTAAGACTATTGAGATTCTCAAGGTGGCCTATAACTACGAGGAGCAAGGAAAAGGTGTTGTGATTATGACCTCGGCTCTGGATACGCGTGACGGTATTGGCTATGTGTCGAGTCGAATTGGCATGAAACGCTCTGCCATTGCTATTGAGGAAACGACGGATATCTTTGGCTATATCCGAGACCTACCAGAAAAGCCTTACTGTGTTTTGGTCGATGAAGCCCAGTTTCTCAAGCGTCACCATGTTTACGATCTAGCTCGTGTTGTTGATGAGTTAGACATACCTGTCATGGCTTTTGGCTTGAAAAATGACTTTCGCAATGAACTGTTCGAAGGTTCCAAGTATCTCTTGCTCTTAGCAGACAAGATTGACGAAATCAAGACCATTTGTCAGTATTGTAAGAAAAAGGCGACTATGGTGTTGCGTACTCAGGATGGACTGCCCGTTTACGATGGAGAACAGATCCAGATTGGTGGTAATGAAACCTATATCTCAGTTTGCCGTAAACATTATTTTGCCCCTGAAATCAATAAGGAGAATGAAGAAAATGAACATCTATGATCAACTACAAGCTGTAGAAGACCGTTATGAAGAATTAGGAGAGTTGCTGAGTGACCCGGATGTGGTTTCGGACACAAAGCGTTTCATGGAGCTCTCAAAAGAAGAGGCTTCAACTCGTGATACGGTAACAGCTTACCGTGAGTACAAACAAGTCCTTCAAAACATCGTTGACGCTGAAGAAATGATTAAGGAATCAGGCGGAGATGCGGACTTGGAAGAAATGGCCAAGCAAGAACTCAAAGATGCCAAGGCTGAAAAAGAAGAATACGAAGAAAAACTGAAAATCTTGCTCCTTCCTAAAGATCCAAACGATGACAAGAATATCATCCTTGAAATCCGTGGCGCCGCTGGTGGAGACGAAGCAGCACTTTTCGCTGGAGATTTGCTAACCATGTACCAAAAGTATGCGGAAGCACAAGGCTGGCGCTTTGAAGTCATGGAAGCTTCTATGAACGGTGTCGGTGGTTTCAAAGAAGTGGTTGCCATGGTTTCAGGTCAGTCTGTTTACTCTAAGCTTAAGTACGAATCAGGTGCCCACCGTGTGCAACGTGTTCCTGTGACAGAAAGCCAAGGCCGTGTTCATACTTCGACAGCGACAGTTCTTGTCATGCCTGAAGTCGAAGAAGTAGAATACGATATTGATCCAAAAGACCTTCGTGTTGATATCTACCACGCCTCTGGTGCTGGTGGACAGAACGTCAATAAGGTTGCGACTGCCGTTCGTATCGTTCACTTGCCAACCAATATCAAGGTTGAGATGCAGGAAGAACGTACCCAGCAGAAAAACCGTGAGAAGGCCATGAAAATCATCCGTGCGCGTGTTGCTGACCACTTTGCACAGATTGCTCAGGATGAACAAGACGCTGAGCGCAAGTCAACAATCGGTACTGGTGACCGTTCAGAACGAATCCGTACTTATAACTTCCCACAAAACCGTGTCACAGATCACCGTATCGGCTTAACCCTTCAAAAACTAGATACCATTTTATCTGGTAAATTGGACGAAGTTGTGGATGCCTTGGTTCTATATGACCAAACACAAAAATTAGAAGAATTAAACAAATAATGAAATTAGCTCAATTATTTTCAGATTTTGAAGAAGAGTTGATAAGACAAGGAGAGGAAGCTGAAAGCCTCTCTTTTGTCTATCGTAGTCTGAAAAATCTCACTTTTACAGACTTTGTTTTCGCCCTCCAGCAAGAGGTAACCGACGAAGAAAAACTATTTGTAGAGGAAATTTACCAACAGTTAGCAGCTCATAAACCGGCACAGTATATCATAGGACAGGCAGATTTTTATGGAATGCAGCTAAAAGTGGATGAGCGTGTTTTGATTCCTCGTCCAGAGACTGAGGAGCTGGCTGAGCTTATCCTGGCTGAGAATCCTGAGACGAATCTTTCAGTTCTGGATATTGGAACAGGTAGTGGAGCTATTGCTCTCGCTCTAGCAAAAAACAGACCAGATTGGTCAGTGACAGCAGCGGATATTTCCCAAGATGCTTTAGATTTAGCTAACGAAAATGCTAAAAATCAAAATCTTCAAATATTTTTAAAAAAATCTGACTGTTTTACAGAAATTTCTGAAAAATATGATATAATTGTTTCCAATCCACCCTATATCTCTCGTGAAGATGAGTCAGAGGTAGGCTTGAATGTTTTGCATTCAGAGCCTCATCTAGCTCTCTTTGCAGACGAGGATGGCCTAGCTATTTACCGTAGAATTGCGGAAGATGCAAAAGACTATCTCAAGGATGGTGGTAAGATTTACCTTGAAATTGGATATAAGCAAGGTCAAAGTGTTCCTGAACTTTTTAGGAAATATCTTCCTGAAAAAAGAGTACGAACACTCAAGGATCAATTCGGTCAAGATAGGATGGTTGTGGTTGATGATGGACAGGATTAGACAAGAGTTGGAGAAGGGTGGAGCTGTCGTTCTGCCTACAGAGACGGTTTACGGTCTTTTTGCCAAGGCTCTAGACGAAAAAGCAGTTGATCATGTTTACCAACTCAAACGTCGTCCCAGAGACAAGGCCCTTAACCTCAATATCGCCTCTCTAGAGGACATCTTGCACTTTTCTAAGAATCAGCCAACTTATCTACAAAAACTTGTAGAGACCTTTTTACCAGGTCCCTTAACCATTATTCTCGAAGCTAATGACCGAGTTCCCTATTGGGTCAATTCTGGTCTTGCAACTGTTGGATTTCGGATGCCGAGTCATCCCATTACCCTTGATTTGATTCGAGAGACAGGTCCCTTGATTGGGCCGTCTGCTAATATCTCAGGTCATGCAAGTGGAGTGACCTTTGCTCAAATTCTAGAGGACTTTGACCAAGAAGTTTTGGGGCTAGAAGACGATGCTTTTCTAACTGGACAGGATTCAACTATTTTGGACTTGTCTGGAGACAAGGTGAAAATCTTACGCCAAGGGGCAATTAAGCGAGAAGATATTCTTGCTCATTTGCCAGAGATTTCTTTTGAGGAGGAATGAGATGCTAAGAGATTTGCAAGAAACCGATGTGAAAGCTATTTGTGATATCAACCAAGAGGCGTTGGGTTATTCTTTTAGTCAAGAGGAGACAGCTAGTCAACTAGCTAGACTAGATCAGGATTCCCATCATTTCCTTCTTGGCTATGAGGATGAAGCTAGTCATGCCTTGCTTGGATATGTCCACGCTGAGGTCTATGAATCACTTTATTCTAAAGCAGGATTTAATATTTTAGCCTTAGCAGTTTCACCTCAAGCACAAGGGCAAGGTATTGGTAAAAGCTTACTGCAAGGGTTGGATCAAGAAGCAAAAAGACGTGGTTATGGGTTTATCCGCTTAAACTCTGCCGATCATCGTCTGGGTGCTCATGCATTTTATGAAAAAGTTGGTTATACTTGTGATAAAGTGCAGAAACGGTTTATTCGCATCTTTTAGTTTATTTTCTTAGACTAAAGGACCTGTCACACTATAAAGGAGAAGACCTATGATTTTTGACAAAGATGATTTTAAAGCATATGATGCTGATCTCTGGAATGCTATTGCTAAAGAAGAAGAACGCCAACAAAACAACATTGAGTTGATTGCTTCGGAAAACGTAGTTTCCAAGGCTGTTATGGCAGCTCAAGGGTCTATCTTGACGAATAAATACGCCGAAGGCTACCCAGGACGCCGTTATTATGGTGGAACGGATGTGGTAGACATGGTAGAAAGTCTAGCTATTGAACGTGCAAAAGAAATTTTCGGCGCTAAATTTGCCAATGTCCAACCACACTCAGGAAGCCAAGCCAACTGTGCGGCTTACATGGCCTTGATTGAGCCAGGTGATACGGTTATGGGAATGGATTTGGCTGCTGGTGGTCACTTGACCCATGGGGCTCCTGTTAGCTTCTCAGGTCAAACCTACAACTTTGTTTCTTATAGTGTGGACCCTGAAACGGAACTCTTGGATTTTGATGCTATCTTGAAACAAGCCCAAGAAGTCAAACCAAAATTGATCGTAGCAGGTGCTTCAGCCTATTCACAAATTATCGATTTTTCAAAATTCCGTGAAATTGCGGATGCTGTTGGGGCTAAGCTCATGGTCGATATGGCACATATCGCTGGTTTAGTTGCAGCTGGTCTTCACCCAAGTCCAGTACCATACGCTCATATCACTACAACAACGACCCACAAAACCCTTCGTGGACCTCGTGGTGGTTTGATTTTGACTAATGATGAAGAACTTGCAAAGAAAATCAATTCAGCTATTTTCCCTGGTATTCAGGGTGGTCCTTTGGAGCATGTTGTTGCTGCTAAGGCAGTTTCCTTCAAAGAAGTTTTAGATCCAGCCTTCAAGGAATATGCTGCTAATGTCATCAAAAACAGCAAGGCTATGGCAGATGTCTTCTTGCAAGACCCTGATTTCCGTATCATTTCTGGCGGAACTGAAAACCACCTCTTCCTAGTGGATGTGACTAAGGTTGTAGAAAACGGAAAAGTTGCTCAAAACTTGCTGGATGAAGTTAATATTACCCTAAATAAAAACTCAATCCCTTACGAAAGCTTGTCACCATTCAAGACAAGTGGGATTCGTATCGGAGCAGCAGCCATTACTGCACGTGGATTTGGTGAAGAAGAAAGTCGCAAAGTGGCTGAGCTTATTATTAAAACTCTTAAGAATGCAGAAAATGAAGCTGTCTTAGAAGAAGTGAGAAGTGCAGTTAAAGAATTGACAGATGCCTTCCCATTATACGAGGACTAAAACTTTTATGGACATTTATATTAAGAAAGCCATTATCCATCAGTTTAGCCCGGATGATACCGAGCTGTTTCTAGCGGATAAGTTTCTCAATATCACTCCAAAAATCGAAGAATACTTGCGTAAAAAAATTGAACGTGTGTATTCAGATGAAGCCAAGACTGGGATTTTCGAGGAAGAAAATCCCTTCTTCAATCATATTACAGACGATTTGTTGGAGACATCAGTGACGCTGGCTAATCTCTGGAAAGAGGAGTTCAGTACTTCCGAAAATCTAAAGATCAATGACTTGATTTTTGTGCAATTTTCTAAAGAAGGTGTAGAACATTTCGCTTTCTTGCGAATTGCCCTGCGGGAGACCTTGACCCACCTCGGTGGAGAAGTTGATAATCCAATTAAGCTAACTCAGAATAACCTGCCTGGATTTGGAACGGGTGCCGACGAAGCCTTGGTGGTCAATCTTCAGAGTCGCAAGTATCATCTGATTGAAAAACGAATTAAGTACAACGGGACTTTTTTGAACTATTTTTCAGATAATCTTCTTGCCGTTGCCCCTAAGATTTCACCAAAGAAATCTATCAAAGAACTAGAAAAAACGGCTCAGAGAATTGCTGAGACTTTTAACACAGATGATTTTCAATTTCAATCCAAGGTCAAATCAGCTATTTTCAATAATCTAGAAGAAAGTAATGAATTGTCACCTGAAAAATTGGCCAACGACCTTTTTGACAACAATCTGACGGCTCGTTTGAGCTTTATTGACCAAGTCAAAGAAGCAGTACCAGAGCCAGTTCAATTTGATGAAATTGATGCTAGTCGCCAATTAAAGAAATTTGAAAACCAAAAACTTTCCTTGTCAAATGGAATTGAGCTCATCGTTCCCAATAACGTCTATCAAGACGCAGAATCGGTCGAGTTTATCCAAAACGACAATGGAACTTACTCTATCTTAATCAAAAATATCGAGGATATTCAAAGTAAATAATGTTTAAACGAATTCGAAGAGTGCTTGTACTAGCAGTCTTCCTTTTTGCTGGCTATAAAGCTTACCGCGTTCACCAAGATGTCAAGCAAGTCATGACCTATCAACCCATGGTGCGAGAAATCTTGAGTGAAAAAGACACACCAGCAAACGAAGAGCTTGTGCTCGCTATGATTTATACCGAAACAAAAGGAAAAGAAGGCGATGTTATGCAGTCTAGTGAGTCTGCAAGTGGTTCCACCAACACTATCAATGATAATGCCTCTAGCATTCGGCAAGGTGTTCAAACTCTGACAGACAATCTCTATCTGGCCCAGAAGAAGGGTGTTGATGTCTGGACAGCTGTTCAAGCCTATAATTTTGGACCTGCCTATATCGATTTTATTGCCCAAAATGGCAAGGAAAACACCCTAGCACTGGCTAAACAGTATTCTCGTGAGACTGTTGCCCCCTTGCTTGGTAATACCACTGGAAAGACTTATAGTTATATGCACCCCATTTCTATTTTTCACGGTGCCGAACTCTATGTAAATGGAGGAAACTATTACTATTCTAGACAGGTGCAACTCAACCTTTACATCATCAAATGTTTCACTCTCTTTTCGACATCTGGCTAGCCCAGGTGTTTTTGTTATAAGTTTTCTTTAAGATAGATATATTACTCTAGAAAGGTAAAGGAGGGAATTCCCTATGAGAAAGAAACTCTTTCTGACCAGTGCTGCGGTCTTGTGGGCAGTAACAGCTTTGAATAGCGCCCATGCAGCAACAGATGTTCAAAAAGTCATCGATGAAACCTATGTTCAACCTGAATATGTCCTAGGTTCATCATTGTCTGAAGATCAAAAAAATCAAACCCTTAAAAAACTAGGCTACAATGCCTCAACAGACACCAAAGAACTCAAGACCATGACACCTGATGTCTATTCTAAGATTATGAATGTGGCAAATGACTCTAGCTTACAACTGTATTCATCAGCCAAGATTCAAAAGCTAGGTGACAAGTCGCCACTTGAGGTCAAGATTGAAACACCAGAAAACATCACTAAGGTGACGCAGGATATGTACCGCAATGCGGCCGTAACTTTGGGTGTGGAACACGCCAAAATCACTGTAGCAGCACCCATTCCAGTTACAGGTGAGAGTGCCTTAGCAGGGATTTACTATTCACTTGAAGCTAATGGAGCCAAGGTGCCACAAGCCAACAAAGATTTGGCTCAAGAAGAGTTGAAGGCCTTGTCCGATATCAATGCTGAAAACAAGGACAAGTCAGGCTATGATGCTAATAAATTAAATGTTGCCCTAGCTGATATCAAGTCAGCACTCGCCAAAGCTAAAGAAAGTAAGGGAAATCTGACAGAGGAAGATGTCCGTAAAATTGTTGAAGATACCTTGAAAAATTACAAACTTGATCAGGTTATAACAGGAAACCAGATCAATATTATCATCAATTTTGCTTTGAATCTCTCAAAGAGTGATATCCTCAGCAATGCAGACTTCACTAAAACCCTGAATGACCTGAAACAAAGTATTGTTTCACAAGCTGGCGACAGTTTTAAAAATATCAACCTTAACTTTGATGCGGATAAGGCGCTAGAGGACGGCGGCAATTTCCTAAGCTCCCTCTGGCAAGCCATTGTCAACTTCTTCAAGAGTTTTGGTTCTTAAGAAATTTCATGGTATAATAGATGGTAACCGTAACGTTGCCGTCTTTTTTATCGGCCAATAGAAAGAGAAGAGAATGTTAAAGAAAAATGATATTGTAGAAGTTGAAATTGTCGACTTGACCCATGAAGGGGCAGGAGTTGCCAAGGTTGATGGTTTGGTCTTTTTTGTCGAGAATGCTTTACCGAGTGAAAAAATCCTCATGCGTGTCCTCAAGGTCAATAAAAAGATTGGTTTTGGGAAAGTTGAAGAATACCTTGTCCAATCACCATACCGTAATCAAGATCTAGATTTGGCTTACCTGCGTTCAGGAATCGCGGATTTAGGTCATCTTGCCTATCCAGAACAGCTCAAGTTTAAAACCAAGCAAGTTAAGGATAGTCTATACAAGATTGCTGGAATTGCAGATGTAGAGGTTGCTGAAACGCTTGGCATGGAAAATCCAGTCAAGTATCGCAACAAAGCTCAGGTGCCTGTTCGTCGAGTAAATGGTGTCTTGGAAACAGGATTTTTCCGTAAGAATTCGCATGACCTCATGCCTCTAGAAGATTTCTTTATCCAGGATCCTGTGATTGATGAGGTAGTAATAGCCCTACGAGACTTGCTCCGCCGTTATGATTTGAAACCTTATGATGAAAAGGAACAAGCTGGCTTGATTCGGAATCTTGTGGTGCGTCGCGGACATTATTCAGGTCAAATTATGGTTATCTTGGTAACAACTCGACCTAAAGTTTTTCGTGTGGAGCAATTGATTGAACAACTAATCAAGCAGTTCCCAGAGATTGTGTCTGTTATGCAAAATATCAATGACCAGAACACTAATGCTATTTTTGGTAAGGATTGGCGTACGCTTCATGGACAAGACTATATTACCGACCAAATGTTGGGAAATGACTACCAAATCGCTGGTCCAGCCTTTTACCAAGTCAATACTGAAATGGCTGAAAAACTTTATCAAACAGCCATTGACTTTGCTGAATTAAAAAAGGATGACGTGGTTATTGATGCCTATTCTGGTATCGGGACGATTGGCCTCTCTGTTGCGAAATACGTCAAGGAAGTCTATGGTGTCGAAGTGATTCCAGAAGCGGTTGAGAATAGCAAAAAGAATGCTCAGCTGAACAATATTTCAAATGCCAACTATGTCTGTGATACAGCTGAAAATGCCATGAAGAATTGGCTCAAGGAAGGAATTCAACCAACCGTTATCTTGGTTGATCCTCCACGTAAGGGCTTAACCGAAAGCTTTATCAAGGCAAGTAGCCAAACAGGAGCAGACCGCATCGTCTATATCTCCTGCAATGCCGCAACCATGGCGCGTGATATCAAACTCTACCAAGAGTTGGGATATGAATTGAAGAAAGTCCAACCGGTGGATCTTTTTCCACAAACACATCATGTTGAGGCGGTAAGTTTGCTAGTCAAGGAGTAAAACGACGAAGATTAGCATTTACTTCCGCCCATGCGATAGCTGTCCGTGATTGACAAGTGCTAGCACGCAGACAGAACGGAGATAGCGAACCGCTGAGTGTGTCGCTCTGCTCGTAAAAGCTTAGAAACCTTTGAACGAAAGGGATAATGAAAGCCTTGATTGCAAGGCTTTTTGCTTTATGGTGGGTAAGTATCAGAGTGAGAAAATTTTTGGAATGAGTAGAAGTGATAGCTAGAAATTATCAGTTTCTATTTCCATTTACCCTGTGGGTACGTGTTTGTTTCCATTGACAAGGAGTTTGTGGGAATAGAAATGTACCCACCTTGTTTGAATCAAGTGAAGTGTAGTTGAAGGAAATCTGTTGAAAGCAATACTTCATTTTACCGAATAAGTAATAATTTAGGCAACTTCAAATCGATTAAAAAAAACTATTTTAAAGGTTAAGAGTAGACAAAAATTGTCCACTCTTTTTTGCAAACTCAATTTATCAATAAATGAAATGAGGGAATGTAAAATGAAATATTTTGAGGTTGAGTTAGAAAATCCTGATGAATTTTTAAAACTACAAACAGAAGATTTTGTGAAAGCTAATCGCTTGCTACTAAGGAAGATAATCCAGAGCGTTACAGTCTATGAAGAAAACTTCGTCATATCCTTTAAATCTGGCATCGAATTGGAAGTATGAGTCTCATTCCATAACTTTTATATTGAACATATCATCTTTTTGTGTTATACTATAAATTGATATAAACAAAGATGTAGGAGGAACCGAAACTATGACAGCCTCAATGCGTTTAAGATAAGCTGGCAATAAAAAAAGCAGAATCTATACCCGATGATAGGCTTTTTTGTTGTGCTTATTTATACGATATTGAGCATTCATTAGTTACGGTGAGGATATTGGTTATTTAACTATACCTTTATTTAACTATGTCTTTAATATGAATGTTTCCAAATTGTATGTATGCAGACCAAAAGCCACATTGTGGGGTTTGGCCTGCATTTTTTATTGCCTAGAATGCTATTCAAAATAGAAATTCAAGCAAAATAATATGCAGGAGATAATATAAATGGAAAAATACAACAATTGGAAACGAAAATTTTATGCAATATGGGCAGGGCAAGCAGTATCATTAATCACTAGTGCCATCCTGCAAATGGCGATTATTTTTTACCTTACAGAAAAAACAGGATCTGCGATGGTCTTGTCTATGGCTTCATTAGTAGGTTTTTTACCCTATGCGATTTTGGGACCTGCCATTGGTGTGCTAGTGGATCGTCATGATAGGAAGAAGATAATGATTGGTGCCGATTTAATTATCGCAGCAGCTGGTGCAGTGCTTGCTATTGTTGCATTCTGTATGGAGCTACCTGTCTGGATGATTATGATAGTATTGTTTATCCGTAGCATTGGAACAGCTTTTCATACCCCAGCACTCAATGCGGTTACACCACTTTTAGTACCAGAAGAACAGCTAACGAAATGCGCAGGCTATAGTCAGTCTTTGCAGTCTATAAGCTATATTGTTAGTCCGGCAGTTGCAGCACTCTTATACTCCGTTTGGGATTTAAATGCTATTATTGCCATCGACGTATTGGGTGCTGTGATTGCATCTATTACGGTAGCAATTGTACGTATACCTAAGCTGGGTAATCAAGTGCAAAGTTTAGAACCAAATTTCATAAGGGAGATGAAAGAAGGAGTTGTGGTTCTGAGACAAAACAAAGGATTGTTTGCCTTATTACTCTTAGGAACACTATATACTTTTGTTTATATGCCAATCAATGCACTATTTCCTTTAATAAGCATGGAACACTTTAATGGAACGCCTGTGCATATTTCTATTACGGAAATTTCCTTTGCATTTGGGATGCTAGCAGGAGGCTTATTATTAGGAAGATTAGGGGGCTTCGAAAAGCATGTATTACTAATAACAAGTTCATTTTTTATAATGGGGACCAGTTTAGCCGTTTCGGGAATACTTCCTCCAAATGGATTTGTAATATTCGTAGTTTGCTGTGCAATAATGGGGCTTTCGGTGCCATTTTATAGCGGTGTGCAAACAGCTCTTTTTCAGGAGAAAATTAAGCCTGAATATTTAGGACGTGTATTTTCTTTGATCGGAAGTATCATGTCACTTGCTATGCCAATTGGGTTAATTCTTTCTGGATTCTTTGCTGATAAAATCGGTGTAAATCATTGGTTTTTACTATCAGGTATTTTAATTATTGGCATTGCTATAGTTTGCCAAATGATAACTGAGGTTAGAAAATTAGATTTAAAATAAACAATATTGGAGGAAATGTTATGGAATTAATATTAAAAGCAAAAGACATTCGTGTGGAATTCAAAGGACGCGATGTTTTAGATATAAATGAATTAGAAGTATATGATTATGACCGTATTGGTTTAGTAGGAGCAAATGGTGCTGGAAAAAGCACTTTACTCAGGGTACTTTTAGGAGAATTAACTCCCCCAGGATGTAAAATGAATCGTCTGGGTGAACTTGCCTATATTCCCCAGTTGGACGAAGTAACTCTGCAGGAGGAAAAAGATTTTGCACTTGTAGGCAAGCTAGGTGTTGAGCAATTAAATATACAGACTATGAGCGGTGGTGAAGAAACAAGGCTTAAAATAGCACAGGCCTTATCGGCACAGGTTCATGGTATTTTAGCGGATGAACCTACGAGCCATTTAGACCGTGAAGGAATTGATTTTCTAATAGGACAGCTAAAATATTTTACAGGTGCACTGTTAGTTATTAGCCATGACCGCTATTTTCTTGATGAAATAGTAGATAAAATATGGGAACTGAAAGATGGCAAAATCACTGAGTATTGGGGAAACTATTCTGATTATCTTCGTCAGAAAGAGGAAGAACGTAAGAGCCAAGCTGCAGAATACGAACAATTTATTGCGGAACGTGCCCGATTGGAAAGGGCTGCGGAGGAAAAGCGAAAACAGGCTCGTAAAATAGAACAGAAGGCAAAAGGTTCTTCAAAGAAAAAAAGTACTGAAGACGGAGGGCGTTTAGCTCATCAAAAATCAATAGGAAGTAAGGAAAAAAAGATGTATAATGCTGCTAAAACCCTAGAGCACAGGATTGCGGCCTTAGGAAAAGTAGAAGCTCCGGAAGGCATTCGCAGAATTCGTTTCAGGCAAAGTAAAGCATTGGAGCTCCATAATCCATACCCTATAGTCGGTGCAGAAATTAATAAAGTATTTGGGGATAAGGCTCTGTTTGAAAATGCATCTTTTCAAATTCCGTTAGGAGCAAAAGTGGCGTTAACTGGTGGTAATGGAATCGGAAAAACAACTTTAATCCAAATGATCTTAAACCATGAAGAAGGAATTTCTATTTCGCCTAAGGCAAAAATAGGTTACTTTGCACAGAATGGTTACAAGTACAACAGTAATCAGAATGTTATGGAGTTTATGCAGAAGGATTGTGACTACAATATATCAGAAATTCGTTCAGTGCTAGCATCTATGGGGTTCAAACAGAACGATATTGGAAAAAGTTTATCTGTTTTAAGCGGTGGAGAAATTATAAAATTGTTGCTTGCTAAAATGCTCATGGGTAGATATAACATCCTAATAATGGATGAACCCAGTAACTTCCTTGACATACCAAGTTTAGAGGCTTTGGAAATACTAATGAAGGAGTACACCGGAACTATCGTGTTTATCACCCACGATAAACGATTACTCGAAAATGTAGCAGATGTAGTTTATGAAATTAGAGATAAGAAAATAAATCTGAAACATTAAATTTAAGGTAGTCGCTGGTCAGTATAGTCTGTTCTGGTTGGCGACTCCATTGTTAAAGAGTATAAAGACTTTAGATTTTATGAATATTAAAAATAGGAACAGTCAATTGAACTGCTCCTATTTTTCTGCTAAATATATTGTAGTTTTCTTATATGTATAATGATAGATTAGCGGATTCTCATCTACGGTACTTACTTCAAATATGAAGAAGTGATCGCGGTTATCTCTGGACTTTTCCTTATTGAGGACAAAGTAATTCTTACGTGAAGTCGCCATTGTTTTTAGGATATCATCAGTTAGGAAGGTCAATGGAATATTCATGTTAGAGTAGCGGTAGAAGTCACGTTCAAAATCTTGGTAGCTCTCGCTATAATAGTCCATTTGTAGGTGATTACGCTGAAACTCAAGCTGATTCATAGAGCACCTCCTCGACAAGTTCAATACTAATAATGTCTTTTAATTTCAAATTGATGTGACCTGTTGTAGTTTTTATCAAAATGAAATCTTTGGTCAGACTTGGTATTGTTCCAGTGTAGGAAACACGCTTGTTTTTTTCAATCACTTGAATGCGTGTGCGTAGCTGCCCGGCGTATACTTGACTGAGGAGTAATAATTTCTTCTCTAGTGATAAGTCAGACATGTACGTTACTTTGTTTGTATCATCAGAGAGTGCTGATGCATGTTCAGATAGGAAAAAGCCCATCCATTTTTGCATCTTTGTATCCTGGTACTCTCTTGCTGATTGAAATGGTAAATATGAACGGTCAATCATATCAAATCCTTTCTATGCAGAGGCAAGGGTATTTTTATCAAATTGAATCGTAAAACCTTGAATTCCCCCACCTGTGTAACATTCTTTAAAGCGATTGATTACCTCAGTATAGATTATCACAGATGAGCTTGTTGGCTTAATGCTAAATGTAAATTCCAATGGTAATCGGTTTTCAGATTTAGCATGTACTAGTCGTATCGATATTTCAGTTGTTTTGAGTTTTCTCTGACGAAGTTTTGAAGTTGCTGTTTCAACGATTCCATGTAAAAATCTTTCAAGCATTTCAATATCATTACATCCTTTGCTACGGATTTCTGAAAATTGTACTGTATTTTTTTCTTGTTTCATTTTAATCCCTCCAATCCACCCGGGGAATGACCACCGATAAGTTTACTGCGTTCAATATTTCTGGAACCTTCAGTTAGGACGGTTCCTTTTTGTATGGCTAAAAAACCAAACTGTTCTCTGACAACATCAATAGCTGTCTGAAGTCTATTATCTTTTTCAATTTGTTCTACATCATCAAAGAGTGATAGTAGAGTATAGCTTTCATCTACGAAGCCACTATAAGATACACCAATTTGTCTCACTGCACCAGAGGTGTATTTTTTCGGAATAATACAAGTACATGACTCACCATTGTTTTGGGGAGATTTGCGGGTTCAATTTTATTCTGAGCATTTATAGATTTTTTCATCTCAGTCCTAGAATAGCCAATATGAATAGAAACGACAGTAGTCAATACTAGGGCTACTGTTCCGTTCCACAGTATCATTTAAAAATCATTTTCACACCCTTTCGTCTATTAGTATAGAAGAAAGCTCTCAGCACACAATATCCACTTGTAGTTTATAATAACTATCTCCTCCTTTACACTTTAATTCAAATCTTTATTAAAAAATATTTCATCTTATTTAACAAGAAACCATATTTATATAACAACATAAAATACACTAAGTTATTTTATTGAACATATATCGTACTTTATCTATCCGACTATTTGGACGACGGGGCTGGCAAACAGGTTCACCGGTAGTAACATGGTACCCTTTTAACTCTGTTAAACAAACACTACGTCCATTTGTAAAGAAAGTTAAATCACTACGATATTCTTGAATACACCGAGCAGTGATTTCTCCACTAAGAATGACCTCATTATTTTTCAATTGAGTGTCTACGATGTTCGCACAATATTTAGGAGCATCGGTGTATGCTCGTGAAAGATATTCCTGTGGCGCATAAATTTTAAAACTAAGATATGGCTCTAACAATTCTGTTCCAGCTTTTTTTAAGACTTGTTCCAATACAATAGGAGCAAGCATCCGAAAATCTGCTGGGGTACTAACAGGGCTATAGTATAAGCCATACTTAAAACAGATTTTACAGTCCGTCACATTCCAACCATACAATCCTTGTTCACAGCCATAGCGTATCCCTTCCATAACTGCATTTTGAAATGATTGATTTAAGTATCCAAGAGAAACCGAGCTCTCATACTGCATTCCACTTCCCAACGGAAGCGGTGATACAGATAAACCAATGGAAGCCCAGAAAGGATTCGGTGGAACTTCGATGTGAATGGTATACTCTGCTTTTTTTAACGGTCTTTCCATATAAATGACTGTAGGCTCTTTTATTTCTATCTCCACATGATACTTTTCTTGCAGCAGAGCACAAGTCACTTCCATTTGTACTTTCCCTAAGAAAGAAAGTATGATTTCATGTGTCGCAGAATCCACATAATATCGCAGAAGCGGGTCACTGTCTGAGATTTCCAAAAGGGCATCAAGCAACATTTCTCTCTGTTCAGGTTTACTCGGTTCAACAGTTGTTTGTAGTAGAGGGTGCGGATTTTCAATCTTTTTTCTCTGTGGCAATAGTTTTGTATCTCCAAGAACACTATTTAACTTCAAAAACTCATTTTGCAAAATAACAATTTCTCCAGAATAAGCTCTATCAATCTTACATAATTCACCATTTATTGAAGTATACATTTCTGTAATTTTTATTTTTTCCTTTTCCGATATTCTAACCGAATCTCGCAAATGCAGTACGCCACTATAAAGACGTATATATGCAAGACGCTGTCTTTTTTCCGAATACTCAATTTTGAAAACTTTTCCGCAAAGTTCAGACTGACCTCGATGTGTTGATGAATAAAATTTATTCGTAATCACTTCTATAAGGTTATCAATCCCTATATTGTTTTTTGCACTTCCGTGATAAACAGGGAACAGAGAACAATTCTGAAATCTTATGCTTTCCTCTTGTTCGAGTTCCAATGCTTCTAATGATTTACCGGACATATATTTCTCTAAAAGGTCATCGTTTCCCTCTATTACCGTATCCCATTGTTCAGATTCGGTAAAGTTCGTCACACACATATTAGGATACAGTTCTACCTTCTGTTTGATTACAATTTCGGCAGAAAGTTTCTCTTTAATATCCTGATAAACCGTTGATAAATCAATTCCATTTTGGTCAATCTTATTGATAAAAAAGATTGTGGGAATCCCCATTTTCCTAAGTGCATGAAATAATATACGAGTTTGTGCTTGTACGCCATCTTTTGCAGAAATCAGTAGAATTGCCCCATCTAAAACTGATAATGAACGATATACTTCTGCTAAGAAATCCATATGTCCTGGCGTGTCTATGATGTTCACCTTCGTATTTTCCCACTGAAAAGAGGTTATTCCTGTCTGAATTGTAATTCCTCTCTGACGTTCTAAAAGCGTATTATCCGTCCTCGTTGTACCTTTGTCCACGCTTCCTAATTCTGTAATCGCTCCACTGTTATATAATAAGCTTTCTGTTAAGGTAGTTTTTCCTGCATCAACATGAGCTAAAACTCCAATATTAATAATTTTCATGTGATTTTCCTCCATTCAAAAACCCAAAAGGGCATAAAAATCCCAGTGATAAATACTTTTATCACTGGGATTTTTATGCATAACCATAGGCATACAAAGCATACAGATATTCTCCGGATACTTTAGAATCACATGATAAAGGTATTCTTAAACTGGGTACAAAAAACTAAGCCCTCCTAAAAAAGGACATCCAATTATTTGTTCCCACTATCAAATTGACAGTTTATTTAAGAATACCTTGCCGCATATTTATTAACTCCTTTTAAATAGATACTTAAATTATAGCACGTAAGAGCATATTTGTAAAGGAATCTCCAATTTTTTATCAAAGAGAGTACGTGATTACAAAATAGCTGTAATAATGTACCAATATTTGTTATTCTATAATCTTCCAATTACTCCCGTTCTTTTCAAGTACCAAATCAAATTGAGATACCTGCGTTGCTTTGGTCTGCTGGTCGATATACTCCACTGTCAGCGATACCGTGACTTGATTATCCTTACGATTGTGAATAGGATTTACCAGTTCTTGAAAGATGTACTCTTTTCCGATTGGTTTTAATATCCCGTCATTCACATAGTAGGAAAGTTCACTGGCTGTCGCTGTAGGATAGAGCTTGAAGAACGTCGTTAAAAACTCATTGATTTCATTGGTTGTAATGGAATCAACCGTCCCCTCACTTTCAATGGCTTTTGGTTTATAACTTGATTTCTTAGGTATGTTGGTAATGGTCGGATTCTTAACCAGTACCATATTTCCAGAACCATCTACATAGACACTCACTATATAAGCAGAGTGGACGGTCTTTGTATTTTCTCCCTCTGTAATGAGCTGGTCTACACTGTAGGTTACATTAAACTCATTGTCGCCAGTTGGCTCTACCGTCCATATCTGAAATCCTCTTACAGAAGACGATACAGGAATATCTTTGCGTACTGTATCAACATTGAGAGCTTGAAGTTCATCTGTCAGATAGCCTTTTAGACTTTCCATTCGATTATCAATGGACTTATCGGATTGCTCCCATGAATAGTAGACTTTCGCAAAGTTCTCTACAAAATTTTCTACATGATGAGTATCAACGTATTCCTTTTCTATGATAGTTGTTTCGTGAATAGTATGAGTATCTATAGCTGTAAAGTGCTTGAATATCGCAAAGCTGAAACTAAGCCCTAAAAGTACCCACAAGGCAATCACAACCTTTTTATGAGGATTGACCTTATAGACACGAGGTTTCTTTTCCTTTGGTATCTGTTTTTCTTTATTCTGATTTTTTCTAAATTTCATCATTAAATCTTCCTTTCTCATTGTTTGATTCGTCCTGCTCCCACTAAATGCTGTTGCCAGTAGGGGCTTGTTAAGTCGGCATAACCGATTGGGTCGCCTGCATGAAACATACGGTTATTGCCAAGGTATATCCCAACATGAGTAATATAAGAGCCAGCGTTATAGGTAGAATGAAAGAAAACCAAATCGCCAGCTTGTGCTTCCGATAGTGGGATATGCTGGGTCACATCATATTGCTGTTGTGCGGTTCGTGGTAAGTTAATTCCAGCTTTTCCATACGTCCATTGTGTCAGTCCGCTACAATCAAAAGAAGTAGTCGGGGAAGCTCCACCGTAAACGTATCGCCAGCCCTCATATTTCAGTGCTTCGTCCATGATGGCTTGTACCGTATCATCATCAAACTCTGTTGTGACAAGATACTGCGTTACCAGTTGCACATAAAACATATTGCCATAGTTGTATCGCCAGCCCCCATTGATAGGTATGGCTATGGGATTGGGGTAAGACACTTTTTCGCCACCTGAATACTCTTTTGAGAAACTTTGAGCCAGTTCAAAGGTATATTTATTTCCACGATTAGCCACATACCCTAAGAAACCACCACCATAATTGTAGGACTGGATAACCGATTCTAAATCTACACTGAGCCTTTCGCTACTGGCTAATAATTCACTGAAATACTTCACACCTTGCTTAATGGATTCTTCTGTACTCAATGAATTAGGTGGAAGACCGAGGGATTCCGAGGACTGCATAACATCTTCCGCAGTACCGCCCGATTCCACCTGTATAATCGCAAGAAGTATGTTGACATATTCTTCAACGCCATATTCTTTGGCATATTTTTCTACCATAGGCTTATGAGCCAGCACTTCTGCGGAAACATTCACACCTCCATAATGAATATTGGAAATTCCGCTGTCCTGTTCATCTGAAAATAAAATGGCAACAAACAGAAGCAGTGAGAAGACCATCAAGAATAATCCAGAACCACCAATCACTAAAGTTTTCAACTTCATGGTTTCTTACCGACTTTCTTAATGGTGGCGGTTTTGATTGGTGGTCTACTTCTTGTATTTTGTAGTGGTACTCTTTGAACAGTAGACGGACGTTCTTTTGTGATTGGACGTTGTGAAGTTCTATCTGCTGTAGTGGTTGAAGTTGCTGGCTTTTGAACGGTTTTTTCTTGAACGGTATTGCCTTGGCGTTCCACTTTTGGACTTGAAAAATCGGACTTAACTGCTGGACGCTCTTGTTTGGCTTGTTGAGATTCCTTATATGAAGTCTGAATATTAGACTGTTTTGAGGTCTGTTCATCATGATATTGTTCTTGTCTTGTAGTCGGTCTTTCATGAACAGAAGAAGCAGGCTGTTTTTTCTGTTTGACCTGTTCCATTTCAGAGCGACGCTTCGCAATGGTTTTTCGCCTTTGTTCCTGCTGTTCCTTGCGTCCACTGGCTCTGTCCGCTTTGGTTTGAGAAATACTACTGGTTAAATCACGGACATTCTCTTTTACTTTGGATTTTCCTTGATATACTGCATATCTTGCATTGGTCGGCAAATCTTTAACCTGTTCTTTCAAACCACTAGCAGTGTCTACCATTCTGTCTTTGGTATCAGCTACTGTACCGATGGTTTGACCGATACGTTTTCCAAGTGTTGATTTTTCCTTTCCGTCTGGTCGGGAGTGATCTGCTTGTGTCCTTGCAGAACTCCCCGAACCCGACTGTCCTTTTTTACCTGTAACAATGGCAGACCCAGCCCCTAGAGTAGTCATGGAACGTCCAAGTTTCCGCTGTAGACGGTGCATGTGAGCGTGCATAAGCATACGAGGTTTTCTCATCACACGACTTCCCACACTTTGAGAATCGTTACTCTGTAGAGAAAACATACTCATTAAATCGCCCAGCTTGAAGTAGATTCCTGCAAAGGTCACAATCTGTAGAAAAGCAATCAAAAAGAACGGATAACCAGCCGATAAGGTATAGAGCATGGTTGAAATACTAAATGCTGTCGTAATAATCAATGTGATTCCAGCTCGTGTCAAAATGGTATTAAAGAGCTTTGTTATGGCTCGTTTTGACATACCATCAAATGATGGAATCATGCTTAAAATAAAGCTCACAGGCAGAAACATAGCATAGATGATAAAAAGTACCTGCGAGAAAATCATGATTCCTGTTAATAGGAATACAAATATGGAAATCCCAATATTGAAGACAAATAGGAAGAAGACTGTACCTAAACGGTTAATGGTCTTTGTAATGGTTAGATTGGTATTGCTTCTGTCTTCAATTTCTTCCGCAACAATTTTTTCTCTGTCTTCGCCATTGTTGGAATCTGGGCTGGTGGAGAGCAGGCTTTCCACACGGTCAATACCGATACTTTCAATGTCTGAACTGTTGTATTGAAGCAGTAGCCACGGTTGCTGAACCTGTATGGAAAACAGGCTATCTCTGATTAAGTCCACGCTGTCCTTGCCTTGACTATCGGAATGGGGCATGACAATCTTCGTGCCAAGTGATAAACTGGCATTACTGATGTCTGATGAAAAGTCATTGATTTTTTTAATGTAGTCGGGAGCGTAGGCAATAAAGGAAGCCGATAGGATAAACACCAGCACAAAATTCATAATGGCATGAATTGCCTTTGTGGTTTCTCTCTTTATCAGTCCCGTATAGGCAACATAAACCCCAAGAACCAAAATCAAGAGTAAGAGGAATCCAACATAGAAACCCTCTGTTGAAAATCCGTTTGCACTCACACCAGCTAAGGTCTGCATATTCTTACCAATGGAATCTGCTGTAGCGGAAATGAAGTCTAAGGAATAGGCTTCCTGTACTAAGTAACCTGTCGCATTGGAAACATACAAACTGATTGTCCAAATAAAATTGGTAATGGCATATAGTCCATACATGACCTGTTTTCCAATCCCGTCCGACCAGTTCCACGGAAGCCAGCCCCAGCTATTATCCACATAAAAATCCAGTTGATAGTTTTCAAGTGGGAATCGGCTGTATTCATTTGCCACATTGACCGTATCATCTACCAAGCCCGCAGCTTGAACCACCGTTCCCAGCATGGCTAAAAGAAAAATGGCAATCACAAGTGTGAAAGCCACTGTCATTGCCACTTTACCTAGACGTTTCAGCGTCCAGTTTGATTTTATTCTGTTTACTATTGATGGTTTCACATTTACACCTCTTTTCGCACAGGTGGTCTGGTATCAAAGGCATGGAGCAGTTCTTCAAATACAGGGTGGAACTGTATCACACCGACACGACCATATAAATCACTGATAAGGCATTGCCCGTTTTCCAAATCACGCAATCGCTTCTGATTGTTTTCGTCCTCTGGGTCTACACCAAAAAAGGCTAAGGTCTTTTTAATCTCGTTAAGGTCAGTGGAACGAAATGCAAATTTTAAGCCGAGGTTATTTTTCAGTTTTTCATCTAAGAGGTCGTCTGTATTTTGGGTCACGAAATATACCCCAGCGTTCATAGCACGACCAGCCCGAACCAGCTTCATAGATAGTGTTTTTCCTTGTGCTACCTGTAAAAAGCTCCATGCTTCGTCTAAATCTACAATCTTGAAAATGCTTCGGTCTGTATGGATAAAGTCTAAAGCAAAGGTACTAATGACAATCAGCATAGCAACGGATAAAAGCTCCATAGTGGTATATTCCTCAAAGGAAGTTTCCTTGTCGGGAAGTACCAAGTCCGCAACCTGTATAATGTTCAGTTGTTTTTCTAAGCTGATAGACTGCTCCACATAACCATTACTGAATAATAAATGTGCAAAGTCATAGTCTGTAAAACTTTCGATATGGTCGGCTATACTGGTACTTAGTGGCGTATTCTCAACCCGTAATTCCTCAATCACTTTCATCAACCCTCGTACTTCACTATTGGTTACTGCACGAATGGCTTTTCTAAGGATTGGGAAGCGTTCCCCATCACGAGAGGAAATCCCCGTAAGGAATGTCAGAATATCAATAGCCAGTGATTCAGAATCTTTGGGATTTTTCATAATCACATAAGGGTCAAGTAAGCCTTTGTTTTTCTCATCAGAAGTCAGAGTGACGATATTGATTTCATGGGAAATCTCTGGCAAGGTTTCTTTCCATCTGCCACGTTCTGCTTTTGGGTCTACAATCACTGCTTGTGCCCCATAAAGCACCGCATAATAGACGATAAGGTTATTCGCAAAGGATTTACCACCACCCAGCGAACCAACAAAAGCCGACGCTAACGCATTGGTTACTGAACCCTTAACCCCTTGACTGGCAAGAGCAGGTTTCAGATAGACATTGCGTCCAGTATCTAAGCTGTAGCCAACATAAATCCCCTCATTTTCCCCCAGCATTTGAGTAGCACCAAAACCTAAACCAGCGAGGAAATCAGAGGTCACGTATTGAATATAATCATTCATATAACGCTTGCTGGCAGGTAAAAATTCTTCATGTAAGCCGAGCATATCCCCAAATGGTCGTACCAGTTTTACGCTTAAATCGTCATAAAAATCTTTCACTTCATTACAACGACGTTTGAGTTCGTCAAGATCATTTGCTGATACCCTTACCACATAAGACAGCTTGTACATAGATTCCTTGCTTTGGTCTAAATTGGTTTCCAGCTCATTCACACTTTCCAGAGCTTCCGCCACATTGGAGCTGGTTTCATTATCACTTTGCCAAGCGTGGTTATCCAAGTCTTTCAGTTCTTTCTTTTTATTGCGGACAGTAGATAGGGCTTTACGATTCGCTACAATTTCCACATTCATTGACGTATCAATCGGGAATGTAAATTGCTGTTGCTGGTAGTAGAAGATTTCAGAGGACGGGAAGTCCAGTTCTCCGACAATGCTGTTAATGGTAAAGTAAGCTACATAGACGGTTTCATCTTCCTGCTGGATTTTCAAATATCGCTGTTTTTCTTCCACCAAACAGCGAGTAGGCTTAATCAAGTCATAGTATTTAATCAGCGTTTCATTATCCAGCTTTTTCTTTGATAGATGGTACTCATACTCTTCATAGGCAGTGCCTGTCTGTCCGTAAAGGTGTTCAATCAGATAGCCGAAGTCGTCCTTATCTAACCTGCGGATTTTGAAACGACGAGAGATTTTATTTTCTAAGAGCTTTTCCATCTTCTGAAAACGCAGGATTTCATCATTACTCATACTAACAAAATCGCCCATCAGCTTATGGTTCACATCATAGACAAAATCAGACAAAGCATTTTTTGCTTCAACGGTAAGACTTTTCATAGAAAACTCCTGATCGTTGAGAAGCAACTTAAAGCCGATAAAGAAACGGTAGTTCACTTGATTTTCGCCAATCATGGATATTAAAGCGTCTGTCTGTTGGTCGATTTTGTCATAGGCAACCGCTTTGAGCTTGCCAGTGACTTCATTTTTGGAACGCTCTTGTGCAGAACGTATGCTGGATTCTGTACTGATTTGTAAAGCATGAATTTTGCCATCACGATTTTGTGCGATAAGCTGTCTGAAAGAATCATGCACTTGTATTTTCTGTTCTGGACTTAGAAATGAGTAATTGTAAGGAACAAGCTCATAGTAAGCATAACATTCCCCGTCTTTATTCCAGACGAGATTGTTTTCAATGTATTTAATTGGATATGCCATAAAATTCACTCCTAACTGCTGTAATGGCTTCTTGTGGCTGGTTTCTGCCAAGCGTTACTTTTTTTCCTGCATAGGTCAGCTTTGGTCGCAGTGCATAAGCAATGACAGACTTCAAAAATCCATAAGGCTTTTTACCATCAAAAGTTTTTGTAGACATAAACCATGTGAAAGCCACAGGAATCCCAAAGTATTTGAGAAATGCTCCCTCTATCATGGAAAGAGGGGGCAAGTTGCCAAGTATCATCACTGCAAAGAGTGACACGACAAACCACGTGGAGTGTGTTGCTCTGCTCGTAAAAGCCTAGAAACATTTTATAGAAAGACTATATGAGGTCGCTGGTAACAGTGACCTTTTATCTTTAGTGTGGATATATTAAAGTGATCAAGAATAAATCATTAATATCATTAATGTGGAAGGCTTGAATTTGGTGAAACTTGAGATGGAACGGAAAGAACAGCTTCGGCAGGATAACCATATCAATTTCTACATTATCCAGTGCTAACAAACCCCATTCACCTGCAAAGTATTTTTCAGGGAATCTGGAGAACTATTTGGCAGGAAGAGCTAGACCACGAGCAGGGAGAAACAGCCAGTCTGGCAGTGTAACAATCGATATAGGATCAAAGGCCAGATTGGATGTTTAAACAATTACTAGATTTAGATAAATTTGATGGAGTTATCATGAATCAAGTACTCGACCACATCAGTATTTCAGAAGCTGGACAAATTGTAGTAACTTTCCTTGAAGGAACTGAGGTAGATTTATAAGAGACTGTGACTGGGAAGTTGCAGTCTTTTTTGGTTTTATGGTATAATTGACATAATATTATAATTGGAGTTAATAAGAATTTGAAGACATTAGTTGAATTTGTAGCAGTTGCAGAGCAAAAAGTTGTTGATAATTTCGATACTTATTTGATGGAATTTCAAAATTTCTTGGTCGAATCAGGAGTAATTGATGCTGAGGAAGTAGATAGTGAATTTTATAGCCTAACTGAAGTACCACTTTATCTTATTGATTTTCATTCTGGAGAGTACATATGGAGAATTGGTGTCGAATTTAGTACCTATGAAAAAAATTATGAACTGATGGTTTCAATTCAAAGCGAAAATTATATAATTAGTACAGAAAATGAATACCTTGAGCGATTAAAGAGAATAGTCAAAAATTTTATTAAAACAAAGCACAAGAAAATATTCTGGTTATTTGATTCTGAGTCCGAATTTTTAGCAACCGATTTATACCCTAAAGTTTTTACTGTCGAAAATTTAGCTAGAAAATTTATTACATTGGTTATGAATCGAAAATTTGGTATTCATTGGTGGAGACTTGTACCCTTAAAAATTCAAGGAAAACACAAAATTAGATATGTTGACTACAAAGCAATAATTGATAATTTCAAAGATGTAGATGAAAGATTGATGTCTATTGATACAGGTGATTTGCTTGATATATTTTCAAATAAAGTGATGAAGTGGGATGCTTCTAAAGAGAATATATTGGAATTGACTCAACTTAATTTACATTTGGAAAATTTGACTAGAATTCTACAAAGACAGCAAGTTGTATATAGTGATTGGTGGCAAACTTATTTTTCACCATTTTTGCCAGATAATTTTCTAGATTATTTCAGAAGATTTGAACTAGATCGAAATCATATCGCTCACAATAAAATGATAGATAAATCAGCCTATAAGAGTATATTACATTCAATAGATGTCGTTCAGAAAGCTTTACTTTGTGGTATACAAAAGATGTCATCAGAGTTAAAATCAGAGGAGGTGCGCAAGGAAGAAGAGTTTGAATTTGAATTATTATTACAGGAAGAGTTAATGTCGGATAGAATTCTTGAATTGAAGGAAAGCGAGAGTGGGGTAACAACTCGAAATAGTAACCAGATTCTAGCTCTATTCAATGATAAATTGAGTCAAGTTTATGATTCGATTGAAGAATCCTTCAGATTCAGTGAGTATTTGAATTTCAGTGATTATACTGAACTAAAGATTTGTAATTCAAATAGTGTTGTATTTGAAATTGAAAACAAAATTGATGGTTACGTAATTAGTTTTGAGGCTAATACTGATATTAACGACTATGAAGGTTCCCAAAGTTTCCTATATTTAGGGTATAAAAAAGACGGGAGTCCAAGTATAGAAGAAATTGGAAGAGTGTCCTATACTTATGGTGTTATTGAATTTGATGAGTTTCAAGGTACTTATATGCCCGTCCAAATGGATGGCATTTCAGAGTACGATCTGCATAGACTAGGAAAAAGATTGGTTGATATAATAAATAGTGAATTCACAGATTATAAGGATATAGTGGAAAGTTCTAAATATTCTATTATCAAAGATGGTGGTCCGGATCCTATTTTAGATTTACCGTGTCAAGAGTGTGGAGAGGAGTGGATATGTGTTGATGAAACTATCACAGATTTTGGTAGATGTCTAAACTGTGGAGAAATTAATGAAGTAACAGAGTGTGAGCATTGTGGTCGTAACGATTTCGGTTCACCAAGTGAGGATGAGCCATTTTTATGTGAGGAATGCAGGAATTATTATGAAGAGGAATAGATATTTTCGTTCAATAATATAATCTTAAAGAGAAGAAATCCTTTTTATTTGATAGTATTGGAAAATACTGTCAGTACATGTTGATGTGTGAGTATTTCTCGTGAATGATAAAGGATAGGGTATAATTCATTACACTGTTTTTGGATAAATATTGTTAGACTGTAACTTTTATGTTGCAGTTTTTCAATTTATACATGGTATAATTAAAATAATAAAAGATTGAGGATTTTTTATGAGTAAAGAAGCAATATTTCAAAATGTAGAATCACTACAACAAGTTGTAAACATAATTAATGAAGCAGCGGCAGCTCTTAATGATAAAACACGTACAATAAGAGAGAGTCCAATTCCAGAAGTGTTAGCTGGTGCATTGGGAGCAGGTATTGGTGGGATAAGTTCATTCGCAGCTCTTTATGGTTTAGGTACTGTAGGGTTATCAGCGGCTGGCATTACTTCAGGCCTTGCAGCTATTGGCGGTGTCGTTGGAGGTGGTATGGTAGCTGGAGTGTTTGTAATGGCTGCTCCAGTCGTTGTATTAGCCGGAGGCGGTATATTATTAGCTTCTAATCTAAAAAATAAACAACTTAAACAGGAAAAAGAACGGTTATATAAAGAAGCATTGCAAAAACATGAAGCTATTATACAAGCTCTGAAAACTGAGGCAGATGCTGATAAGGAACGCCTAGATTATTTACAGAGTTTAAATATCCTCCTAACTCAAGCAATTAAAGATTTGAAAAACGATTTAGGGGACTAACAATGAGTAAATTCATTTATTCTGATGAAGAACAAAAATTCAATAATATTTTAACTCATCAAACCAAAGAGTTAGATTTAATAAACAGACCCGATATGTCTATTGCAGAAGAACGTATAGAGGAAAGTGAAAAATTATTGAGAGAGCTAGGCTATACTCTGACTGATTTACCAATAATAGATACCGAAACTAAAAAACAAACTATCGTTGTACCTAAATGGGAAGACTTAGTAATAAAAGCGGAGTGCGAAGTTGGTTCAATGAATGAACTAGATGCACTCTTCACAAATGAAGAATTGGAACTTAATCAGACAGTTATTCAATCATTGCAGGATGATTTTAACAACATTCATAAACTTGATAAAATTGATATATCGATTTGTGCAGGAGCTGGTATATTAGCAGCGATTATTGATATTCTTTTAATTGGAATACCTGAGAAAACTCCGAATGGTTTAAAAGGTGGCCCTTTATCTAATTATGTAAGAGACTGGTTTAATCAACGATTTCCTGAAGAAGAAATGGATAAGTTGGCAAATTCAAAGGTCAGTAAAGTCCCTTTTGATGCTCAAGATAATCGTCATACTAAAGTAAATGTTAATGGACTATCTGCATATTATCATAGATTGTTATCTCTTGGACATGATCCACTTCTTGGTTTAGTAATTGGTGTATGTGATATTCTAAATGGTAAGATGACTACTATTGATAAAACTGGGAAAATAGTATCTCAATTTATGGATAATTACACAGATAGAAAAGAAAGTGATATTTTTGCAGCAATAGCAAAGCAGATAATTCATTTTAAATCTGATATTACGACATCAATGGGATTACCTGCACCATTGATGGGATTATTTAATTTGCTTCAGTTTGGAAAAATTGGTGACGAGGATCAAACAATAGCAGAAATAGTACAAGGAATGTATTACGAAGGCTATGATTTCATTCATTTTAGTAGTATGGCTATTTCCACAATGATTATTGAAGTTATAATCAGAATTGGATACGCCCTTAAGAAAATCAACGAAGGACATTCAATAAAAAATTCTATTCCTTTTTCGTTGGATAGAGAGAAACACCCCAAATTACATACGATGCTATTTATTGGACATTCTATAGCCGCATCTGCTAATGCAGGGAAAATCTACTTTACAAAAAATCCTATGACAATAAATTACGCACAATGGATTGCTTTTGCAAAATATTCATACTCTCAGTTAAAGTGGGTGCTGACTGAGAAATCCGAATTGAGAGCTTCATATGTTTCGGATAAGATTTATAAGGAAACTCAAGAGGTTTATGAAAAAGTAAATCTTACCTTTAATAACTTCAGTAATGATAGGTTAGTTATATTTGATTAAATTAATAAACTTAGATAAAAGGAAAACAATGAAAAAAAGTCTATACAATCTATTGTCAATGATTCCAATATATGGAACATTTTTAAAATTTTCAAGTAAAGGTGAAATGAGGTTATGTAGCCCACTGTATCAAGATTTTTTAGATGAAGGAATTAATCCAAATGATATATTCTTACTTCTTGAAAAAAAATATCCTGGTGAGGTAGTTACAAGAGATCGTTTCTACGAAGGTTATAGAGAAATTCTGGAATCTTTGAACAAAGAGTAATAAGGAAAAGATTTTCTGTTATAGATATAATATTAGTGAAGTTGTAGAATTCATAGCAGAATGGCGCTGTTTTGTGTTAGATGGTCAAGTATTGATGTTCGCCCCTATACAGGTGATTATCATGCACATTTTGATGCAAGTGTAATTGATGAAGCCATATCATGTTGGAAAGATGCGCCTATAGCTTATTGGCTATCTGCTTTAAACTATATCAATTTTCTTAAACGTAGATAGAAAGAAATGGTAAAACCCTATTTTGAAAAATACGATGTTTTTAACATTCCTGAAAGTGAACTTATAAATTTTTAGAAAGACCAGAAGTAAATCTGTGAAAAACTGTAACTACTAGGTTACAGTTTTTTACTTTGAATAATGATATAATAGAATAAGAAGATAATGAAAGCGCTATATATTTGAAAGTTGATTAGGAAAATAGGAATTATGGAAACATTCGATATGATTACTAAATGATCAACTGAATTTTATAACAATTTAAAAGCTTGATGAACATAATAGATATTGTTCATAGGAGAATTGTTATTCACATTTTATGACAGCTAGAAAACTATTGCATTTTGAATTATAACAAAGGAGTATTAACATGCCGAAATATACCGACGAAGATATTAGAAAGTTAAATAAAATCACATTAAAAATTGCTGGTGATTATTTAGGTATAAGTTCACAAGCAGTTGCGATAGGTCTTAGAAATAATCTTCTTCCAATTGGTTTTGCTATTCATAACGAAGAAAGAGATAGACGTTTCACTGAGAGTTGGTCATATCATATTATCGGTGAAAGAATGATTTCATACAATCATGGGAAACTATCTGAGATCCGTGTTGAAAATATTGAAACTAGTTTAGATAAAATTATAGAGGAATTTAACGGTTTAAAACAAGATTTACTTTTTATATTAAGCGAAAATGCAGAAGTGAAGAATTAGAAGTTTTTGAATTTGCGTTTTCGCTTGGTAAATATAAAAACGGTGATGTAAAATATAAGGGTAAAGGTGTTTCGAATGAAGATGATAAAGACCTTCTCTAGAGAAGAACTCTATGAAGAAATCTGGGAGATAAGTGCAAAACAAGTTTCATTGAAATATGATTTAAGTTATTCAGACTTACTTAAGAAATGCAAAGAATTTGAAATCCCAATTCCAAATGGGAGTTATTGGTATCGTAAGAATACTGAACAAGATTTAAGTGAATTTATTGTTCCATTACCACAAAATGACGTAAATGAAGTTAATATTGATAGAAAAAGTCTAAAAAACAATAGAATAAAACCTGTTAAATATAAAGAGGAGACTTCGGAAGATAAAAATAAAGATACTGTTAAACTTGATACAACTAGTATAAGAAGTTCATTATCATTTTTAGCGGACGATAAAATTGAGCTTATTATAGAAGCCGTTTCAAACTTAAACCAGTCTCCAAATAAGAGATTACATAAATCTGTAGCTAATCTAAGAGATAAAATAGCAGAGTGGAATAAGAGGGAAAAAGCTGCTTCCTATCCTTACTTTGATTCTAGACACAGATATAATGATTTAAAAGAACCTAAATTTGTAAAAAATATTTCACTAAATTCTCTTCCACGCTTATATCGCTTTTTAGATACTCTAGTTACTGTAATTGAAAGAATCGGTGATATTGTAACTTCAAATTGGGATATTCAAATTGATAAGGATATTGTTCGTTTTGAAGTTATAGAGTTAACAGACAAAGTAAGTCATGAATTGACAAAAGAAGAAGCTAAAGAACTAGCAGAGTACAATGATAGCGTTAAGTTTAATAGATATGCTTTTAAACCAAGAATAAAGAAGTATGACTATATTCCAAATGGAAAATTTCGATTTAAGATAATAGATGGTAAATACATTAAAGATACTAAAGAATTCACACTTGAACAATCAATCCCAGAAATAATCGTTTTAATTTACCAAGAGTATTATAAAGTTAAGAACTTACGACTTGAACGTGAAGAGAGAGCAAGACAATACGAAGAGGAGCAGGAGCGAAAAAGAAAATTACAAAATAGAATCGAAGAAGAGAAGAAGCGGACAATGTCTCTTCTAAATATGCTAGAAGATTTTCAAACAGCAAATGATTTAAGACTGATGGCTGATAAACTGGAGATAGTAGGGAAACTTAGTAAAGAGGAAATTGATTGGATTAGATCCAAAGCTGACTGGATCGACCCAATAGTTTCTTCAACAGACGAATTGTTAGGAATCAGAAATCATGACAATTCTAGAGAACAAAAAGAACAATATCTAAGAGAGAAAAGGTACTATTGGTAATTTTGTGTTTTTGGTTTTTACAGAATGTAGTGTTATTGGAATAAATGATTAACTATTTTAGTAATAAATAATTTTACACATTTATTTTAAATAGGTATTTGGTACAAGAAAGAATATATTTTTGTTCTATAATATAGAAGTTCGCTAGCACCACGTGGAGTGTTTAGCTTTTACTAGCAAAGGCGTAAAAAACTTGTAACGAAAGAGGTTAAGAAATACCTTGTAGGTAAGTTCTTTTATCAGAGGTATAAAAATATTAAAGGTAGAGTTCAAATTTAGTATCTTGATGAAGTATCTTGATTTTTGTGTCATTTATATCCATAAACACAAGAAATCACGGAGTTATTTCCATAAAATGAGGATTAATGGGAATAAATGCATCCTTCACAAGTATCACTAAATGGTCGATAAGAGTATTATAATATAAATTTATACTAAAAACGTTTATTTATTGAAAAAACATGATATAATAACTAAGATTAATAATAATGGAGGAATAATGATGACTCATAGTTTGATACTAAAGTTGGAAACTGTGGAATATGGTAAAACACAAAATTGGCTTCTATTTAGAGGATTTATTCCACAATATGATATTAACAAATTGTATACTTTCAAATTTTGTGGGACAGATTTAATTACTAGTTCTTACTTAACAGATGCTCAAGTAAACCAGCTCCGTAGAATTCTTTCTGAGAGATTCGGCTATCCACCATATAATGATCTTAGAACGATTCAATTTATACTAAATGAGGAACAGTATAATAGAATTGAACTATCCTATTAGAATCACTAGCGGTAACTCAATTGAGTTATATTTTTATATCGACTACTATGGTATGCTTTAACTCGAGATATTCACAGCAAGTTACAAAATTCCTGATGGCAAAGCATTAACTTATACTTGTTCGTATCTCGAAATTGCAAAAATGGTTGATTTGTAAACTTTTTTGATGATGACGATTGCTACATTGTTATGGAATGTAGCTGTGGTAATACAAATTTCAAACATATAGAAATTATTCTTACTATGGGTGGGGGGATGTAAGGAGATTATCCCACTTGATGTTTGGATTGTTTAAAAAATAATATTCGGAAAGTAAGTTACAGTTGCATTGTCAATGGAGCTGAAGTCGTTTTATAATATTCTAAGAGTGCAGGTAATTTATGTGTTTTTTGTGATATAATGGTGCTAAAAAAAGAAGATTAATTATCATAGAGAGGGTGTAACAATCGAATATTCTTATTGTAAAAGTATTTATGGTTTGAAAGATTTGTATAATTCGATGAGGGGGTTAGGGGGTCAAACTAGGACTCGAATAAGTAATTAATAGTTAGGAGATATTAACAATATGAAAATTGAGATAAGGTCTCTAAGTTTTGATAAAGTCAAAAATAGATATGACTATTTATTGAAGGAAATTGATAAACTTTCAGAAAATGATAAGGAAATAATATTAGACTTTAGATTTCTTAGGTGGGCGGAGCCGATTGCAATGATATATTTTGGTTACCAATTTAGAAAAATTATTGAAGATCGAGAAGGAATAGTAGTTTCTATCCTTGAAGCTACTGGAAAAAATAGTGGTTACTATGGATGGATGGGCTTATTTAAATATTTTGTTCCACATGCTACTGAAGGTAAAAATACTGGTCATGTTAAAGGGAATAATACCTATATTCCCATAACAAATATAAATGTAAAAGAAGAGTATGGAAAAAGTTTCTTACGTGGAGAATATTTCGAGAGGGGAGATTATATCATTGGCCGTGCTACTCAGCTAGCGCAGATAGTTACAGGTCACAGTGAGTTGCAAGAAATATTGAAATATATTATCAGAGAAATAATTAGAAATGTTCCTGAACATTCAGGTAAAGACGATTTATGGATTTGTGGTCAAGCTTGGCCTAGTAGTAGCTATTCCAGAGCACAAATTGTAATAATGGATGAAGGAATTGGAGTTCATAGGAGCTTAACGGCAAACCAATTCCATAAAAGAGAGAATGAGACTAATCTTGATTCTTTACGTTCAGCAATAAGACCGGGTATATCTAAAGCATTTCGAAGAGGAACAGAAAATAGAGATACTGATAGATGGAGTAACTCAGGATTTGGGCTATATGTAGTAAGTGAGTTATGTAAGAAATTAAATGGGAGATTTTTATTAATAAGTGGCGATAACTACGTTTATACAAGTGGCGATATTGAAGAAATTGAAGATGGACCTAATCAATTAGATGGAACTTTAGTCGCAATTGAACTTCCACTCCAGAATACCGATATTGATAGTACTACACTGTTGAGTTCAATAATTGATGCTGGAGAAAAAATAGCAGCTCACGATATGATATCTATTTCTAAAGCATCATTTCCATCTAGAAATATAAATTTTTAATGTATTTCGTTAAAAAGTACATTCCTAATTCTGACAAACCTCATTTCGTTTCATAGTATATGCAGTCACTAGCACCACATGTCGAGTGTGTAGTGTTTCTACAACGAACAAGAGGGTGAAAATCCTTGATTTTAAGCTATTTTACAAGCATTTTGTATTTGTAGATAAAGGCAATTTTGACGTCAAAAAAGTCCTAAAAAGAAACATAGATGTAAATGTATTTGTAGATGTCGTTTGCGTATCGGAAAAATGAATACAACAATAAATATTTATCTTAAGAGAGAACAATTGTATATTGTTCTCCTTTTTGATTTTCAGGAGAGAAAATGAACTGCGTAAAATTATGTAGTAAATAACAAGGAACTTGACATTATGAGTTTAATACATTATAATACAAATACATACCAGCGGTATGAAAAAGGGGGATTATAATGGCAAGGAATAGAAATCCAGAAGAAACAAGAAGAAAAATATTAGAAGTTTCTAAAGGTTTATTTTTAGAAAAAGGATTTGATAATACCTCAATACAAGATATAATAGATGGGTTAGGTGGGTTGACAAAAGGTGTTATTTATCATCATTTTGAGTCTAAAGATGCAATTTTGCAATCAATTCTTAGCGAAAATAATCAAGAAATTCTAAATTATAATTGGAGAGGAGATACTGCATTAGAAAAAATACAAAATTCTTTGATGGATGCTTTCTCTGATTTTGAACAACAAAGGCTTGTATACTCAGCTTCAATTATGTTAAGAAGCCCACGTTTATTAGGTGAACAGTATCTAAATTTATTTTCTGATTTTTTACCAGAGATTAGAGAAAAAGTTTTCGAAGGTGTTGAAGATAAATCAATTAAAACAGAATACCCAGAAGAGCTAGCTGATTTGATTGTCTTAACATTGAATATTTGGATTGGGTTCAAAATTTCTATTTATTCAGTAGAAGAATTAAAGCGTAAAATGAATTTCATTAAACTAACTTTTGAAGGTCTGGGAGTACAGTTGATTACTGATGAAATGATGGAAGTAATTTTCAAATTATTTGATCACTTAAAAAACAGTAAATAAGTTTTACGTATAGATATTTTTTAAAATACCATACTCTAGCTATGGTATTAAAAATACTATTATACATACCTGTAGTATGTTTCTTTTTTAGGTTTTTACATACCATGAGTATGTAAAGTACTTTGAGAATAGTGTCATTAATATTAACAAAATCTTTTGGAGGAAATAATCTATGTTGTCGCTTATTAAAATTGAATTAAATAAAGTTTCTAAATCTAAATTATTTTTAGCCTGGTTGTGTACTATATTTATAGTGTTAGGTATTACAGCAATCATTATTATGGGTTTAGGTACTGACAATAAACTAGGAGAATTCACTGGACAGGATTCTAATGTTATTAGAATTACTGGTAAATGGGAAGGTTGGGCAATTGTAGCTTCATTGTTTTCATCTTTATTTACTAAAGCAGCATTTTTGATTTTCGAATCTTATTTATTATCTACGATTATTATTGATGAATTTAAACGAAGAACAATTTTTCAGTTGTTTTCTTACCCTATTTCTAAAATAAAGTTACTTTGGGGAAAAATTCTTTCAGTCATTCTAATAGCATTTATTGCCCATTTTTCTGCACATTTAGTGATTCAATTATTCATTAGATTCATGGCTGTTGTAACTGAATCTAGTTATATCCCTCTAGCTAGTCAATTAATTAACTTAGCTGGAATAACGTTTGCAACAGTACTAATAGGGTTACTACCATTTGTTTTAGGTATGATTAAGCATTCAACAGCTATAACAATGCTTTCAGGACTTGGTTTAGCAGCATTACTTTCGAATGTAAGTCCAGGAAGTTTATCTAATAATATTGCTGATAACTTATTCTTTTTGATATTTGCAAGTTTCATAAGTTTAATGATTACTTTATTTTCAATTTATACTATTTCAAGAAAAGATATTAATATCAAGTAGTATAGCTAAATTTAATGGAAGGAAAGTGCTAATTTTGTGATGATTTATTTAAACGAAGAGACTGTATAAGTTAGTATTTATGCTCCTGAAGAAAAATTCTTGCATTTAAAGCTAGATATAGAAAGAGAGATAGAAATGAAAAATATTGTTGAAGTAAAAGAAGTTTTTAAAACAATTGATAAAGAAGAAATTTTAAGTGGTATCAACCTTCAAATTGCTGAAGGAGAAATCTATGGATTTTTAGGACCAAATGGCGCAGGGAAAACAACTTTAATGAAATGCATGTTATCCTTATCAACTGTTACATCTGGTAGTATTGAAATCTTTGGAAAAAATTTACAAGATCACAGAGAGGACATTCTAAGTCAGGTTGGAAGTGTTATTGAAACACCAATTTTTTATGAAAACCTCACAGCAAAAGAAATTTTGGAAATTCACGCGCAATATATGAGGAAAAATATTACCGAATCAGATATAATAAGAGCCTTAAGGATGGTCGGATTAAAAAATACGACTAAAAAAGTAAAAGATTTTTCGTTAGGAATGAGGCAAAGGCTTGGTTTAGCTCGTGCGTTTCTAACAAAACCTAAATTGTTAATTTTAGATGAGCCAATCAATGGTTTAGATCCAATAGGAATTCAAGAAATTCGAAATCTTTTGTTGTCGCTTTCAAAGGAACATGGAATTACAATACTAATATCGAGTCATATATTATCGGAAATTTCACAGATAGCAGATAAAATTGGTTTTATCAAAAATGGAGAAATGCTAGAACAAGTCTCTATGAAAGAGATTAGGAGAGAGAATATTGACTTAGAAGAATATTTTATGTCACATTTTCTAAATGAAATTTAAGAATTATGAGGTAGATTAGGAATGAAACAATTGACAAAGTACCATAAGAAGTCTTTTTATACTTTCATGATTTTTAATATACTAGTTCCTTTAACTAATATTGCTTTTGCTTATTCTATTAAAATTATAATTGATAGTGGAATGTCCCAAAATAGGGAAGCTCTAACCCAAGCGATACTAATAGGCGCTATCGTAATATTTATCTATGCCAGTCTTAATTTTATATCCCTTCGATTAAGAAATAAACTTGTTAGGCAGATTATGTCAAGATACAAAAATAAGGTGTTTAAATCTATTTTAGATAGCGATTATAGAGAATTTTCTAAGGAAAAATCAGGGAAATTTATTTCAATATTAACTGAGAACATGAAGAAAATTGAGCAGGATTATTTGCACCAGTATTTTAATATTTCAAAAAATATTTCCTTAATGATTTTCTCACTAGTAGCCATGTTTATAGGTAATTGGTTTTTGACCTTATTAGTTATCATTGCTAGCATTATTCCTATGATGATTTCAGGATTTATTGGACAAAAATCAGCCTCTCTACAAAATATTTCTATAATATCCGATCAGAAATATTTAGCTAAGGTTAAAGATATTTTAGCAGGGTTTCTAGTTATAAAGAGTTTTAATGTGAAAGAGGCTATCCGTCAAGATTACAAAAACGAAAGCGAAAAATTGGATGAGATATATTTCATCAAAGGAAAATTTGATGTTTTATCTAATGTTATTTCTCAACTTTCAGGGATGATTGTTTTTTTAGTAGCCTTTGGTGGAGGAATGTATCTGGTCTTCGGTGGGCATACCACAATCGGGAGTGTTACAGCTATTGTTCAACTAGTCAATTTTGTAGTAATGCCACTAAATGAAATTGGTATGGGAATGAGTAAATTCCGCGAAGGTCAGGCTACACTGAATTCATTTGAGGTAAAAGATGTAATCGAACTTCAAACTGGTAAAACGAAAGAATATTTTGATGATGTCATTTCTTTTTCAAACGTAGATTTTTTCTACCCTAATGCTGAGGAAAAGATTTTTAATAATTTATCTTTACAGATCAAAAAGGGGGAAAAAATTGCAATAGTAGGTATGTCAGGTAGTGGAAAATCAACTTTACTCAATCTATTACTGCGTTTCTATGATGTAACAAGTGGGTATATCTCAATTGATAATCAAGATTTGCAAGCTATTTCAGCAGAGAGCCTTTATAACTTAATGACTATTGTTCAGCAAGATGTTTATATCTTTGATGATACTTTAAAAGCAAATATTACCCTTAGTCAATCCTTTACTGAAGATGATATAAAAAAAGCTGTACAGCAGTCTGGCTTAGAAAGTTATATTTTAGAAAATGAATTAGGTCTACAAACTTCATGTGGCGAGAATGGATCAAATCTATCTGGGGGAGAGAGACAGAGACTTAGTATTGCGCGTGCTTTAATTCGAAAAACACCAATCTTATTATTAGATGAGGCTACCTCGTCTTTAGATAATAAAGTTACTACTGAAATTGAAAATTCAATTTTAGAAATTCAAGATTTGACGGTTCTTGTTGTTACGCATAAGTTAAATAAGAGCATATTGAAAAAATACAATAGAATTCTTTTTATGAAAAATGGAGTTATTGTTGAAGATGGTTCTTTTGATAACTTGATGGATAGGAAAGGTGAATTTTATAAATTGGTTGAGTTGAGTGTGTAATTCTCTTTCGTTTTATAGTATAATTCTATAAAACACTCTATCACTTTCGTTCTATAATATAGAAGTTTGCTATCACGACATGTTGAGGCGGTATCACTGCTTGTTCAAACTGATTAAACAAGGATGTAGCTAGTGAAAGTCCTACAGTAAGGAGTTTAAACATGAAGTTCCATGAATTTGGGGATAAGAATTTACCTCCTATCTTACTAATACACGGTGGTGGCAGTTCTTGGTGGAATTATCTTCGGCAGGCACGTATCTTGTCAGAAAAATACCGTATTATTCTACCCACTTTGAATGGCCACGGCGAGGAATATCAACTTGATTATGTTTCTACTGAAGATTCTGCTTTGGAGATTCTAGACTATATCAAAGCAAACTGTAGTGGGAAATTGTTTGCAATCGGTGGTGTTTCACTTGGTGGTCAAATTGCCATGGAGCTTTTGTCTTTAGACAGTGAAATTGCTGAGAAGGCCATCATAGACGGAAGCCTCTGTATTCCTCAACCAAGGTTATCAAAAACCAGCATCTTTCTAGTGTCTCTATTTGGTAAACTGATGTTCAATAAATTCTCTTGCAAACTTCAGTTAAGCATGATGAACAAACTCTATCCTAAACTGGCTTATCCAGAGGAAATAAAAGCTTATTATTTGGAGGATCTGCCAAGGACGCCTGTTAAAACATTGGTGACCATTTACAAAACCTATATGGGGCATTACAAGCTGAAAGATATGATTTCTGCTAGCAAGTCTCAGGTTCTGTATATCTATGGTGAAAAAGAATTGAACTGTGTGAAAGAATCAGCGAAAATATTTCATCAGCTACATTCAAATACAATTTTGTATGAAGCAAAAGGTTATAATCACGGTTATTTATCATCTTACCTACATCAGGAGTGGATTGATTTAGTTGAGCCATTTTTAAAGAGCAATCAACGTTGAAGCGGTCGTACTGCTTGTACGAGCTTAGAAAAAAAAGTTGACGAAAAAGCCTTGGTGTCAAGGATTTTTTAGTATCCTCAAAAAGGTAATTTATAATTGACAATTTGTCAGTAGAGTAGTATAATTTGTAATCAGGAGGAATAAAATGCGAGATGTAAAAGATCCAGAAATTCGACGGGCTGAGATTATGCACGCTGCTATGCTCCTCTTTATGGAGAAAGGATATGCGAACACAACAACTCAGGATATAGTCGATAAGGTAAATATATCACGAGGTTTGTTATACTATCACTTTAAGAACAAAGAAGATATTCTGTATTGTCTTGTGGAACGTTATTCAGAGAAATTATTGAGAGATATTCATGTGATTGTCAATGATGACAACAAAACTGCTATTGAAAAAATAAGAGCCTTTATAGATGCCACAATAATCTCTACAGATAACGTTTCAGCGGAAGGAACTGAGTTACAAAAGACGGTTGATCTTGAAGAAAATCGTTATATGTTAGATAAGTTATCTCATAAGCTCATTGAAAAACTGACTATATATTTTGAGAAGATAATAAATCAAGGCATCTCAGAAAAAGTATTTTCTGTAAAATATCCATCAGAAACATCTGAATTTCTGATGACAGCCTATGTTTTTGTTTCAAATAACATAGGTATAATAACTTCAAAGAAAGAACCTGTCAAAGATTACTTGAATGCATTTAAGATAATGCTGGAACAAAATCTAAATACAAAAGGACTCTTTAGCAATTAAAAAAGATAGAATGTTTGTAGAGAGAACTATGTACCGATAGCTATATCAAAACAAGCTATCGGTATTATTTCAAAACAAGACTGACAAATTGTCAATAGAGGTGAAAATATGTTAGATATAAAGAATTTTAGTAAAAGTTATGGGGATAAGAAGGTTGTGGATAACCTATCTATTTCAGTACAGTCTGGAGATATTTATGGTTTTATTGGAGCAAATGGTGCGGGAAAAACGTCAACAATAAAGGCAGTTGTCGGTATCCATGATTTTGAAGATGGAAGTATAATTATCAACGGTCATTCTATTAAAGAAGAATCTGTTATTTGTAAGAAAATGATGGCGTATATCCCAGATAATCCAGATTTGTATGAACATATGACAGGACTTCAATATATCAATTTTATTGCTGACTTGTTTGAAATTCCTACAAAAATACGCATGGAGAGAATCCAAAAATACGGTGATTTATTTGATATGACTGAGCATCTTTCGGGGATTATTTCTTCATATTCACATGGAATGAAGCAACGAACAGCCATTATTTCTGCACTTGTACATTCTCCCAAACTGTTGATTTTAGATGAACCTTTTGTTGGTCTAGATCCCAAAGCAACTTTCCTACTAAAGAAAATTATGCATGAGTGTGTTTCAGATGGAGGTGCTATTTTCTTTTCAACCCATGTATTGGATGTTGCGGAAAAATTATGTAATAAGATTGCCATTATCAAAAATGGAAAGTTAATTGCAAGTGGCAATACAGGAGACGTCAAAGGTGATGAATCATTGGAGGCATTTTTCATGGAGGTGCAGGACAATGAGTAACATTTGGATACTGCTCAAAGCGCAATTGATTAATTTCTTTCCTATTAACGAGATTAGAGATTCAGGAAATAAAAAACAAAGTTCAATGGCTATTGCGAGTTTTGGCATAATAACTCTTTCCTTATTTTGCTTTGTTTATAATATACTAACAGCGAAAACATTAGTACACGTCGGACAGCAGGACTTGATACCGGCATATATGGTCTCTGTATCAAGTTTTTCAATATTATTTTTGACTGTCTTTTATTCGAATGGCATTTTATTTGGTAGTCGAGATATGGAAATTCTCCTATCCTTACCTGTTAAAAGTTCGTATATTATCACCAGCAAGTTCATGTTTATGTACTTATTGAATTTTTTATTAGGCTTGATGTTTATGCTTCCGGGTGGAATTGTATGGGGCTTGAACGGAAGTTTAAACCTCCTACAGATTATATTGTATTTTACTTCTATAATTTTTGCCCCTTTGATCCCCATGTGTATAGCAGCATGCATGGGACTCATTATTGTTGTCGCTTCATCTTCTTTTAAAAGAAAAAATGTAATCTCTCTTATTTTTTCATTTGCGATGTTAGGGATAATTGGATATTTTGCATTATCAGCTTTGCAATCAGGTGTTGAAAGTAGTATTGGGGCTACTCTGGCTAAGCAAATTACTGGACTGTATCCAATTTCTAGACTATTTATGTCATACTACAATTTTCCAATGTACTATGGTATGGGATTTTATATAGTTCTTTCAATAGTCGTCTTTTATCTATTTGTCAAAATTGCTTCGTTGAAGTATGAACTACTTAATACACTTGCCAATACGAAATCTAGATATGCTAATGACAAAGTATCTTATGAAAGAAAATCGGTATTTTTTGCCTTGTATCAAAAAGAGCTTGGACGATTTTTAAGTTCTTATATGGCAGTCTTGAATGCTGGGCTTGGAGTGATTCTTTTATGTGTCTTTAGTATATTTTTCCTGTTTAATTCTGTAGGGCAAATAGGAAATTCTGCAGGAATTGAAAATATAAATGAGTATCTTTCAAACTTAGCTCCCGTCTTTATTTCATCTATGCTTTCACTCAGTTGTCCAGCAGCTTCATCTATGTCTTTAGAGGGTAAAAATATTTGGATTTTGAAAAGTTCTCCGGTTGAAGTGAAAAAGATTTTAAATGCTAAGATAGCTGTCAACCTTACACTTCATTTGATTGGATATATGATTTCTGTATCTGTATTTATGCTGAAACTTGATATGAATCCTATTCAAGTTATGAATCTAGTTATTGTTCCTATATGTTACTCCTTTTTTATAACTGTAATCGGAATCGCATTAAATAAAAAATATCCTAACTATGATTGGGACAGTGAGATGATAGTTGTCAAACAAAGTCTTCCTGTTATTGTAACTGGAATTATTGGTATGATTGCGCTTATTACGCCACTTTTGCTTAATTGGCTGTTTAATATTCCGATTATATTTGTTTTACAGGTAGTATCAGTAGTTTTATTGGTTATTACAATGGGTGTTTATTTAACAATAAGCAAGTCAAATTTTATCTAGTTAAAGGAGAAAAATAAGATGAAAAGCAGACTGATAAAAGATATTGTGGTGTTATTAGTAATGCTAGCTATAATAGTTGTTATTACCAGATTTCTCCCCGAAAAAGTTCCGATTCATTTCAATGCAAAAGGAGAAGTAGATATGTTTGCAAATAAATACTATCTTCTACTAGCTACAGTCATCCCCTATTCTGCATATTGGAAGTTTGTTAGGGAAAGTGATAATAAAAAGATTAAATGAAACACCATATATTTACAGATTGCATCAAAATTAAGAACGACTATTTTAAGAGGTGATTATGCACCTGAACAACAAATTCCTTCAATAAGGAGATTAGCAGAAAACGAGAAGTGTAATCCGGCAACTATTCAAAAAGCAATGAAAGTTCTCGAAGAACAGAATTTGGTTATTAGCTGTGGAACATTAGGATATTTTGTCATAGCAAGCGAGCAAGAAATAAGGGAGTTAAGATATCAAGAATCTAACAAGCTAGTGAAAATTTTGTTTGAAAAACTTGGTGAGCTAAACTTTTCAGAAGATGAGATTGTCAATTTATTTTTTAGAAAAGATGCTTAGAAGAAGTTGAATGGAAATTTATTAGGATTTTTGTGAAAGTATAGAAAAGCCTTGATTGTAAGGCTTTTTTTGTGTTTTTGTGATAGAATAAATGTAGTTTAAAATCGACAGCAACTAAGAAGCAGTAAAAATATTATTCATAAAATAATCAAGATTAGGAAGATAAAATGACAGAAATTGACAAAAAGAATTTAAAAAATTATCTTTATTTTACATTTGGAATTGCTTATATAGCTTGGGGGCTTCTTGCCATCTTTACGCAATCTCATATTTTGGGATTAGAAACATTTATAGGGAGAATGTTACATATAGTAGGTGCACTTGGTCCAGCTATTGCAAGTGGCTTTTATTTGAAAAGGAATAATATAAAATTTAAACATTTTGTATTTAATAAAAGAAAAAATAGTAGTATTTATTTCGTTATTCATTTGTTAGCAATTTTGATACTATTTTCTGTATCTTCCTTGGAATTAAACGGAGTATCAATTTATCTGATGCCATTATTCTTTATACAATTAATTTTTTTTGGTGGTGGACATGAAGAATTAGGATGGAGAGGTATATTACAACCGTTACTTGATAAAAAATATACTTATTGGCAATCTAATTTGATTGTAGGATCAATTTGGGGAATATGGCATCTGCCTTTATGGTTTATAGTTGGAGAAAGCCATCAAGGATTTCCTTTTATTTTATTTTTTATATATACATTATTTTTAAGTTTTGTTTTAGGGCTTCTTTACCGTCAAACGAAATCTGTTGGTTACTGTCTATTATTTCATGCGTTCGCAAATTTGTTAAATCTCTATTTTGTGTTAAAAATTAATCTTATTTTTATTATCATATTTATTACTTATTTGATTTATACAATATTGGCGAGTAATAGAATTAGTAAGGAAAAGTAATTTTAACTTTAGATCAGCATATCCATTATTGAAGGTAACGATTTGCTAATTAGATGATCTATGTTAGAGAATTTTCTATTATAATTTAAAGTGTAGTGATAAAAGTCGTTTCTTTTGGAAGTGGCGAAAATCTTTCCGTTCCACAGTATCATTTTAAAATGATTTTCATTGCCTTTTGTTTATTAGTATAAAAGAAAAATATTATCACATGTTGAGGCGGTAGCACTGCTTGTACGTGCTGATACATCAACGAAGTAGAAGTAATACTCGGCAGCTGTTCTAGGGTGAGGCTATTACGACGAAACGATACGGTAACAGTGAACTGCTGTGTTGTATCTTTGCTAGAAAGCCAGATTTAATTTTCAAATGATTAAAAATTGATTTACTAAAAAGGACGGGGTATAGATGTACATATTGGAATTGTATCAAAGTCATTATTCAAAAGATCTAGTCGCTTTTGACTCCTTAGAAGAGGGAAAAGAATTTGTATCAAAAATACCTGGATATACTCTAGAAGTAGAAGATGATTTTGAAGTAGAGTATTTTAATTCTAAAAATTTGCCGGACTATATGGAAATTGTCTTTAATGGGAATATTGTCCCTTTATCTAGATTTTCCTTTGATTCTGAAGAAAATGTGGAAATCATTTGGAAAGCAATATCTAATCTATCCGTTACAAATCATTATATGATAGAAGGTTCTACAAAAATAGATGCCTATGTCGTCAACCACGAAGAAGTAAAAGCTTATCTCGAAGAAAGAGAAAGTAAATACAATCAAATCAAGGACTTCTTAGATCGAAATGGCTATGAAGTAAATAGAAACTATTTCGGAAGTGAAGATGGAGAAGCCAGCTTATACAGAAAAAAAGAAACTATAGATTGGCACTTTTTATGCCACTTAGATCCGTCACTTTTAGAAATAAAAGACATAAACTCATTTGTTAAAGAAATGATGGAAAATATCTAAATGAAAGAAAGTTGGCTAATTTCTGAGATGTTTGAGAATACTGCTTAAGAAATTATTATTTGGCGAAAGTATAGAATGAATATAATTGATTTTAAGTGGACGAGATAACCACTCTACTACACAATTTCTAAGGATAGAGTGGAAATCATTACTTAACCGAGAACGGATTTATAGTAGACAACTTAGTATCATTTTTGGAATGATAATGCGCAGTCCTTCAAATGGAAACAGAAGAAAAGTACTTTTCATTTATTGTAAAAACCGATTTTTCGGAAAGTCATCAACGTTTTGGTCAGGGTGGCGTTTGTTATGTATCTTCATAGTGAAAACTGCTTCAAAGGTTCCATCGAATATAAACATAAAAAATTCCAACATCTTGGAAGTGCTGTGACAAATAATGAATACTCTGCTTGGGCAACTACGAAAATTAGTGTAGCAATCAAAACTATGTGTATCGTTCAATCACAATTTCCTCATACCCTAATTATCTTTGTTATTAGATTAAAAGGAATAGCAGCCTTTTAATTCCAAACAGATAATTTTTATTTTGAGGTATTTCATTATATAATAGAATACATGCAACCGTGACGTATGGTTACGTTATCGTTTCTATATAAAATTTGAGGAGAAAATTCATGAAAAAGGTGATGTTAATTATCAACCCTACTTCTGGTGGCGAGAAGGCTTTGGATTACAAAGAAAAGTTAGAGAATAAAGCCAAAGAATTCTTTGAACAAGTAGATACTAAAATCACTGAAAAAGCGCTAGATGCTACAAATTTCGCTTCAGAAGCTTCAGAAGAAGGCTATGAAGCTGTAGTAGTTTTTGGAGGAGATGGTACCGTTAATGAAGTCATTTCTGGTATTGCTGAAAAGGACTACGTTCCTAAACTTGGGATTATCCCAGGAGGTACTGGTAACTTAATTACCAAACTTTTGGAAATCAATCAAGACATCGATGGCGCTATTGATGAACTGGATTTTGATTTAACCAATAAGATTGATATCGGTAAAGCAAATGACAATTATTTTGGTTATATCTTTAGTATCGGTTCACTTCCTGAGGCGATTCACAATGTTGAAATCGAGGACAAGACAAAATTCGGTATTCTGGCCTATGCTGTAAATACCATGAAGTCTGTCATGACAGATCAGGTCTTTAACATTAAGGTGGAGACAGAGAATGGAAATTATGTTGGTGAAGCGAGTCATGTTTTGGTTCTCTTGACAAATTACTTCGCTGATAAGAAAATCTTTGAAGAAAACAAGGATGGCTATGCCAATATTTTGATTCTAAAAGATGCCTCAATCTTTTCAAAATTATCCATCATTCCTGACTTATTAAAAGGTGATGTTGTAGAAAATGATAACATCGAATATATCAGAGCACGTAATATTAAGATCTCTTCAGATAGTGAATTGGAGTCAGATGTTGACGGCGATAAATCGGATAACCTACCTGTAGAAATCAAAGTCCTAGCTCAACGAGTAGAAGTATTTTCAAAACCGAAAGAGTAAAAGGTAAAAATTAGTTTATTATTCACAACGAAATTAAGTTCTATATCAACGATTGGAGGAGGAATGAATTCTCTATTTGATGAATTTCGAACAATTTGTTCTCATTTAAACCAAGTCGGAATCACTCCGACGCTCATGGGGTCTTTGGGGTTTGAATACCGATCAAATGAAGAATGGAGGCCGTCTGACATTGACATTCATGTGCCTGGTGACCCTAGAGGTTGGGAAGCACCCGATCATCTCAGAATTTATGAGTGGGACAAGATAATGAAAGTGATGAAACACTTAGGCTACACCTTAATAGATATTCATGAGCATGAATTCCAAAAAGATGGTCTGAGTGTTGAATTCGGAAGTATCGATTCTTTACCTGATTTTGCAGGAGTTTCGGAATCGGATATAGAGCTGATTCATCTCGAAAACAACACTTTTCGCGTTCCAAGTTTAGAACAGTATTTAAGTATTTACAAGGCTTCTTCCCAAGATTCTTATCGAAATGAGCACAATAACAATAAGGATTTTAAAAAAATTGAGTGGATGGAAAGACATTTGTAAATCATCATTTGAAAGGTAGCAAGTTGTAAGACTGGCTGCTTTTTTATTTATAGAACGAAACCACTAGAATCTACGGACAAGCCTTGAAAATAAAATACGAAAGTAGTATACTAGAATCACAATCATGAAAACGTTTGCGTAAAATTTGAATTAATACTTTAGGAGACAAATTTATGGAATTAAGCGCTATTTACCATAGGCCTGAGTCGGAGTATGCCTATCTTTATAAGAATAAGAAGATTCATATTCGGATTCGAACTAAGAAAGGGGATATTGAAAGCATCAACTTGCATTATGGTGATCCTTTTATTTTTATGGAGAAGTTTTATCAAGATACAAAGAAAATGTCCAAGATAACTTCTGACGCTTTATTTGATTATTGGCAGGTTGAAGTGTCCGTTGACTTTGCACGTATCCAGTATCTCTTTGAAGTCACGGATACAGAAGGTCAAAGTATTTTTTATGGCGATAAAGGGTGTGTGGAAAATTCTCTAGAAAATCTCCATTCTATTGGGAATGGATTTAAGTTACCCTATCTTCATGAGATTGATGCCTGCAAGGTTCCTGACTGGGTTTCAAATACGGTATGGTATCAGATATTTCCTGAGAGATTTGCTAATGGAAATGCTCGATTAAACCCAGAAGGGTCATTAGACTGGGATTCATCTATCACACCTCAGAGTGATGATTTCTTTGGTGGTGATTTACAGGGTATTATTGACCATCTGGATTACTTGCAAGACTTGGGCATTACTGGACTTTATCTTTGTCCTATCTTTGAATCTACGAGCAATCATAAATACAATACGACAGATTACTTTGAAATTGATCGTCATTTTGGAAACAAGGAGGTATTCAGGAAACTGGTAGAGAAAGCCCATCAGCGTGGCATGAAAATCATGCTGGATGCTGTATTTAACCATATTGGTTCACAATCTCCTCAATGGCAAGATGTTGTCAAAAATGGTGAGCAATCTGCTTATAAAGATTGGTTCCATATTCAACAATTCCCAGTGACGACTGAAAAGCTAGCTAATAAGAGAGACTTACCCTATCATGCTTTTGGTTTCGAGGACTATATGCCTAAGCTAAATACAGCCAATCCAGAGGTCAAGGATTATCTTTTAAAGGTTGCGACTTATTGGATTGAAGAGTTTGATATCGATGCTTGGCGTTTGGATGTGGCTAATGAGATTGACCATCAATTCTGGAAGGATTTTCGTAAGGTAGTTTTAGCTAAAAAGCCTGATCTTTATATCCTTGGAGAAGTTTGGCATACATCTCAGCCTTGGCTAAATGGAGATGAGTTCCATGCGGTCATGAATTATCCTTTATCTGATAGCATCAAGGAGTATTTTTTGCGTGGTGTTAAGAAGACTGATCAGTTCATCGATGAAATCAATGGTCAGTCTATGTATTACAAGCAGCAGATTTCAGAGGTTATGTTTAATCTCTTGGATTCTCATGATACAGAACGAATCTTGTGGACGGCCAATGAAGACGTTCAACTGGTCAAATCAGCTCTAGCCTTTCTCTTTTTACAAAAGGGAACACCCTGCATCTATTACGGAACCGAGTTATCCTTGACTGGCGGTCCAGACCCAGATTGTCGACGTTGTATGCCTTGGGAACGTGTATCTAAGGACAATCAGATGCTGTGCTTTATGAAAAAATTAATCAAAGTTCGTAAGGAAATTTCATCAATTATACAGCATGGAACATATCGTCTTGAAGAAATCAAACGGGATGTGGTATCAGTGAAATGGGATTATAAAGGACAAAAAGTAGAAGCCATTTTTAATAAATCCAAAGAAGACTATCTTTTAGATAATGAGTTAATCGCTTTGGCTAGTCATTGTCAAGATTTGAATGCTCAGCTCAACATCCTACCAAAAGGTTTTGCTGTTTCTATTAAGAATAACTAAGAGGTGAAAAAAAGACTGTAATCTATTACAGTCTTTTTTAAACTTATATAGTATAATAAGGATATAGGACAATTTAAACAGTTGGGTACCGATATGAGATTAAAAAATAAATGGGAATCTGATTCAAAACAGTATCGAAGATATCATCTGAAACAAATGATACATTCAGTGATTTATGGACTAGCTATCGGTGATGCCTTGGGTGTTCCAGTAGAGTTTAATGATAGAGATAGCTATCAGATTTTAGATATGGTGGGCTATGGTACCTATAATCAACCAGCTGGTACTTGGTCAGATGATACGTCTCTTTCCTTAGCACTTATTGAACACCTATGTGAGGATTCTGATTTGAATGAGTTGATGGATAAATTTGTTGCTTATCGTCAGGGCTACCTGACACCTTTTGGGTATTGTTTTGATATTGGTGTTGCGACTAATCAGGCGATTGAACGGTATTTGGCGGGAGAATCTCCAGAGAAATGTGGAGGGACTAGTGAGAGGGATAATGGCAATGGAGCTCTGATGAGGATATCTCCCTTAGCTTTGCTCTTACATGAAAATTTTGATTTCAGTTATAGATCGAAAATAATTGAGCAGTATACTAAACTGACCCATGCTCATCCAAGGTCTATCGTGGCATCTATTCTTTATGTCCAATTTTTAATCGGCTTTCTTCTTAACATTCGATTAGAAAAATTACTTTGTCAATCAAAACCTTATTTTGAAGATTATTTTAAGAAAAAACCAGAATACTGGAAAGAATATCAAGAACATTTTAGAGAACTATTTGACCAAGACTTTTATCAAAAATCAAGGGAAGAGATTACCTCTACAGGCTATGTTGTTGATACCCTGAAGGCTTGTCTCTGGTGTCTTGGAACAACAAAGAATTTTGAAGAAGCAGTCTTAAAAGCTGTTAATCTTGGTGAGGATACCGATACCATAGGTGCTATAACAGGTAGCTTAGCAGGAGCTATCTATAAACTTGAATGCATACCAGAAAGATGGATAGAAAAATTGGCTAATAGATCATTACTTGAAGAAAAATGTCATCAATTACTAGAATATATGGATAAATAAAGGAGAAATATATGAACCAATCGAAAAACATTCTAAGGATAGGGATTTGTTCTCTATTACTTTTAGGCTTGGCTGCATGTCAACAAAATACAGCACCGACAGGTTCAGATAACAATAATCAGACTCAAACTAGTCCTTCTAAGGAATCAAATCCATGGAAGGCTTCTTACAGTAATTTAAATAATCAAGTTAGTTCAGAAGAAGTTAAAAGCCTCTTATCAGCCCATTTGGATCCAAATAGTGTAGATGCCTTTTTTAATCTTGTAAATGACTATAATACAACTGTAGAATCGACTGGCTTATCTGGAGATTTTTCTTCTTTTTCAAAAACTGAGTACGATGTTGAAAAAATCAGCAATCTATGGAAGCAAAAGAAAGGCGATTTTGTTGGTACAAACTGTCGTATCAATAGTTACTGTCTCTTGAAACATAGTATTACAATTCCTAAGTTAGAAAAAAACGATGACTTACTTTTCCTAGATAATGATGCCATTGATAAAGGTCAGGTTTTTGATTCTAAAGACAAAGAAGAGTTTGATGTGCTTTTTTCTAGGGTAAAAACAGAGGCAACTACGGATGTCAAGGTCCATGCTGAGAAGATGGAAAAATTCTTTTCTCAATTTCAATTTAACGATAAAGCTCGAATGCTTTCTGTAGTCTTGCATGATAATTTAGATGGGGAATATTTGTTTGTTGGGCACGTTGGAGTTCTAGTGCCAGCTGATGATGGCTTCTTATTTGTAGAGAAATTAACTTTTGAAGAACCTTACCAAGCCATTAAATTTGCGACCAAAGAAGATTGTTATAAATATCTAAATACCAAGTATGAGGACTATACAGGAGAAGGTCTAGCTAGACCTTTCATCATGGATAATGATCAGTGGGTTAATATCTAAAGGTAATCTAACATGGATATAGTATTAAGCATTTTATGTTTATTCTTGATAGGGATATGGGTGAGTACGATCACTAACAGTCGGAAAATAGGTAAAAATGAAAGATTTATAGGTTATATTCAAAGATATGATATAGATGGGGAAGGTTATCAACAGGAAGTATGGGAAGTGACTGACGAGGAAGATTCATGATTTCTTTACAATACTTTTCATATTATCAAACAGTCTATTTGTACTTTTACTAAGATTGGTATATAATTTATCCTATATAAAATGAAGGGGTCATATGATGGAATTAAAAGATTTTACAGAAAAAGAACAGGAAATGATTAAGAATGGACTTACGACGTCTAAGATTAGTGACAAGGAAACTGCAGCTAAAATTCTAGCTCTAGTCCCTCAAGAATTAGTGAAAAAAATTCCATTTTTCGTCAGAAAACATGCGACAACACGTACAATCAAACGAATTTCTATTGAACACCCTGAGCTCTACGCAGCAGCTCAAACTAGTGGTGAAATTCCTGAAAAAGAAAGAGAAGAATTGCGCCAGATTATCACAGATATTTTCCAAGAGAAAATGAATAAGCACAAGATTCGTTAAAATACATATAAAAAGAACTAGGATTCCTAGTTCTTTTTATATGCGTTTTCATATTTATTTTTATAACTATTTTTAGTATCTTTCAAGATAATCACGAACAAAGTATTCCAATTTTGAAATAAAGTACTTTACAAGCTTTTCAAAACATGATATAGTAGTAAAGCTTAGAAAATAAGATGATGTTTTCTAGCAAATATAAACCCGAGTAAAAAATGCCTACGGACAGGCAGGGTTGAATGCCGAAGCGTGGTTGCAAAACCATATTATTGATAGGGTTAAAAGCCTACTTTTATAAGTTGATGTTAGGACGTTTGTCCTAATTCATAAAATTTTAGTGTGGTGAAAGCACACGTCATCTTGTGAAACGATCAATAAAGTACGTAATATTTGCTACTAGAGAGTTAGGAAACATCGGGAACAGACATACTCAACAGAAACAAACATAAAAACGTCAGAAGATTGCAGAGCAGGTGAAAACCTGCTCTTTTTTCATGAGTCAACCTTTAGTAGCCTTCGTTTTCTTGAAGCACTACAAATACGGTAAAGGAGTATGTCTTGATAAAACTAGATCAAAATCAAGCGCCCATTTATGATGCCTTGGTTAAATTACGCAAGAAAAGGATTGTCCCCTTTGATGTACCAGGACATAAACGAGGTCGGGGAAATCCTGAGTTAGTTGAACTTCTGGGTGAAAAATGTGTTGGCATTGATGTCAATTCTATGAAACCCTTGGATAATCTAGGGCACCCCATTTCGATTATTCGGGATGCAGAGGAACTGGCTGCAGATGCTTTTGGAGCTAGTCATGCTTTTCTAATGATTGGTGGAACAACCTCATCTGTTCAAACTATGATTCTGTCAACCTGCAAGTCTGGAGATAAGATTATTCTACCACGAAATGTCCATAAATCTGCCATCAATGCGCTGGTTCTATGTGGTGCCATTCCCATCTATATCGAGATGAGTGTAGATCCTAAGATTGGTATCGCTTTAGGTCTTGAAAATGACCGAGTAGCACAGGCCATAAAGGAACATCCAGATGCCAAGGCTATTTTGATTAACAATCCTACTTACTACGGCATCTGTTCAGACCTAAAAGGATTGACAGAAATAGCTCATGAAGCTGGCATGCTAGTTTTAGTTGATGAAGCCCACGGAGCGCATTTACACTTTACAGATAAATTACCTCTATCTGCTATGGACGCAGGTGCTGATATGGCAGCAGTTTCCATGCATAAGTCTGGTGGGAGTTTGACACAGAGTTCGATTCTTTTAATTGGGGATCAGATGAATCCTGAGTACGTTCGTCAGATAATCAACCTGACCCAGTCAACATCTGCCTCTTACTTATTGATGGCTAGTTTGGATATTTCGCGTCGCAACTTGGCCCTTCGTGGTAAAGAGTCCTTTGAGAAGGTTATTGAACTATCAGAGTATGCTCGTCGTGAAATCAATGCTATAGGCGGTTATTATGCCTACTCAAAAGAATTAATTGATGATGTCACAGTATGTGATTTTGACGTGACCAAGTTGTCAGTTTACACTCAGGGAATAGGATTAACAGGTATCGAGGTTTATGACCTTTTGCGTGATGAATACGACATCCAGATCGAGTTTGGAGACATCGGGAACATTCTGGCTTACATTTCAATTGGTGATCGGATACAAGATATAGAACGCCTAGTCGGTGCACTAGCCGATATTAAACGACTTTATTCTAGAGATGGGCAAGACTTGATAGCTGGTGAATATATCCAACCAGAAATGGTGTTATCTCCTCAAGCAGCCTTTTACTCGCAACGCAGAAGGCTGCCTTTGGCAGATGCTGATGGCGAAGTATGTGGTGAATTTGTCATGTGTTACCCTCCTGGAATCCCTATCTTGGCACCAGGGGAACGTATTACCAAAGAGATAGTGGATTATATCCAATTTGCTAAAGAACGTGGTTGTTCACTTCAGGGGACGGAAGACCCAGAGGTCAATCACATCAATGTCATTGAAAGAAAGGAGATCTAGATGGATTTATGGTTTTCTGAGGTTCATACTCCAGATGTGAAATTATCCCTGAGAACGGCCAAACAACTCTATGCGGGTAAAAGCGAGTGGCAGGATATCGATGTCTTAGACACACCAGCTTTTGGGAAAATATTGGTTTTAAACGGCCATGTCCTATTTTCAGATGCAGATGATTTTGTCTACAATGAAATGACTGTTCATGTTCCTATGGCTGTTCATCCCAATCCCAAAAAGGTCTTGGTTTTAGGTGGTGGAGATGGCGGGGTCGCTCAAGTTTTAACCCTCTATCCTGAGTTAGAACAAATTGATATTGTAGAACCAGACGAAATGCTGGTTGAAGTTTGTCGCAAGTATTTCCCTGATTTTGCAACGGGTCTAGATGATCCTCGGGTCAATATCTATTACCAAGACGGGCTACGTTTTTTGCGAAACTGCGAAGATGACTACGATATTATTATCAACGATGCGACAGATCCATTTGGTCATACTGAAGGGCTCTTTACCAAGGAGTTTTACGGCAATAGTTACCGCGCTCTCAAGGAAGATGGTATTATGATTTACCAGCATGGAAGTCCCTTCTTTGATGAGGATGAGTCAGCTTGCCGAAGCATGCACCGTAAGGTTAATCAAGCCTTTCCAATTAGTCGGGTCTACCAAGCCCACATCCCAACCAGTCCAGCTGGCTATTGGTTGTTTGGTTTTGCATCGAAAAAATACCACCCTGTCAAAGATTTTGACAAGGAAGGCTGGAAAAAACGCCAGCTTTTCACAGAATACTACACTGCAAACTTACATGTAGGAGCCTTTATGTTGCCTAAGTATGTTGAGGACATTTTAGAAGAAGAGGAAGGAAAAAAATGAGTCGTTTATTAGTTATTGGATGTGGGGGCGTTGCCCAAGTTGCTATTTCAAAGATTTGCCAAGATAGCGAAACCTTTACAGAGATTATGATTGCTAGCCGTACCAAGTCAAAATGTGATGATTTGAAGGCTAAATTAGAAGGGAAAACAAGTACAAAGATTGAGACAGCTGCTCTTGATGCTGACAAGGTTGAAGAAGTCATTGCCCTGATTAAAAGCTATAAGCCAGAAGCTGTTTTAAACGTAGCCCTTCCTTATCAAGACTTGACCATCATGGATGCTTGCTTGGCTACAGGTGTTCACTATATCGATACAGCTAACTATGAAGCAGAGGATACAGAAGATCCTGAGTGGCGTGCTATCTACGAAAAACGCTGCAAGGAACTTGGTTTTACAGCCTACTTTGACTACTCATGGCAGTGGGCTTATCAAGAGAAATTTAAAGAAGCAGGCTTGACAGCTCTTCTTGGTTCTGGTTTTGACCCAGGTGTGACTAGTGTTTTTTCAGCTTACGCCCTTAAACATTATTTTGATGAAATCCATTATATCGATATTTTAGACTGTAATGGTGGGGACCACGGTTATCCATTTGCAACTAACTTCAATCCAGAAATCAACCTACGAGAGGTTTCAGCTCCAGGTTCTTACTGGGAAGATGGAAAATGGGTTGAGGTTGAAGCCATGTCTATCAAGCGTGAGTACGATTTCCCTCAAGTTGGACAAAAAGACATGTATCTCCTCCACCACGAAGAAATCGAATCATTGGCTAAGAACATTCCAGGTGTTAAACGCATTCGTTTCTTTATGACCTTTGGTCAATCTTATCTAACGCATATGAAATGCTTGGAAAATGTTGGTCTCCTTCGTACGGATGCCATTAACTTCAACGGCCAAGAAATTGTTCCAATCCAATTTTTGAAAGCCTTGCTTCCAGATCCAGCCAGCCTTGGACCACGTACAGTTGGTAAAACCAATATCGGATGTATCTTTACAGGTGTCAAGGATGGTGTTGAAAAGACCATCTACATCTACAATGTTTGTGATCATCAGGAATGTTACGCAGAAGTTGGTTCACAAGCAATTTCTTACACGACAGGAGTTCCAGCCATGATTGGGACAAAATTGGTTATGAACGGTACTTGGAAACAACCTGGAGTGTATAACCTTGAGGAGTTAGATCCAGACCCATTCATGGAAGCTTTGAATGAGTATGGTTTGCCTTGGGTTGTGGTTGAAAATCCACAAATGGTGGACTAATGAAGCTAGAACAAGTACCAACACCAGCTTATGTCATTGACTTGGCTAAGTTAGAAGCTAATTGCCGCATTCTACAATATGTTCAAGAAGAAGCCGGTTGCAAGGTTTTGCTTGCCCAGAAGGCATATTCCCTCTACAAAACCTATCCCTTGATTAGCCAGTATCTATCTGGTACAACTGCAAGTGGTCTTTATGAGGCCAAATTGGCAAGGGAAGAATTTTCTGGTGAAGTCCATGTTTATGCACCTGCTTTCAAAGATTCAGACTTGGAAGAATTACTTGAAATTACTGACCACATTGTCTTTAATTCTGAGAGACAATTGCGTAAGCATGGGGCTCGTTGTCGGGAGGCTGGTGTCAGTGTTGGTTTGCGCCTCAATCCTCAGTGTTCAACACAGGGTGACCATGCGCTCTATGACCCCTGTGCACCAGGTTCTCGTTTTGGCGTGACACTAGATAAAATTCCTAGTGATTTGTTGGATTTGGTGGATGGACTTCATTTTCATACCCTTTGCGAGCAAGGTTCAGATGATTTAGAGACAACTTTGAAAGCAGTAGAAGCGCAGTTTGGTCCCTACTTACATCAAGTTAAATGGCTCAACATGGGTGGTGGTCATCACATCACAAGAGAAGATTATGATGTGGATTTGCTGATTTCTGAGATCAAGCGTATCCGAGAAACTTACAATCTTGAAGTTTATATCGAGCCGGGTGAAGCCATTGCTCTTAATGCTGGCTATTTGGCAACAGAGGTTTTGGATATTGTCGAAAACGGTATGGAAATCTTGGTTTTAGATGCCTCTGCGACCTGTCATATGCCTGATGTACTTGAAATGCCTTATCGACCACCATTGAGAGCTGGCTATGAAGCACAAGAAAAATCCCATACCTATAGACTTTCTTCCAATACATGTCTGACGGGCGATGTGATTGGTGATTATAGCTTTGAAAATCCAGTCCAAATCGGAGATAGACTTTATTTCGAAGACATGGCCATTTATTCTTTTGTCAAAAATAATACTTTTAATGGTATTGGATTGCCAAGTCTCTATCTCATGGACGAACAGGGAGACTGCAGCTTAGTCAAAGCCTTTGGCTATCAAGATTTTAAAGGGAGATTATCATGATGGACAGTCCAAAAAAATTAGGCTATCGTATGCCAGCAGAGTACGAACCCCATCATGGTACCCTCATGATATGGCCGACTCGACCAGGTTCATGGCCCTTTCAAGGTAAGGCAGCTAAAAAGGCTTTTAGCCAGATTATCAAAACCATAGCAGAAGGGGAAAGAGTTTATCTCTTGGTGGAGCAAGGCTATCTATCTGAAGCCCAAGACTACCTTGGAGATAGCGTTATTTATCTAGACATTCCCACCAATGATGCCTGGGCGCGTGATACTGGACCAACCATTCTTATCAATGATAAAGGACAGAAATTAGCCGTGGATTGGACCTTCAATGCTTGGGGTGGGGCTGTAGATGGTCTTTATCAAGATTATGAAGAGGATGACCAAGTAGCCACTCGTTTTGCTGAGGCCTTGGAAATGCCTGTTTATGATGCCAAACCTTTTGTCCTAGAAGGCGGAGCAATCCATAGCGATGGTCAAGGAACCATTCTCGTGACTGAAAGTTGCTTGCTTAGTCCTGGTCGCAATCCTAACCTGACTAAAGAGGAAATCGAGAATACCTTATTAGACAGCCTTGGAGCTGAAAAAGTTATCTGGCTGCCTTATGGTATTTATCAGGACGAAACCAATGAACACGTTGACAATGTTGCTGCCTTTGTTGGTCCTGCAGAACTTGTTTTGGCTTGGACAGACGATAAAAGCGATCCTCAATATGCCATGTCAGCAGCTGATTTAGCGCTTTTAGAGAAGGAAACGGATGCAAAAGGTCGTCACTTTACCATTCATAAATTGCCTATCCCTGCAGTTCGACAAGTTGTTACAAAAGAAGATCTTCCTGGTTATTCCTACGAAGAAGGTGAAGAAGAACGCTACGCAGGTGAACGACTAGCAGCTTCCTACATAAACTTTTATATCGCCAACAAGACTGTCCTTGTTCCTCAGTTTCAGGATAAAAATGACCAAGTAGCCTTAGATATCCTCAGTAAGTGTTTCCCAGACCGTAAAGTTGTCGGAATACCAGCCAGAGATATTCTCTTAGGTGGTGGCAATATCCACTGTATCACCCAACAAATCCCAGAATAGGAGAAAAAGATGAGAAATGTAAAAGTTTCAGCTATTCAGATGCAATGTGCCAAGGATGTGGCAACAAATATTCAAACAGCAGAGCGTTTAGTACGTCAGGCAGCAGAACAAGGCGCACAAATTATTCTTTTACCCGAATTATTTGAACGTCCATACTTTTGTCAGGAACGTCAGTATGACTACTACCAGCATGCCCAATCCGTAGCAGAAAACACTGCCATTCAGCATTTTAAGGTGATTGCTAAGGAACTACAGCTTGTTTTACCGATCAGTTTCTATGAAAAAGATGGCAATGTCTTGTATAACTCTATTGCCGTCATTGATGCAGATGGAGAAGTGCTGGGCGTTTACCGAAAGACCCACATACCAGATGACCATTATTATCAAGAAAAGTTTTATTTCACACCTGGCAACACAGGTTTCAAGGTCTGGGATACTCGCTATGCTAAGATTGGGATCGGTATCTGTTGGGACCAATGGTTCCCTGAAACAGCGCGCTGTCTTGCGTTAAATGGTGCTGAATTGCTCTTTTATCCAACTGCTATTGGCTCTGAGCCTATCCTAGATACGGACAGTTGTGGTCATTGGCAACGTACCATGCAAGGACACGCAGCAGCTAATATTGTTCCAGTCATTGCAGCCAACCGCTATGGCTTTGAAGAAGTCACTTCAAGTGAGGAAAATGGCGGACAGAGTTCCAGTCTTGACTTCTACGGTTCCTCCTTTATGACGGATGAAACAGGAGCTATTCTAGAACGAGCTGAAAAACAAGAAGAAGCTGTTTTGTTAGCAACTTATGACCTAGATAAGGGAGCAAGCGAACGCCTAAACTGGGGCTTGTTTCGAGATAGAAGACCCGAAATGTATCAACGCATTACGGACTAGTAGGGGAGAAATGAGAGATTCATTCTGCTAGACTCGTTTTCACTAGCAACTATAAGGATACTAGGTCATCTAGCAAGTGGATTTTATATTTTAACCCTCTAAGGCTTTCTCGCGCTTTGATGCGAGGAGCTTTTCTGTTTAAGCTTTATCAATAAAACATGCTATAATAGTTGCAGAAAGGTTGGTATTTATGGCTAGGATATTGGTTATTGAAGACAATAGTGACATTCAAGAAATTTTGCGAACACTTCTCACTGAGGAGCATGAGGTGATTCAAGCCTTTTCTGGTACAGAAGGAATCATGCGTTTTGACCAAGGTGGGATTGACCTCGTTTTGCTAGATATCATGCTTCCTGGAAAAAATGGGGATCAGGTTTTAAAAGCCATCAGGGAACAAAGCCAAACTCCAGTCATTATGCTAACAGCTTTGAGCGATAAAAAGTTAATCAGTCAATATCTCTTAGATGGTGCCAATGATTATATAGTGAAACCTTTTGATTTGGATGAAGTCTTTGCAAGAGTTACTGTTCAGTTACGCCAAAGTGTAGAAAAACAGCCTATGGAAATAGAAAAAACTGAAAATTTGTCACAAAACTTAAAAAATATCCAGTTTGATGCAGAAAGTTTTGAAATCAAAAATAGTCAGGAAACGATTCGTCTTGCCAAGAAAGAATGCTTGATTCTTCAAACTCTCCTCAAACATCCTAAGAAAATATTCACCAAGGAAGAACTTTATGAATTGGTCTGGGAGGAGAGTTATCTACCTGGAGATAATACTCTCAATACGCATTTGAGTAATCTTCGTAAAAAATTAAACCAGCTTGACCCAAATCAAGAACATATTGAAACCATCTGGGGAGTTGGGGTAAGATTAAAAGGAGACAAGCAATGACCTACATGATAATTTTTGTTCTACTGGTACTCCTAATTATTTTATCGATTGCATTGATTCGCTACCATCTAGCACTTAAAAACTTTAGTCAACAGATTGAAGACAAGATTCTCACAGGTAGTATGAAAAGAGTCGGAGTCAGCATTTTTTCCAAACATTTTTTACATCTCTACCAGCAAATTGAAAATCTATTTCAAGAAGTAGAACAATCTCGGTTGGTTATGAAAAGGGAAAAGCAGACTCTGGATATGGCCATCAGCAATATCGCTCATGATATTCGGACTCCTTTGACTATCGCTTCAGGCTACACCCAACAATTGATAAAAACTCCTGAAAACAAAGCAGAAACCTTACAAAAAATAGCCCAGTATCTTGATTTAGTTTCCAAACGTTTAGAGGCTCTTCTAGAATACCGTCGTTTGATGGAAGGGGCTGTCAAACCAAAACTGGAAGAAGTGGATCTTTCAGCTTTTATCACCAAAAAGACTCTGGCTTATTATGATGTTTTTCAGGCGGCAAATATCACGCTTGATTTTAAAGTTGAAGCTGGTTTAACAACGAGGACTGATGAAGACTTGCTGGATCGAATTTTACAAAATCTGCTTGGAAATGTCCTCAAACATGGCAAGGAAGAAGCGCGTCTATCTTTGAGAAAGGAAAAGGAACAGCTTGTCTTAGAGATTGCAAACCTTGTTAAACAGCCCATCAAAAGAATAGAAAATCTCAGTAACCGTTTTTATTCTGAAAATCTATCTGATACGGAAGAATCTTCTGGTTTAGGTCTTTATATCACTGAGGAATTATGCCATCTTCTCGGTGCAGAGATGAAACTAAGAACAGATGGGCAATGGTTGTCAGTTTTTATTTATTTTTAACAAAAAGAAACCTCCTCTGTAGGCTAGAGGAGGTCGTTTTATTATAGACTTTTCTTTTTGAAAACTGCCAGTCCACCTATATTAAAGATTACAATAACAGCTAAGGTAACTATAAGGGTATAGAAAATTGATTCACTATTAGCAGTCATAGCATAGAAAAACTGCAATGATAAATATGGCAAAATTTTGATAGTTGGAAAAATGAGCATTGGCATAGAAAGTAAGATAGAGCTGACAAAATAACCAATAAATACTGCAAGATAAGAATGACTAACATAGAGAATGAAGGAAACGATGGAAAGCCAAGCAAGTAGGCAAAGAAATTGAAGGAAAATGGTTATCAGTAGATTCCCAATAAAGCCATCAGGTATCGTACCAAGACCGTTTAGAATAGTTGCTGGAATAAAGGCAATTACAAGACAGATGATCACTTGTAAAAGTGCAATACAAGCCAATACAAAGGCTTTGGCTAGAAAAAACTCGGTACGAGAGACACCCACTGTTAAATTATTTTTATAGAGTTTACCGATTAAATCAACTCCAAGAACGAGGCAAGCTAGAATGATGCAGAGAAAAACGAGGTTTGAACCTTGACTAGATGCGTTGATCAGGGCTTGTACACCATTCCAACCTTGGGTTGGAATTTCTGGTTCTTCTGTCTGGATTGCCATCAGATGACCCGTAGCTCCTATACTTGCTCCCATTAGCATGAGAGCAAAGAGAACGAATTCTGTAATCCAGAATCCTTTGGAACGGAAAAGACGGTAAAAGTCTGCTTGAATGGTATGTATCATGATTTTCCTCCTATTCGACCAATTGAGTGAAGTATTCTTCTAGGTTTTGACGGGCATAGTAAATCTCGTCAATGGCAACATCTGCCAAGGTTAATTTCTTGAGAATCTGTTTGACATCTTGTTCCTGACCAAAGATATGGATTTCATTTTCTGGATTAACAACCTTGAACTGGAGCTGGATTTGTTCTTTCAATACTTGACAAGCTTTCTCTTGGTCGGCTGTCTTAAGCACAATATAATCTTCACTTAGTGTTTCGAATTCAGCTTTGCTGATTTCGCGGATAATCTTGCCTTGATCTAAAATACCAAAACGATTAGCTACGAGGTAGAGTTCTGACAAGATATGGCTAGAGATGAGAATGGTTATCCCTTGTTCTTGATTGAGGCGTTGAATCATTAGTCGAAATTCTTTGATACCGATTGGGTCGAGACCATTGATAGGTTCATCTAAAATCAGGAAGTCTGGTTTGGATAGGAGGGCAATGGCGATACCAAGTCTTTGTTTCATTCCTAGCGAGAAATCACGAAAAACTTTTTTACCTGTATCTGGCAAACCTACATAGTCCAGCGTTTCTCGAATGACTTGATCAGCATTTGGAATATGACGAATCATACAGTAATACTTCAGATTTTGATAGGCTGTTAAGTGATTATGAGCTACAGGTGATTCTATTACTGAACCTACTCGAGATAGAGCCTTGGTCCACTCATTTTCCGTTTGGCTAGAGAAGAGGGAAACAGTTCCTTTATCCGCAAACAGTAGTTGCGTAATGATTTTTATCAAGGTGGTTTTCCCAGCTCCGTTCTTCCCGATAAGTCCATAAATATCTCCCTCTCTTATCGTTAGATGAAGATCCTGAAGAATAGCTTGTTTGTCAAAGTTTTTGGATAATCCATGAATGTCAAGTACTGTTTTCATGATTCTCTCCTTTTGATTTATTTTGATAACTTTAGTATAAAGCATAGAAATCAAAGAAAGCTCAAGGATTTCTAAAGAGTTTCTAAAGTTTTAGGAATTCTTAAATATCAAAACCCAGTTGACACGAACTGGGCTTCTTAATTATAAAATATATTTCTCAATGGCACGCGCAACGCCGTCTTCTTCGTTGCTGGCTGTAATGTCATCAGCTAGGGATTTGACATAATCGCTGGCATTTCCCATTGCAATACCAAGCCCTGCAAACTGGAGCATTTCGATGTCGTTATTGGCATCACCCATGGCCATAATTTCTGATGGTTCAATCTTCAAAATCTCAACTAATCGTGAAAGAGCAGTAGCCTTTGTCGTTCCAAGTGGCATGGCTTCATAAATGACAGGCTGTGAACGAACTCCACTAAATCGTTGACAGAGTTCCTCAGCAAACCGATCTTCAAAATCGTTCGTTTGGCTCTCTGTCCCCAAAAACATCCCTTGGAACATACGGTACTTGCCACTAGTCGCTTCCTCAAGGGAAATTTCAGTCAGGTCTGAAAAGACTAGCTCGGCATCATTTTGGATAACTTGATTGGGCTTGCCACCGAGGACAAAATAATGTTCCTCATCAAAAAGAGTCAACTGAACATCACTTTTTTCAGCTAGGTCATAGAGATATTCGATATCAGCTGGACTCAGTTCTTGCCAATCAACCAGACTCCAATCACTTGTCTGGTGAGTTGAGCAACCGTTGTTAACAATCACATACTCATTCTGGAGATCAAGACCCAGTTTTTGATAGTAGGGGAGGACGCCAAAAAGCGGGCGACCCGTACAGAGAACTAGTTTGACACCTTTTTCAATAGCTTGGTGAATAGCAGTAATATGAGCTTGTGGGATTTCCTTGGCTTCATTGAGGAGGGTTCCGTCCATATCCAAGGCTAGTAGTTTAATCATAGGTTTTCCTTCTTTATCTTTTGGTATTATTATAGCATATTTTAGAGGAAAGGAGGAGGAATCTTCGGGCTAATCATGGTATAATAAAAGGTAATGAAAAATTCCAACGAGGCAGAGATGAAATTACTTTATACTGATATTCGGACTTCTTTGACTGAAATTTTAACCAAAGAGGCAGAGGAGCTAGTTGCTGCTGGCAAGCGAGTCTTCTACATCGCCCCCAACTCTCTTTCTTTTGAAAAAGAACGCGCCGTGCTGGAATGCTTGTCCCAGCAGGCTTCTTTTGCGATTACCGTTACGCGCTTTGCTCAAATGGCTCGTTATCTGGTCTTGAATGACCTGCCTGCCAAGACCAGTCTTGATGATATCGGTCTTGGGATGGCCTTTTATAAATTCCTTGCGGAACTTGACCCCAAGGACTTGCGTGTTTATGGTGCGACTAAGCAGGATCCTCAATTTATCCAGCAGTTGATTGAGCTTTACCACGAGATGACCAAAGCTCAGATGAGTTTTTTGGACTTGGAGAGTTTGACGGATGAGGACAAGAGAGCCGATTTACTCTTGATTTTTGAGAAGGTAACGGCCTACCTCAATCAAGGTCAGTTGTCTCAAGGAAGTCAGTTATCCCATTTGATTGAGGCTATTGAGAATGACAAAGTAAGTAGTGATTTTAGCCAGATTGCCTTGGTCATTGATGGATTTACCCGTTTTTCTGCTGAGGAAGAGCGGATTGTGGACCTACTTCATGGCAAGGGTGTTGAAATTGTCATTGGAGCCTATGCTAGTAAGAAAGCTTATACCAGCCCATTCGCTGAAGGCAATCTCTATCAAGCCAGTGTGGACTTTCTCCATCATCTAGCCTCTAAATACCAAACTCCTGCTCAAGACCGTTCTCAGATTCATGAGAAGATGGATAGTTTTGATAAGGCCTCTCGTTTGCTAGAGTCTTCTTATGACTTTTCAGAATTCACCTTGGATGTCGATGAGAAGGACTGTGAAAACTTACAAATCTGGTCTTGTTTGACGCAAAAAGAGGAGTTGGAGCTAGTAGCCCGTAGCATCCGTCAGAAATTACATGAGAACTCAGACCTGAGCTACAAGCATTTTCGTATTCTCTTGGGGGATGTAGATTCTTATCAGTTATCTCTAAAAACGATTTTTAACCAGTATCAGATTCCTTTCTATCTTGGAAAAAGCGAATCCATGGCGCACCACCCTTTGACACAGTTTGTCGAGTCTATTTTAGCTTTAAAACGCTATCGTTTCCGTCAGGAGGATTTGATAAACCTTCTTAGAACAGGTTTGTATACCGACCTTAGTCAGGCTGATATTGATGCTTTTGAGCAATATATCCGCTATCTTGGTATCAATGGCTTGCCAGCCTTTCAGCAAACCTTCACCAAGTCCCATCACAGAAAATTTGATTTAGAGCGTTTAAATGCTCTTCGTCTGCGTATTTTAACACCTCTTGAAACCCTCTTTGCCAGTCGAAAACAAAAGGCTGAAAATCTCCTACAAAAATGGAATGTCTTTCTAAAAGAGGGAGCGGTGACCAAGCAGTTGCAAGATTTGACAGCAACTATGGAAGCTCTTGAACAGGAAAGACAAGCCGAAGTTTGGAAGGCTTTCTGTCATGTTTTAGAACAATTTGCGACTGTTTTTGCTGGTTCACAGGTTAGTCTAGAGGACTTCTTAGCCCTGCTCCATTCTGGAATGAGCCTATCTCAATACCGTACTATTCCAGCGACAGTGGATACTGTTCTGGTGCAGAGTTACGATTTGATTGCACCATTGACTGCTGACTTTGTCTATGCTATTGGTCTGACTCAGGACAATTTACCAAAAATCGCGCAGAATACCAGTCTTTTGACTGATGAAGAAAGGCAAAACCTAAACCAAGCGACAGAAGAAGGCGTTCAATTGCTGATTGCCAGCAGTGAAAACCTCAAGAAAAATCGCTATACTATGCTTTCCTTGATCAATTCTGCTCGTAAGCAATTGGTCTTGTCGGCTCCAAGCCTTTTTAACGAAAGTGAAAGCAAGGAATCAGCTTATCTTCAAGAGCTAGTCCATTTTGGATTTAGCAGGAAAGAGAAGAGGATGAATCACAAAGGGCTGTCTAAGGAGGATATGGGGTCATATCACAGTCTTTTGTCCAGTCTGGTTGCCTATCACCAGCAGGGCGAGACGAGTGATACCGAGCAAGATTTGACCTTTGTCAAGGTTCTTGCGCGTGTGATGGGTAAAAAACTAGAACAGCAAGGTCTGGAAAATCCAGCCCTCCCAATCAGTCCAAGCAGTAAGCAGTTGACTAAGGATACCTTACAAGCTCTCTATCCTACTGATCAGGAGTTTTACCTGTCTACCTCTGGTTTGACGGAGTTTTATCGCAATGAATACAGTTATTTCCTACGTTATGTTCTAGGCTTGCAAGAGGAATTACGCCTGCGTCCTGATGCCCGCAGTCACGGGAATTTCTTGCATCGTATTTTTGAACGTGCCTTGCAGTTGCCTGACGAAGATTCCTTTGACAACCGTCTAGAACAAGCTATTCAAGAAACCAGTCAAGAACGCGAATTTGAAGCTATATATCAAGAAAGTTTGGAAGCCCAGTTTACCAAGGAAGTTTTGCTTGATGTTGCACGGACGACTGGACATATTCTCCGACACAATCCAGCCATCGAAACTATTAAAGAAGAGGCAAATTTTGATGGAAAAGAGCAGGCCTTTATTCAATTAGACAATGGACGCAGTGTCTTTGTACGAGGTAAGGTTGACCGCATTGACCGTTTGAAAGCGGATGGATCGATAGGAGTAGTAGACTACAAGTCCAGTCTGACCCAGTTCCAGTTTCCTCATTTCTTTAATGGGCTCAATTCCCAGTTACCAACCTACCTAGCTGCCCTAAAAAGAGAAGGGGAGGAGAATTTTTTCGGTGCCATGTACTTGGAAATGGCTGAACCTGTCCAATCTCTGATGGCCGTTAAAAATCTGTCAGGTGCAGTAGTAGAAGCCAGCAAGTCTATGAAATACCAAGGCCTCTTTTTAGAAAAAGAAAGCAGTCATTTAGGCGAATTTTATAACAAAAACAAAGCCAATCAACTGACAGATGAGGAATTCCAGCTCCTACTGGACTACAATGCACAACTTTACAAGAAAGCAGCTGAGAAGATTTTAGCAGGCCGGTTCGCCATTAATCCTTATACCGAAAATGGCAGAAGCATTGCCCCATACGTCCAGCAACACCAAGCCATCACAGGATTTGAAGCCAATTACCACTTGGGCCAAGCTCGTTTTCTAGAAAAGTTGGACTTAACTGATGGCAAGCGTCTGGTCGGAGAAAAGCTCAAGCAAGCTTGGTTTGAAAAAATAAGAGAGGAGTTGAATCGATGAAGCCTATTCCCTTTTTAACTGAGAAGGAAATTCAAAAATTGCAAGAAGTAGAAGCAAATTCGAGCAAGGAACAAAAGAAAACTGCCGAACAAATCGAAGCCATCTACACTTCTGGTCAAAATATCCTTGTCTCAGCGTCGGCTGGTTCTGGTAAAACCTTTGTCATCGCCGAGCGTATTCTGGACCAATTAGCGCGTGGAGTGGAAATCAGTCAACTCTTTATCTCAACCTTTACCGTTAAGGCTGCCACAGAGCTTAAAGAACGTTTAGAGAAAAAAATCAGCCAACAAATCCAAGAAAGTATCGATGTTGACCTCAAACAACACTTGGGTCGCCAGTTGGCAGACCTACCCAACGTAGCCATCGGAACCATGGACTCTTTTACACAAAAATTCCTTGGCAAACATGGTTATCTGCTTGATATTGCGCCTAATTTCAGGATTTTACAAAACCAAAGCGAGCAACTCCTTCTAAAAAACGAAGTATTCCATGAGGTCTTTGAAGCCCATTACCAAAGCAAACAGAAAGAGACCTTTAGTCATTTGCTGAAAAATTTTGCTGGGCGTGGCAAGGATGAAAGAGGTCTGCGCCAGCAGGTCTATAAAATCTATGATTTCATCCAATCCACCAGCAATCCTCAGAAATGGCTGAGCGAGTCTTTCCTAAAAGGCTTTGAAAAAGCTGATTTTACCAGTGAAAAAGAAAAACTGACTGAGCAAATCAAGCAGGCACTTTGGGATTTGGAAAGCTTTTTCCGTTATCATCTGGATAACGATGCCAAGGAGTTTCCAAAGGCTGCTTATCTAGAAAGTGTTCAATTAATTCTGGATGAGATTGGCTCCTTAAATCAAGAATCCGATGGTCAGGCTTATCAAGCAGTGCTTGCGCGTGTTGTCGCCATTTCGAAAGAGAAAAATGGTCGGGCTCTGACTAATGCCAGTCGTAAGGCTGATTTGAAGCCCCTGGCTGATGCTTACAACGAAGAAAGAAAAGCCCAGTTTGCTAAACTAGGACAACTGTCAGACCAGATAACCATTCTCGACTATCAAGAACGTTTCCATCAAGAAACATGGGGATTAGCTAAAACCTTCCAATCTTTCATGAGCGATTTTGTGGAGGCTTATCGTCAGCGTAAACGTCAGGAAAATGCCTTTGAATTCGCTGATATCAGCCATTACACTATTGAGATTTTAGAGAATTTCCCGCAAGTTCGTGAGGCTTATCAAGAACGTTTCTACGAAGTCATGGTTGATGAGTACCAGGACACCAACCACATTCAAGAACGGATGTTGGAATTGCTGTCGAATGGTCACAATCGCTTTATGGTTGGAGATATCAAGCAGTCCATCTACCGTTTCCGTCAGGCAGACCCGCAGATTTTCAATGAAAAGTTCCAACGCTATGCGCAAAATCCCCAAGAAGGAAAGCTGATTCTCCTGAAGGAAAATTTCCGTAGTAGTTCAGAAGTGCTGTCAGCAACCAATGATGTTTTTGAACGCCTTATGGACCAAGAGGTCGGCGAAATCAACTATGATAACATGCACCAGCTTGTTTTTGCCAATACCAAACTGACTCCCAATCCAGACAACAAGGCAGAATTGCTCCTCTACGATAAGGATGACACAGGTGAGGAAGAAGAGAGCCAAGCAGAAACGAAATTAACAGGGGAAATGCGCTTAGTTATCAAGGAAATCCTTAAACTTCATCAGGAACAAGGTGTTGCCTTTAAAGAAATCGCCCTTCTGACCTCCAGCCGCAGTCGTAATGATCAGATTCTCCTCGCCCTGTCTGAGTACGGAATTCCTGTCAAAACTGACGGAGAGCAGAACAATTACCTACAATCTCTAGAAGTGCAAGTCATGCTAGACACCCTTCGTGTCATTCACAATCCTCTTCAAGACTATGCCTTGGTTGCCCTTTTGAAGTCTCCAATGTTTGGCTTTGACGAGGACGAGTTAGCACGTTTGTCCCTTCAGAAAGCAGAGAATAAAGTCCAAGAAAATCTCTATGAAAAACTGGTCAATTCACAAAAAATGGTGACAAGCCAGAAAGAGTTAATTCACTCAACACTAGCTGATAAGCTAAATCAATTCATGGATATCTTGGATTCTTGGCGCTTGTATGCCAAAACCCACTCCCTCTATGACTTGATTTGGAAGATTTACAACGACCGTTTTTATTATGATTATGTGGGTGCTTTGCCAAATGGTCCTGCTAGACAGGCCAATCTCTACGCACTAGCTTTGAGAGCAGATCAATTTGAAAAGAGCAATTTCAAGGGCTTGTCTCGTTTTATTGGTATGATTAACCAAGTTTTAGAAGCCCAGCACGATTTGGCAAGCGTGGCTGTCGCACCGCCAAAAGATGCAGTAGAGCTCATGACCATCCACAAGAGTAAAGGGCTGGAGTTTCCTTACGTCTTTATCCTCAATATGGATCAAGACTTTAACAAGCAAGACAGCATGTCAGAAGTCATTCTCAGTCGTCAGAATGGTATTGGTGTCAAATATATTGCCAAAATAGAGACAGGAGCAGTAGAAGACTACTATCCTAAAACCATCAAACTCTCCATTCCTAGTCTGACCTATAGACAGAACGAAGAAGAATTACAGCTGGCAAGCTATTCAGAGCAAATGCGTCTACTGTATGTTGCTATGACACGGGCTGAGAAAAAGCTTTATCTTATCGGTAAGGGTTCTCGTGAAAAGCTGGAAGCCAAGGAATACCCAGCAGCTAAAAATGGAAAACTAAACAGCAACACTAGACTTCAAGCCAAGAATTTCCAAGATTGGATTTGGGCTATCAGTAAAGTATTTGCCAAGGATCATCTCAACTTTAGCTATCGTTTTGTTGGTGAAGATCAGCTGACTACAGAAGCTATCGGTCAGTTGGAAAACAAAAGTCCTCTCCAAGATAGCTCCCAAGTAGACAATCGTCAGTCAGAAACCATCAAAGAAGCCCTTGAAATGCTGAAAGAGGTTGAAGTCTATAATACTCTTCACCGCGCAGCCATTGAACTTCCTAGTGTTCAAACCCCAAGTCAAATCAAGAAATTCTACGAACCAGTTATGGATATGGATGGTGTCGAGATTGCAGGTCAAGGCAAGTCAGTAGACAAGAAAATCAACTTTGATTTGCCAGATTTTTCAACCAAAGAAAAAGTAACAGGAGCTGAGATTGGGAGTGCTACCCACGAACTGATGCAGAGAATTGACCTCAGTCAGAGACCAACGCTTGCTAGCCTGACAGAAACTCTCAAACAAGTTCAAACCAGCCCAGCTGTCAGAGACAAGATTAATCTTTCGAAAATTCTTGCATTCTTTGACACAGCACTCGGTCAGGAAATTCTCGCCAATACCGACTATCTCTACCGCGAGCAACCCTTTTCTATGCTCAAAAAAGACCAAAAGAGTCAGGAAGACTTCGTTGTGCGTGGTATCTTGGACGGCTATCTACTTTATAAGGATAGAATCGTTCTGTTCGACTACAAGACCGACCGCTATGATGATCCAAGTCAACTCATTGATCGCTATCGTGGTCAGTTAGCCCTTTATGGAGAGGCTTTATCTCGAGCCTATTCGATTGAAAATATTGAGAAATACTTGATTTTACTCGGTAAAGACGAGGTTCAGGTTGTAAAAGTATAATCTAGAAAGGAGACCTCATGACACTTCCAGTTAGAAAATCCCTGCACGATGCGGTTTTACAGGCTTCAAAAGCTGATACTTGGGAACAAGCTACCAAGGAATGGAATGAAGTTTCCTTGATTTTTAATGGTATTGGCCGTAGCAATTGTGTCTGTGGAAATGCTATCAAATACGCCTACGAACTCTTTAACGGTGTCACAGGTCAACGCCTCTTTCCGATTGGTAGCGACTGCGTCAGACACTTTCATCGATTGACCCTTGACCAGCAACTGGAAGAGGAAGAAAAACTGCTCAGAAAGGTTGAAAATCTAACCAGAAAAGCCCAGAAAAAGGAAAAAATCAAAGTCAATAAGAGTGACTTTGACGAGCGTCTTCTAAAATGGCTCTGGGAAAAAGGTGTTTTTAAACCCAATCGTGGCAATCAGTTCTCACCTGAGAAAGACTACCAGCTCTTCCTAGAAGTCTTTCAAGGAGGAAGTTGGACCAAGGCAGAGCCCAAGAAGAAGGCTCGGATGGAAGAAGTCCTTGAAAAGTGTATCAAACCCTTTTTACTTGGCAAATCAGATGACCACCTCTACCTTGTCAAGCTAGGAAAGGAAAAAATTGACTACGAACAGGAACTCCGTATCCAGGCAGAGAAAGAGCGCAAGAAAAGAGATAGAATCGCCAAACAATATGCAGACAATCTGGTACTAGCCATGGGACCAGCAGAGCGTGCCTATCAAGACTACTTTGGCTTTACAGAAACCTTAACCCAAGAAGAACGCAAGTGGGAGAAAATACTTTTTGGTAAAAATCGTACAGAACGGGCTGTCAAGGCCAAACAATACCAAAAAGAGTTGGAAAAAGACCAACGAATTGCTATTCAGGATCCAATTGAAAGAAAGCAGAAGCAGACCTGGCTCCTCAATTCCTATTTTCGTGAGCTTCCTGAAGAAAAAGCTCGATTTTCTAGGCTCTTATTAGAATATCGAAAAAGTGGAGAAGTGCCATTTTCAACTGAATATCTGTCAGACCATCTGCTCGACTTTTTCTATAAAATGAAAGCCTTTGAGTTTGAAATCGCACCAGAACAAGTTCGAGATTTTCTAAAAGAAAGCCTCCAGACAGACATTCTATCCTCAGCACAGGAAAGCTGGATAGAAGGAATTTTGACAAATTGTATAGTCCCATTTTTATCTCGAATACTCATCTAAAACTAAATATATAAGATATAGAATTTTATATAAGGTTAATATACAAATCAAGTGGGGTTGAAATCAGTCTTCTTTTAAAAAGTAGCTATTACAAATAAAAGCTTGTGCAAAAAAGAATAATTTATGATAGAATAGAGGATAAGAAAGAAAACGTTTTTACAGTTTTTTCAATCCGAAGGAGATATATTATGGCCACTATTCAATGGTTTCCTGGTCACATGTCCAAAGCTCGTCGACAGGTGCAGGAAAATTTAAAATTTGTTGATTTTGTAACGATTTTGGTGGATGCACGCTTACCTCTATCTAGTCAAAATCCTATGTTGACCAAAATTGTCGGTGACAAACCAAAACTCTTGATTTTAAACAAGGCGGACTTGGACGATCCAGCAATGACCAAGGAATGGCGTCAGTATTTTGAATCAAAGGGAATCCAGACTCTAGCTATCAACTCCAAAGAGCAAGTGACTGTAAAAGTTGTAACAGATGCAGCTAAAAAGCTCATGGCTGATAAGATTGCTCGCCAGAAAGAACGTGGGATTAAAATTGAAACCTTACGTACCATGATTATCGGGATTCCAAATGCTGGTAAATCCACTCTTATGAACCGTTTAGCTGGTAAGAAAATTGCCGTTGTCGGCAATAAACCAGGTGTTACCAAGGGACAACAATGGCTCAAAACCAATAAAGACCTGGAAATTTTGGATACGCCAGGGATTCTTTGGCCTAAGTTTGAAGATGAAACTGTTGCGCTTAAGTTAGCCTTAACGGGAGCTATTAAAGACCAGTTGCTTCCTATGGACGAGGTAACTATTTTTGGCCTCAATTATTTCAAAGAACATTATCCAGAAAAGCTGGCTGAACGCTTCAAACAGATGAAAATCGAGGAAGAAGCGCCTGTTATTATTATGGATATGACCCGCGCCCTCGGTTTCCGTGACGACTATGACCGTTTCTACAGTCTCTTCGTGAAGGAAGTCCGCGACGGCAAACTCGGTAACTATACCTTAGATACATTGGAAGACCTCGATGGAGACGATTAAAGAAATCAAAGAACTCCTTGCTACAGTCAAGGACTTAGATAACCCTGTTTTTTTAGAGCTTGAAAAGGATAATCGCTCAGGAGTTCAAAAGGAAATCAGCAAGCGTAAAAAAGCCATTCAGGCTGAATTGAATGAGGATCGTCGTTTGGAATCCATGCTTTCCTACGAAAAAGAACTTTACAAACAAGGATTGACCTTAATTGCAGGTGTTGATGAGGTCGGTCGAGGTCCTCTGGCTGGGCCAGTAGTTGCTGCAGCCGTTATTTTGCCTAAAAATTGTAAGATTAGAGGCCTCAACGACAGCAAGAAAATTCCTAAAAAGAAACATCTAGAAATTTATCAAGCCGTTCAAGATCAAGCCTTATCAATCGGCATTGGTATCATGGATAATCAGGTCATCGACCAAGTCAATATCTATGAAGCAACCAAACTGGCCATGCAGGAAGCAATATCCCAGCTCAGTCCTCAACCTGAGCACCTTTTGATAGATGCCATGAAACTGGAATTACCCATTTCACAAACCTCCATCATCAAAGGTGATGCTAATTCCCTCTCCATTGCAGCAGCTTCTATAATAGCCAAGGTGACACGTGATGAATTGATGAAGGAATACGATCAGCAGTTCCCTGGCTATGACTTTACTGCTAATGCAGGATATGGAACAGTTAAACACCTGGAAGGCCTCACAAAACTAGGAGTTACCCCAATTCACCGAACCAGCTTTGAACCCGTTAAATCACTGGTTTTAGGAGAAAAAGAAAGTTAAGTTAGAAGGAATGATTATGGAGGAACAGTCAGAAACACTCAGCTCCAAGAAAGAATTTGCCTTTGCCTCAAGTACTATATTATCCCAAGTTGGACGAGGAATCATCGTCGGTCTTGTCGTTGGAATTATCGTTGGATCCTTTCGTTTCTTAATCGAAAAAGGCTTCCACCTGATACAAGGACTTTATCAAGATCAAGCGCACCTAGTGCGCAATCTTTTTATCATTGGTCTATTTTATTTAATAGTTTGTTGGCTCAGTGCGAAATTAACTCGGTCAGAAAAAGACATCAAAGGTTCAGGAATTCCTCAAGTCGAAGCTGAATTAAAGGGTCTCATGACCCTCAACTGGTGGGGCGTACTTTGGAAAAAATATATTCTAGGAATTTTGGCTATTGCTAGTGGCCTTATGCTGGGGCGTGAAGGACCAAGTATTCAACTTGGAGCAGTCGGTGGTAAAGGAATTGCCAAATGGCTCAAATCCAGTCCAGTAGAGGAACGCTCCTTGATTGCTAGTGGAGCTGCCGCTGGTTTAGCTGCAGCCTTTAATGCACCGATTGCAGGACTTCTCTTTGTGGTAGAAGAAGTTTATCACCATTTTTCACGCTTTTTCTGGGTATCTACTCTCGCAGCTAGTCTCGTAGCAAACTTTGTCTCACTACTCATATTTGGCTTAACACCCGTACTGGACATGCCAGACAACATCCCACTCATGACCCTAGACCAGTATTGGATTTACCTCCTTATGGGAGTTTTTCTCGGGCTTTCCGGTTTTCTCTATGAGAAATCTGTACTCAATGTTGGTAAAGTTTATGATTGGATTGGTCAAAAAATCCGTTTGGATAGAGCTTATTATCCGATTCTTGCCTTCATCCTCATCATACCAGTCGGAATCTTCTTACCCCAAATCCTTGGTGGTGGAAATCAGCTGGTTCTTTCCTTAACTGAACAAGATTTTAGTTTCCAAGTTCTATTAGTTTACTTTTTGATTCGCTTTGTTTGGAGCATGATTAGTTATGGAAGTGGCCTTCCAGGAGGAATTTTCCTACCAATTTTAGCGCTAGGTTCCTTACTTGGTGCCCTAGTTGGTGTCATTTGTGTGAATATTGGACTTGTCAGTCAGGAGCAATTCCCTATATTTGTTATTCTAGGAATGAGTGGCTATTTTGGAGCAATATCTAAAGCTCCCTTAACTGCCATGATTCTGGTAACCGAGATGGTAGGCGACATTCGCAACCTCATGCCACTTGGATTAGTGACCTTGGTTGCCTACATCATCATGGATCTACTCAAGGGTGCACCAGTCTATGAAGCTATGTTGGAAAAAATGCTGCCTGAAGAAGCATCAGATGAAGGAGAAGTTACCCTTATTGAAATTCCTGTATCAGACAAAATTGCTGGGAAACAAGTACACGAACTCAATTTACCACACAATGTCCTTATCACAACCCAAGTTCATAATGGAAAAAGCCAAACCGTTAACGGTTCAACCAGAATGTATCTCGGTGATATGATTCATCTAGTGATTCCAAAAAGTGAAATTGGGAAAGTCAAGGATTTGTTGTTGTAGGAGTTTTGTACATAATTTATGTTATGTACAAAATAAATTTCTTAATTAAATATATTAGAAAACCGATTTTCAGTAATGAGATCGGTTTTTTCTTGTTAGAAATATTATAATATATTATAAAAAATGATTAAATTATTCTAGGTTATAGTATAATGAGAAAAGGAGGAAAGCTTAAATGAGTAATACTGGCATCAAAAAAAGTCATAAATGGCTTCTAATCGTTGTGTCACTCGCAATCATCACAGCAGGAGGTATTTTTATGTTTAGCATGTTAGGGAAATCTCAAGAAGAACATCGGAATAGAGAGTACGAAGTCAGTCTGGTGAATGCTTTAAAGAATTCCTATGAAGGGATAGAAGAGATCAAGATTACGGAACCTTATTATAGTGAGAAGCCAGGATCATGGTCTTGTGATATTGAAATAAAGTTCAGTGATAATCAAATGATAACTTATGGAATTAATCACAGATTAACTTATAAAGAAAACCACGATGGCCTTATGAAAGGAAATACTGATGAGGAAATTAATCAACAATGGTTGAAACTAAAAAAACACATTGGTAAAACAGAATCTACTGTTTTAGTGCAATATTCAAATGATGAAACAGGAGAGCAATAATGGTATTTAATTATACTGATAATTAATTGAATCATTTAAACCAAGATTTTGCTATTTATATTATAAATGAAGAGTTTTCAAGTAGAAAAAGGAGGAAATCTTAAATGAATAATTCCAGCATCAGAAAGAGTCATAAAAGGTTACTAATCGTTTTGTTACTCGCAATCATCACAGCAGGAGGTGTTTTTATGTTTAGCATGTTAGGGAAATTCCAAGAAGAGCGTCGGAATAGAGAGTACGAAGTCAGTTTGGTAAATTCCTTAAAGAATTCCTACCAAGGGATTAAGGAGATTAAGATTTCCAATCCAAACTACACAAACCCTCCAGGTTCATGGTCTTGTGATGTAGAAATCAAATTTAATGATGAAAGAAAAACTAACTATAGGATAGGTCATGGACTTAATGATAAAAAGAATTATCAAGGATCATTGACCAATGAGAAAAGGCAATTCCTTAACAATTACAAAGGAGTGACCGACTTAAAAGTAATTGTTACATATTCAGATAATAGCACAGGAGAACAATGATGACATTTTCCTATACAGACGAGCAGTTAAACAATTTAAATCGGGATTATGCTGTATATAGTGTAAACCTTGAATTCGCAAAGCGTAACGGTAGAACTTATGTCAATTCAAATCTCATTGATAATATATCTTCTGATAATTTAGAAAAAACCAACACTATAACCACCTCCGATGGTCAAGAATTCCGTGTTGTTGCGACTAAGTCTCACAAAGGAACAGGTTTTGATGGACTAGCGGTTGCACCAATTGTCAACGGTGAACCAAATTATAAAAATGTAGCTGTGATTGCTACAGGAACGGATTCAGAGAGTCCTACTAATATTGACAGATGTAAAACAACTTTTTCTTATTATAGTGTAATATAGGCTAATCTTATAGTATAATAAGAAAAAGGAGAACAACTTAAATGAATAATTCCAGCAATAAAAAAAGATATATAAGACTACTAATCGTTTTGTTACTCGTAGCCATCACAACAGGAGGTGTTTTTGTGTTTAGTATGTTAGGGAAGTCTCAAGAAGAGCGTCGAAATAGAGAATATGAAGTAAGTCTGGTTAATGCTTTAAAGAATTCCTATGAAGGGATTGAGGAGGTAACGATTACGAATCCATCGTACAGCTCAATTCCTTCAGACGCTTGGGGGGCGGATGTGAAACTAAAATTTTTTGATGGAACATCTAAAGAACATGTTTTAGCTTTTGATATAAACTCGAATAAAATTAGGATTGGAGTATATAATAAGGATGATGAAGAATTTCAACATTTTTTAAATTCTAAGCGAGGTTCTACTAAGTCAAAAGTTAAAGTTAAATATTCTAATGGTTCAGAAGGGGAGCTATGATGAATAAATACGTGTATACAGACAAACAACTTAATGAATTGAATCAAGGTCCGAATGTTTACAGTGTTAATACTGAGTTCGCACAGCGTAAAGAAAACCGAACAAACATTGTTACTGCTAAATCAGATAACGAGTTAAAAAAGGGTGAAACCAACACTATAACTACCTCCGATGGTCAAGAATTCCGTGTCATTGCGACTAAGTCTGACCCAGGGACAGGTTTTGATGGTTTGGCGGTAGCTCCGATGGTCAACGGCAAACCGGATTATAAAAGTGTATCTGTGATTGCTGCAGGGACTGATCCAGGGAGTTCTACTAAGATTGACATCTCTACAGCGCTGGTAGAAAGAGATACATCTTTGTCACCCCAATATTTTGTAGCGGACCGTTTCGTAAAAGAAATCATGGACGATCCCAGATATGAAGTTAGTCATCTATCGGGTTATTCACAAGGCTCTTATATGCTAAAGGTAGGAGCTAAATACCACATCCCTACGACTACCTTCAATGCTTGGTTTTATTATCTTTCACTTTCTAATGACGAAAAAGCATTCATAGACAAAAATCCAGCTATGTTTATTGATTATCGTAGAAAGTCTGATAATGTTGTCGTTATCAATGATTTCAATCACCCCGAATGGTTTAATAAGTCTTTCTTAAAAATGCCTGATACAATATACTGGCTGGACGGAACTAGCCACAATATCGATGATTGGGAGTTTGATCCTGTAACAGGTCAAGTTGTTGATGGTAAAGGTGGAAAACCCTTAATTAGTGGTGTTTATCGAGCTTATGCCAACAGTCTCCGAGAAATGGCTCATTACAAGGACTTGAAATCAAAATGGTCATCAGGTGGTATTAGTAGCTCTGAGGAAATATACCTAGATGCAGCTCAAGGTTCTATCCTATCATCATCTATGGCTACAGCAGCAAGAACTGGAGCTGATGAAGTGAGCGCCTTAGCCAAAAACGCCAATCAAGAATTACAAGAAATTTGGTCAAAAATCGATTTTACAAGCTACACAGCCTTGGCTCCCTATGAAGTTGAAAGCCTTTTCGCTAGCCAAGGTATCACTCAAGCACAGTTTATCGATACTTTTCAGGCAGAAACGGATCAAATAGTCGCTAAGATGAATGCTCCCGCCCAAGCATTTGAACAGTTAGATAAACAATTACAGGGAGTCATCGAAAAAACAGTAGCAACAGACACACAATTTGCTAAGGAGTTCAGACAATGGAAAGCAGAAATGTAAAATGGGATGCTATTAGGCAAAAAGAGAGGGAAATTCTTAACCTCGAAGAACAATACTATCTGGAAAAGAAAAAGTTAGAGAAAAAGACACTAGAATTAGAGGAACGTTCTGTAAGATTAGAAAAGATCATGAACGAAGAAGCTGATAAAATGTGCCTAGTATTAAGAAAGTTTTCATCACCAGCTGATTGTGTTAGAGAGTACTTTACAGAGATAGAAAATTTGAGATATCATTCTAACCAAGTTTATAGAACTAATGAAATAAAACTGGAAGAAGAAAAAGAAAAAATAGATAAAAAATTTCGACAAAGAAAAAATATCTTAGATGAAGAATATCAAAAACTAAGGAGAAATTATGCAAGCACCAATGAATGAGTACTATACTGATGAAGAATACCAATACGCTCTAAAACAAATGTATCGAATGATGGAAAGAAATCGTATTCTGGCTCAATGCCAATTGGCAAAGACCGCTAAAAATCAAATAAAAGAAAGTTTTGACCAAAAATCGAAAACAATTGCAAGAGATACTAAAGCAACAATAACAAGTATTAACAGCCAAATGGACACTGCAATACAAGGAAAAGTCCGCAAAAGTCTTGAAACAAAAATACCTAATATGTTAGTCAAGTATGATGATGTATAAAGAAGAATTTTTCGTATGGTTATATAGTTTTCTTTGCATCTATGTCCTCTACAACATCTTTCCGAAAAACTATAATTTTCTTGAAAAATATATAAGCCTATGCTATACTACTAGTAGACTTATTTATGGAGAAAATACATGAAACGTGAAATCTTACTGGAACGAATCGACAAACTAAAACAAATCATGCCCTGGTATGTTCTTGAATACTACCAATCTAAGCTTGCTGTCCCCTATAGTTTTACAACCTTGTACGAATACCTCAAGGAATATGATCGATTTTTCAGCTGGGTTTTAGAGTCTGGTATCTCAAACGCCGATAAAATATCTGATATTTCTTTATCTGTCTTGGAAAATATGTCTAAGAAAGACATGGAATCCTTTATCCTTTACCTACGTGAACGTCCTTTGCTGAATGCTAATACAACAAAGCAAGGTGTTTCACAGACAACTATCAATCGGACTTTGTCAGCACTTTCTAGTCTTTACAAGTATCTGACCGAGGAGGTTGAAAACGATCAAGGGGAACCTTATTTCTATCGTAATGTAATGAAGAAAGTTTCAACCAAGAAAAAGAAAGAAACACTTGCTGCCAGAGCTGAAAACATCAAGCAAAAACTCTTTCTAGGTGATGAAACAGAAGGTTTTCTAACTTATATCGACCAAGAGTACCCACAACAACTTTCAAATCGCGCTCTCTCATCATTCAACAAAAATAAAGAACGTGATTTGGCTATTATTGCCCTTCTCTTGGCTTCTGGTGTCCGTTTATCTGAAGCTGTTAATCTGGATCTAAGGGATCTCAACCTCAAAATGATGGTTATTGACGTTACAAGAAAAGGTGGCAAACGTGACTCGGTCAATGTCGCTGCCTTCGCCAAGCCTTATTTAGAGAATTATCTGGCCATTCGAAATCAACACTATAAGACGGAAAAAACAGATACAGCCCTTTTTTTGACTCTCTACAGAGGTGTTCCTAATCGTATCGATGCTTCCAGCGTTGAGAAAATGGTTGCTAAGTACTCTGAGGACTTCAAAGTCCGTGTAACACCCCATAAACTACGACATACCCTAGCAACTAGGCTCTATGATGCCACTAAATCGCAAGTTTTGGTCAGTCATCAGCTAGGACATGCCAGCACACAAGTCACTGATCTCTATACCCATATCGTCAATGATGAACAAAAGAATGCTCTAGATAGTTTATGAAATACATAAAATACATAAAATACATAAAATAAATTATGTAATATATAATTTTAAAAAAGAAGCTGGTCCTACAACCAACTTCTTTTTATTTTATCCAACTACCGCTTCAGCGATTTCTTCACGGCTAATACCAGCGAAGTAGCGTGTGATATCAATGGTTTCTAGCGCTTTGAGGACATCTTCGCGTTCGTATTTCACTCCACGAAGGACATCTTCTACTGCAGCAACATCTTCAATACCAAAGAAGTCACCATAAATCTTGATATCTTGGATTTTTGATTCAGTAACGTTAGCAAAGACTTCCACCTTACCACTGGTAAATTTTGTTCCACGACGGACGTTAAATTCAGGTGATTTACCGTAGTTCCAGTCCCAAGTACCAAACTTAGTATCCTTGATGCGGTTAATTTCAGCCAATTCTTGTTCAGAAAAAACATATTCAGTCATCTCTGGATACTCTTTTTTCATGTATTCCAAGAGTAAGTCACGGAATTCTTCGACTGTGATTTTTTCTGGTAATTCATTGACAATATTGGTGACACGGGCACGGACGGATTTCACACCT